>JBGSSS010000107.1:0-32327 GCA_041736895.1 Pirellulales bacterium
GCCAGCAACTCGTCGGCCAGCGCGCGGCCGATCCCGCCCGAGGCACCGGTGATGAGGATACGCAGGTCGGAAAGTTCGCGCGTGGGCATTCGCTGAAAGTTTCAGAAATCAGTTGTCGTTAGAAATCACGAAGTCCCGGGGGCTCCGACCCCTGGAATTGGAATCATCGCGATCAAAGTAGACTATGATTCATGCGCGTTGTCATCAGAAAATTCACGAGGAAATTCCCGGAGAAATCTCAGAAGTACATTCCCCACACGAGCCGTAGGCGATTAAGATAGGACTTACCCCATTGTAAGAATCTCGCGCGGTGGCCGTGAGAGTTACCGAGGGAAATTAATTCGGAAGACCCGCCTGATCGGCATGGATTGTTGATGGAAGCTCTGCTCAATCTCGTTCCAGACTACGGCTACGCGGGAATCATTGTATTCCTGTTGCTCACCGGCTGCGGCTTGCCGTTGCCCGAGGAAGTGGCGTTGATCGCAGCGGGCGTGCTCTCGGCGCCTGGCGGGAATCCCGAGCAGTCGCTGAATCCTTGGCTCGCGCTGCTTTGTTGTTTGATCGGCTGCTTGGTGGGTGACACGATCATGTACTGGATCGGCCGCAAGATTGGCCGGCGCGTGATGAACAGCAACACGCCTTGGGGGAAGTACCTCACTCCCGAGCGCGAGAAGCTGCTCGAACGGATGATCGACCAACACGGCGTCGTCGTGCTGTTCGTCTCGCGGTTTTTGGTCGGGATTCGTTCGCCCGTTTATTTGACGGCTGGCATCCTCAAGTTTCCCTTCTGGCGTTTTCTCCTCGCGGACTTGCTTTGCGCCAGTGTGGTGATCCTGCTTTTTTTTGGACTCAGCTATTACTTTGGCAAGGACGTCGGAGATTGGATTAAAAACGCCGAGTATGGGCTGACGATTGTTGTCGTCGTGGGTCTACTGATCGGCGGGTTCATGGCCTGGCGGCACTACAAACACAATCAAGAACCGACCAAACCCGGCGCACTGGAAAAGCTCCTGGGCGAGGACGAGGAATCGCTCAAGGCGCTGGAGCAAGAGGCGTCGGTCGAGTTGCAAGCAGAAGCAAAAGCCGATTCGCAAGAGGCGACGCGGCCGTAATCAAGTCGCCGCTGGGATCGTCGGGCATCTCGCACTTGTATCACCCAAGAGTAGCCAACTTGCTCTGCAAGTTGGAACCCGCGCGACGCTGCTACCAAGCGCGACTCCGCGCGATCAAAACGCGCTTCAAAGTGGCCTTCTCGCTCCGCGAGAAGGAACACGTTTGACGCGGATACTCAAAAAATGACTTTAGCGCAGGCTACGTCGTGCGAATACCCACTCGCGGGGCGAGTGGGCCACTTGGGGTGCCGTTGCGTCAGTTCGATGCGAACTTCAATACAATGTCCTGCGTGTTCCAACTTGCAGAGCAAGTTGGCTACTCTCCCTCGCTTACGCGTCGGGTTGCTAAAGCCGCGGTGCTTTCGGCAGGATCGGCTTTTCATTGGCGCGAGCGCCAATCGGTTTCACCCGGCGCGAGTAAACTTTATCACCAGCGGTGACGTAGAGCGTGTCGAACTTCTCGCCGCCGAACGTCACGTTGCTGCACTTGCCGTTCGGCGTCGGGATGATGCAATTCACGCGGCCGGCTTGGTCGCAGACCTGCAACCCGAGGCGCGTCGCGACGTAGAGTCGCCCATCTTGATCGCAACGAATGCCGTCCGCGCCGCTGTCGTCGGCTGCGTCGGGCTGATGCAAGTGATAATACCGTTGCTTGTGCTTGAGTGTGCCATCGGCTTGGATTTGGTAGCTGTAAACCCAATGCGAACGGGCATCGGCGACGTAGAGCAGCGTCTGGTCCGGGGAGACGGTGATGCCGTTGGTGAATTTGATCGTACCTAGGTCAACGACTTTCTTTTCGCCATTGGGCGAAATGCGCCAAATCTCGCTCGGCTGTTTCGGATCCTGCGAAGGATTCGTCACATAGATGTTGCCGTTGTTGAGCGCGACGAGATCGTTGCCTTTGAATCCTTCGGCGACGACGTTCGATTTGCCATCTTGGTCCCAGGCGAGGATCGCTTTCCTGGCAGTTGAAACCATGTAAAGCCTGCCATCCGCACCGTACGCTGCGCCGTTGCTCTTATGAGAGTCAGCTATCCATTCAACCGCTTTGCCGTCCTTGATCTTGTACGTCTTGCTGTTCGGAATGTCGTTGAAGATGACTTCGCCCGCGGTGTTAACGGCGGGCCCTTCGGTGAATTTGTAGCCTTCGCCGACGAGCTTCCAATCTTCGCCGGGGATCAAAATCTCTTGCAATTGCGGCGAACCGAGGCCGGCTTTCGGCGCGGCGGGATAGCCTTTCCAAAGCAAGCGCATCGCATCGGGAAAGAGCTTTGTGGCGTGCTCGCCATTGTGCGCACCGTCGCCCCATTCGTGGTTCACTTCATAGCCGGCAAAGACCAGCGCGCGTTCCATTTCCTGATTCGCCATCCACCAGTCGCCGCCGTAGATGTTCAGGTCCTTGCTCCCGTCTTGCAAGAAAACTCGAATCGGTTTTGGTTCGTACTTGCGGATCAGCGTCGGGTAGTTGTTCCCGCCGCGTAGGCCGACGTAGGTGCCGATCCCGCTGAAGACCCGGCGAAACGCGTCGGGCCGTTCCCACGCCGCGGTCCACGCGGCGATCGCGCCGCTGCTCGTCCCGCCGATGCTCCGGTCGTTGCCGTCTTTGCTCAGTTTGATCGCGCGGCCGTCGCTGGCCTTCTTCGTTTCGACGTCGGGCAGCAATTCGTCGAGCAAGAACCGCACGTAGCTGTCGCCGAGCCCGTCGTATTCGAGGCTACGGTTGAAGCGGTCGAGCGCTTCTTTGGTCGGCGCTTTGACTTTGCCCGGCGTGATGAAGACGCCGATCGTGACGGGCATTGCGCCTTCGTGGATCAAGCGATCAAAGACCTCGGGCGCTTTGAATTGGATGCCGTCTTGATTGACATGCACGCACGCCGGCTTCTCGCCGGTGTATTGTTTGGGGATGTAGACCCAGTAGTCGCGCGTCGTGCCGGGGAAGATTTTGCTGTCGGCAAAGGTGAACTTCAGGACCTCGCCCTTCGGCGGGGAGTCCTTCGCTTCTTCTGCAGCCGGAGCTTTGGCCGCATCCTTGGCAGGTTCCTTCTGCTCGGCCCAAGAGAAGGACGCGATCAACAACGAGACGATCAAGCACGGCAACGGCCAACGGCGACCCATGATGCTCACTCCAAAGGAGGGTGAAAGTTTCCCCAAACTTGTGAGAGCATGGTAGCACGAAGCCATGCTTCGTGCGAGAAATGATCCCGTCAGGCTTTTAGCCTGACGCGCCGGGCGTAGACGATCCGGCTAACGACGAATACGAAAAAAGCCCCGCGGTTTGACCCGCGGGGCTTGGGATGGGAATTTGTACGTTCGTTTCGCTTAGCGGCCGATGGAGGCTGGGCCCGGAGGAGCGAGTTGTGGGTTGTTTTGGATTGTCGGAACGTTGGGGTTATAGCCCGGCGTTTCGTTGACGATCGTGCCGCCGCTGGTCGAACTGCTGCAAGCATCACAGCCCGAGCCGTAAGACATTCCGCCGTACGACGACGAGCAAGGCGAAGGGCAGCATTCATTCACGCAGCAGACTGGCGGGCAGCAGACCGGCGGACAGCAAGGTTGCGGGCAGCACGGCGCCGCTTGTTGTTGGCAGCACGGTGCAGCCGCTGTTTGGCTCGCGGCCGAGTTCGCACACGGATCGCATTGGATCGGCGCACAAATCGGAGCCGGCTGAGCACAAGGTGCCGCGGCGACGGGCATTGGCTGCGGGCATTGCTGTACCGGCGCGGCAATCGGAGCGTAAATCACGGCTGGTGCCGGATTGTGGCAATGAAACAGATTGCAGCAGCGCTCGGTCTTCCACGTTTCAAAGCGATAAATACTATCAATGCAGGCTTGGCAGCCAGTACATAGCAGCAAAGCGGTGGCGGCGATCAGTTGGAGACTCAAAGTTCGCATGGCTAGTTCCCTTCCCACGCATGGTGAATAAATGCGGCAATCGATGTTGCCTTCGCACAACCCTAGGTTGCACATGGTGACGTGCAACCACGAGTGTCGATTTTTTTCAACGCGGGCGTTACGAGCGACAGAGCTCGAGTCGGGCGAATGCTGCTGAAACCGCAAGAATAACCGCGATTTTCACGGGAAATTCCGAGTTACGCGCAACAAACAACCGCAGTGACCGGCATTCCGGCCACAGCGGTTGTGTGGGTTGTAACGGCGAAGATTTTTGGAGCCCGACGTGTTAGCGAGGGAGAGATTGCAGAGATACTTCCCTTGCTTACGCTGCAGGTTGCTAAAGGCACTAGACCTTTTTATGGCGGATACGAGCACGCATGCGGCGCTTCTTGCGGCCCAACTTGCGACGACCCTTGCCAGTTTTTGCAACACCCATGATTTGAATCCCTAAAATTAATGACTGTGTCTTGTGGGCGAAGTCCGGCGTTTGACGCTCGAAATCGCGAGTCTCGTATTTTAACAGGCTGAATAGATCCCGCAAGAGCGTTTGTGGCAAGGATTTATGCGTAGGCCCGGCTGTGCCGGGCGAAGAGTAGACATTGCCGTGTAAATCCGTTGTGCATGCCGAGAGGCTTCGTATGCGGCACATACTCGAATTGGGTAGCCGGTAATAGGTGCGGCACAGCCGCACCTACCGCTTTGTCCAATCAATCCCGCTAAGTTCCGCGAGCGCGAGCATGAGCCCATGCACGCCCTTGCGGCCGCCGCCGCGGGCTTGGAACGAGATGTACAACTGATTCGCGAGCGCCAGGCCCGGCATCGAGATGCCCATCTTCTTGGATTCGTCGAGCGCCAGGCCCAGGTCCTTGCTGACGTGCTCGACGGCAAAGCCGGGGTCGAATTGGTTGTTGATCATGCGCGGCCCGTAGTTGGCCAGCGACCAGCTTCCCGCCGCGCCGGGCCCGACGGACAACAGCACGGTGTTCAAGTCGAGGCCAGACTTGTACGCGTAGAGCAGCGCTTCGCAGACGCCGATGATGCCCGTCGCAATCAGGATCTGGTTGGTGAGTTTGGTGTGCTGGCCCGCGCCGGGTCCGCCTTGGTGGATGATCGTCTTGCCCATCACTTCGAAGAGCGGCTGCAACGCTTCGACGACCGGCTTCTCGCCGCCGATCATGATCGAGAGCCGTGCCTCGCGCGCGCCGATGTCGCCGCCGCTCACCGGAGCGTCAACACTGTGGACGCCCTTGGCCTTTGCGGCGTTGGCAATTTCAATGGCGAGGGACGGATCGCTAGTCGTCATGTCGACAAGGATCGCGCCGGCTTTGGCTCCGGCAAGTGCGCCGTCCTTGCCGAGGATCACTTCGCGCACGTCCTGGGGATAACCGACGATCGTGAAGACGACGTCCGAGTTCTTCGCGACTTCGGCCGGCGTGTCTGCCCACTTCGCGCCCTTGGCGAGGAGCGCTTCGGACTTGCTCTTGGTTCGGCTGTAGACGGTGACGGGGTAACCTTTGGCGAGCAAATGCCCGGCCATGCTCTGGCCCATCACGCCGGTGCCGATCCAACCGAGTTTTGTTTTGTCAGGAGCAATCGCGGGGAGTGACATCAGGAGTAGCTTTTGAGAAAGGTGTATAGTCGGTTGCAAACGAATCCAAAATTTAATTATGAAATGATACCAATAGCAAGCGGGCTTGAAGTGGCTGTAAAGTCATCCGGGTCGAAATCAAAAAAATCCTCGAGTGCTCTCACAAATGCTTGGGCGTTCGCCAACTTCGAGTAGTGGAACTTGATCTTGCCCGTGTTACCGAAGCGCGCTTCATCGCGGGGAGCGAAAGTGAACCAGCCGTCGACGAGTTCGGCCGTTTCCAAATCCGGGGCTTGGATTCGCAGCGCGTTCTCTGGCGTACGATATTCCAGATAATCGTCGCAGACAAGGATCGAGGTCCCTTTTTCCAGCGAAAATTCCAGACAGCGGTGGCGCTCGTATTGTTCCAGCATCTGATTGTAGACGAAGTCGGTCCAAGCGGCTTCGGTGACTTGAGCAAAATGCCACGCGTGACCTTGCTTGAGCGGCGACTCCTTGGCCCCAAACATTCCTTTGATGACAAAAATCTTTTTTTGCTCGGCATCGGTCCAAGTGTATTCGAACTGCGTTGCCGTATGGAGCACCGTCTGCAGCATCAGCCGCGTATGGACAACGCGCAACGCGGCTGCGTTTGAAAAGAGCAGCGTTTCGCGAACTGGCGGTGTTGTCGGGCTGCCGCGAACAAGGCAGCGCTCGATTCCCCATTGACCGACGTAATTTGTCTCGGCCTCGAAACGCGTTTTGATCCACGCGAGGTACAAGCCAATCGCCATAAAAAACACCCCGATTGTATACATCAGGTTGTCACGCGGCCCCGGTTGCAAGTAGGGAACCAAGAGGCCCCAGCCACCGCAGATAAAGCCGAGAATCAGACCGTAGATGATCCGCCGCAAGGCGGATCGCTGCGGCTTCACAATGTCGAATGTCGAATCGGCCGACAAGACTTGCCCCAACTCCGGCGAAGGATCGCCGATTGCGATGGCCGCGCTTCGCAGTGGGTAGCCATCGTGTCCATAGACGACCTCTTCGAGGTCATCCAACTCGTCGTCTTCGTCAAAGTTGTCAGCGTGCTCATCGTGCATGGTTGCTCCTAGATCATGAGCGTGCGCGGTGCTGATAACATTTCGTGGGGCCTAGAAAAAAATTATATGGCACCAAAGATAGCGGGACTCGATGTTCCGGTGAAGTCATGCGGATCGAGATCGAGAAATTCACAGATGGCCAACACAAAGGCTTCGGCGTTGGCGAGCTTGCCAAAGTGAAACTTGATCTTGCCAATATTTCCAAATCGAATCGCCTCGCGCGAAGTGAATGTAAACCAGCCATCGACGAGCTCGGCCTTTTCCAGGTCAATCGCTTGAATACGGAACGAACTCTCGGGCGTACGATATTCCAGAAAACCGTCGCCAACGAGCATCGCAGCTCCCTTTTCAATGGGAAACTCGAAATAACGTTTTCGTTCGTATTCCTGCAGCAGCCGTTGATAAACGAAGTCAGTCCAAGCCCTTTCCGCGGCTTGGGCGAAATGCCAAACATGCCCTTGTTTGATCGGCAATTCCTTGACGCCGAAACTCCCCTTGATTTCGAAAATCTTGTTTTGTCGCGAGTCGGTCCAGACATACTCGAATTGGGTAAAAGTGTGGATCGCTCCTTGGAGCATCATACGGGCGATGACCCCGCGCAATTCGGCAGCTTCGGCAAAGAGTAGTGTTTCGCACACCTGCGGGGCGTCGATGCGGTCGCGAACCAGATAACGCTCGATGCCCCGTTGGCCGACGTAATTCGTCTCGGCTTCGTATTTGGTTTTAGTCCAGACATGATAAACCCCGCCGCCAAGACTTAAAACGGCAACGCCGTACCACAGAACATCCAGCGGACTGGGTTCGAAAATCGGGATAATTCCGATCCACCCAGTGCAGATGAACCCGACAATTAGGCCGTAGATAATACGCCGCAAGGCAGAACGAGGCGGCTTCACGCGATCAGTTGTCGAATCGGCTGAATAGATTTGCCCTAGTGCGGGCGTCGGTTCGGCGAACAAGCTTGCCGTAGGACGCAAGGCATAGCCATCGTGGCCGCAGCGAAAATCTGCGTCGCGTTTAGCATCGGACCCGTCGTGTTCGTGGAAATCCTCGGCGTCGAACTCGTCTTCCTCATCGTGCATGATTGCTCCTAGATCATGAGCGTGCGCGGTGAGTATCTGATCTTATTGTTGCGAAGAAACTAACACAGGTGCGAGTTCTTGTCGGGGAGCCAATTTTGCACAGACCGCATAGGTGCCAAAGATAGCCGCGATATAAAAGACATCGCCCGCGAGCATCCAGCGATAAAACGGCAACGCGACGGTGTAACATTCGACGAGTCCGGCGAGCGAATCATCGAACGCGATGCCGCGGCGGATGATCCAGACCACGCCGTTAGTGATGACGAAGAACATCAGCGAGGGCAACCCACCGATGATCGCCAACTTGCCGAACGTGAACTTCTCACGCAGCCAGCCGTGAAACGCGACCGGAATCAGGAGGCAACTGTAGACGACAATCATCTCGACTTGCGAGTTGTATTGCGGCAGCCAGACGTTGCTGATCGTCAAGATCGTCAGCGGCAACACGGCGACCAACCAACGCTCGGTGAAAATCAGCGAGCCGAACAGTGTCAGCGCGGCCAACGGGGTCAGGTTGTACTCCGGCTGCCACAGGCGACCCAGCACACCGCAGACAACAAGCATGCCCCAGACAGCCCAAGTCAGTCCGCGACGTGAGTTCAGTGAAAGAGTTTCCATTCCGTGAATCATCCTTAGCTAAAGCAACGGATCAATCGATGTCCGACAAAGTGTTCTCCTGCCGATGGGCATACCATCAGCAGGCTTGAGTTCGCGCTGACGACGGTATGCGGACATTCGATTGTCGGCACTGTCGTCGGGCGTTACTCGTACTTTTCAAAACTCCATCTTATAACGTCTCCCGGTTTGAGGGAATAGACGGCGCAGCTGACGTTGGCTTGCTTCTTGTTGACGTAGAAAATCCAGTTTTTGGCCTCTTTGCCGCCCCCCTCGTTTTTGATGCCTTGGATCGATTTGATCATGGCTCCTTCACCTTGGCCCTCAATGACCGAATTGATGCCTTGGCTTTCTGCCTGGACGAGGACGTCGAGAACAGTCATTTTCTCGGTGTAAGGAAATTTGAGCGTTGTGACTTTCGGATCGCCGGTGTCGATCGTGAGTTTGACTTCTTTAAGTTGGCTTTGGGTCGAACCTAGTCCATTAACCTCGATAGGTTCTTTAAATTTGTCTTCAGGCTTCTTGCAGCCAGTGAAGGTAAGAATTAGAAGGAGCAGCAACTGTAAAGTGATGGCAAAACGAGGCATTTTTTTAGCTCACATGATTCGGCAAACGGTTCTAATCTAATTAAAGTTGTAAGTTCCCACTCGTGGCAATAGCAAGTGCCTTGCAGGAGTGTCCGGACTTACCGGCACTTTCGCAGTTCCTTATGATGAGAGAGGGCAAGAGCTTAATGTTTTTTATGGCACGAAGCGTAATGATTGACCCGACGGCGATTCAACTTCGATTTCCCGAGCCCGATCTGGGGCTGATTGTCTTCGCCGATCCAAAGCACGGGGCCAATGTCCTGAGCCGCGCGGTGATCGCCGAGTTGGCGGCGGTGGTCGAACAGTTAAAGGGCCGCACGGATCTCGCGGGGTTGATCATCGCGAGTGAGAAGCCGCGGAGCTTCATCGCCGGGGCCGACATCCGCGAGTTGCAAGCCAAGTTCAATGCCCCGCGCGAGGAGCTCGAGCAATACTGCCGCATGGGTTGCAAGCTCTATCAGCAACTCGGGCATTTTCCATTTCCCACGGTCGTCGCGATCGATGGGCTGGCGCTCGGCGGCGGCGCGGAGCTTGCGCTGTGGGCCGATTTCCGGATAATGGCCGATACGCCGAACACGGCGATTGGTTTTCCCGAGGTCAAGATCGGACTCATTCCCGGCTGGGGCGGAATCTGGACGGCGTCGCGGCTCGCGGGCCTTGGCAACGCGATTGAATTGGTCTGCCGCGGCGAGCCGGTCGAGCCAGCCCGGGCGAAGTTGCTCGGGCTAGTCGATGACGTCGTGCCCGCAACGGATTTGATTCCATCGGCGACCCGTTTGATCCGCGCCCCGAACATTCGCGAGCGGTTGCAGGCGGCTCGCGCGCGGCGCGATGGTCCGTTGGCGATGAGTTCGATCGAGGTTTCGTTTATCGCAGGCATCGCCCGCGCAAAGATCGAGGAAACCATGCAAGGTCATTACCCCGCGCCGCTCAAAGCGCTCGACTGTCTCATCGCGAGCGCAACCGAAGACCTGGACGCATCCTGCGAGCGCGCCGGTCGCGAAATGTCTGCGCTTGTCGGCAGCCCCGTGAACCGCGCGCTCGTGGGGTTGTTCTTCGCCCGCGAAATCAACAAAAAAGATTCTGGCGTCGCGGCCGAAGTCGCCGCGACATTGAAGCCGCGGCCGATCAGCAAGATCGGCGTCGTCGGCGCGGGGATCATGGGTTACGCGATCGGTGCGGTGAACTTGAAACGCTGCCGCCAGGTTGTCTTCACCGATAACAACGAAGAAGTTTTGCAAGCCGGTTCGCAAAAGGCGCTCGACGAAGCGGCGTTCGACAAACAGACGCGCGGACCTGATCCAAAACGTGTCGCCGAGTATCGCGAGCAACTCACGGTTGGGAAAGACATCGAGGCGTACAAGGATTGCGATCTGGTCGTCGAAGCGATCGTCGAGAATCTGAACGTGAAGCGAAAAGTGCTCAAGAAGATCGAAGCGCTATTGCCCGAGACGGCGATCTTGGGGAGCAACACCTCGACGATTCAGATCGGGCAAATCGCGAGCGCGCTCGCACGGCCGGAGAATTTTTGCGGGCTGCATTTCTTCAATCCCGTCCGCAAAATGCCGCTTGTCGAAATCATCCGAGGCCCGCTGACCAGTGACCAGACAATCGTCACTGCGGTTGCCTACGCCAAGCAAATTGGCAAGACACCGATCGTCGTCAACGACGGCCCGGGTTTCTTGGTTAATCGCATTCTCTCGCCGTATCTCGGCGAAGCGACTGCGCTGTTGCACGAAGGTGTTCATTGGACCGAGATCGACCGCGCGGCGCTGGCGTTTGGGATGCCGATCGGACCGTTCGCGTTGTACGATCTGGTCGGGATCGACACGTCGCTCTTTTGCGGCAAGGTCATGTACCTGGATCATCCCGAGCGCGTGTACATGTCGCCTGTCTTGATCGAGATGTTCAAGGCCGATCGGATGGGCGTGAAGAACGGCCGCGGGTTCTATCAATACACGGGCGACATCGAGACGGGCAAACCTGATCCGAGCGCCGATGAATTGCTCAAAAGTTATCTGCCCGAGCAGATGCAACGTGACGAAGGTCACGGAACGGAACCGGGCAGTATTTCGCGCGATGAAATCCTGCGCCGGTTGTTGCTCGCGATGGTGCTCGAAGCAACGCGTGCTCTTGAGGACAAGATCGTACGGCAAGTGCAAGACATCGACCTGGGCGTCGTGCTGGGCCTCGGGTTCCCGGCGTTCCGCCAAGGGATTCTGCCTTGGGCGGACGAGTTCGGGATCAAGAACTGTTACGATCAAATCGAGGCGTACCATCAACATCATGGCATGCGTTGGAAGCCGACGGCATTGCTTACAGAGATGGCGGCGAAGGGGCAGCGGTTTTATTCGTAATTTTGTAGCCCGTTGCGCATGCGAGGGCGACTAGAAAACAGGTTTCTGTTGGAGTGATGCACTTCCCGGCATACACCTCGGGCTTTTGATTTTTTTAGAGACAATCTTCTCACTCTCGCTAACGCTACGGGCTATAAACACCTTGCGAAACCTGCTTTTCCCGCCTACAACAGAGGCTTCTGCCGAGGGGAATTCAGCGATGTCGAACACCGGGCAAGATTTGCCGGAATCGGCCGCGCGTCGCCATTTTTACCACCCAACTTCACCACCACGCCCATGACCGCCTCGAACATCGTCACCAAGGACAACATCGCCAAGATTCTGAATTCGGCTCTCGATGCTGGCGAGGGGCTGCTCCGGCTCACGCCGACTTGGGTGCCACGCAGCTTTTTGCACCCGGGCAAGCGGATCAAATTGCATCCGGCGGACTACTACTCCTACGGCGCGAATCGCGGCGGCATCGACGAGCGTTGGTTCGCGAGCACGACCGATGCGGCGAACGAAGGCCGCGTCTGGCACGAAGGCCAAAGCTTCGTTCTGCACGAAGGCAAGACGTTCCAACTCAAGGACGCGGTCGCTGAAGCTGGCGACAAGCTCATCGGCGCGGCGATGTTCAAGAAGTACAACCGCTGGCCGGTCTACTCCAAGTTCTTCGACAACATGGGCCCGATCCCGCATCACATGCATCAAAGCTTCAAGGATGCGAAGCTGGTTGGTCAGGAAGGGAAGCCCGAGAGCTACTACTTCCCGCCGCAGTTGAACAACGTCGATAACAACTTCTGCTACACGTTCATGGGTCTCGAACCGGGCACGACCAAGGATCAACTGCGCAAGTGCCTGGCCGATTGGGAAGCGGGCGATAACGGGATTCTCGATCTGTCGAAGGCGTACCGTCTGAAGCGCGGCACGGGCTGGCTCATCCCGCCGGGTGTGTTGCACGCGCCGGGTTCGCTTTGCACGTATGAGCCGCAATGGGGAAGCGACGTCTTTGGCATGTATCAAAACATTGTCGAAGGCCGTTACGTCCCGTGGTCTTTGCTGGTCAAGGACATGCCCAAGGAGAAGCATCAGGATCTCGACTTCATCATCGGGCAGCTCGACTGGGAGAAGAACGTCGATACGCACTTCAAGGAACATAACTACTTGGAACCGATCGTCGACAAAGAAAAATCCGGCCCGGGTTACACCGACAAGTGGATCGTCTACGGCACCGTCGACGGCGAACAGCTTTTCAGTTCCAAGGAACTCACCATAGAGCCAGGGGCAAAGTGCACGCTCCAAGAACCAGGCGCGAGCGGCTGGATCACCGTCCAAGGCAAGGGCCGGATTGGCAAGCTGAACCTTCAAACGCCGGCGATGATCCGGTTCGGCGAAACGACCGAGGACGAAGTCTTTATCTCGGCCGAAGCCGCGGCCCGCGGGGTCACGATTGAAAACACCGGCAGCGAACCGTTGGTGGGGCTGCGGTATTTTGGGCCGGGCGTGCACGGGAATTTGCCGAAGCACGGGGGAAGCAAGTAGTCGTTTTGAGTCCTAAGAAACTCCGACGAAGAAGGGCCGTAACATGGCAAGCGTCATGCAATGTTTGCTCCTATCGCAGGGTAAATTTGGCGGTTCTGGAATTCAACGAGGACAGAATGACGAGTATCTGTTCTTGGCAGCCATTGGCGGATTATTGTTGATCTGGCTGTACTTCACGATTTTCAAAGGCAAGAATTCTCGCAAAGAATAATTGCAAGGCTTCAAACTTTTTCAACTAGAAAGCTATGCCCAACACCCTACCCAAACTGCACAATGCCATGTGGCCCGGTCTTGTCGGCAAAGAGCCGGGGACCGATCATCCGCCGATTTCGCTCGAGCGCATGCTCGAACTGACCGCCGCCGCCGAGGTGAACGGCCAAAAGTTCGAGGGCATCGATTACTTCCTCTTTCATCCGCACACCGATCCGGATGCGAGCGATGATACGCTGCGCAAGACGGCTGATTTGATCGCAAGCCACAACCTGGCTGTCGGATCGTTGGTTGCGCCGGTTTGGCCGGGCACCGTCGGCGGACCGGCGATGGGGACGGCCGAAGAGCGGGCGAACTTTGTGCTTGCGGTGAAAAAGGCTTGCCGCATCGCGCGGGTATTCAACGAACATGGCGTGCGCAAGTACGGCGTCATTCGCATCGACTCAGCCAGCGGCGTCGAACCGTGGTCCGCCGATCCGAAGGGGAACACCAAGAAAATCGCCGAGACCTTCCGCGAAGCGGCCAAGGTCGCCGCCGATCACGGCGAACGGCTTGCCGCCGAGGGCGAAATCTGTTGGGGGGGGATGCACTCGTGGCGCGATATGCTGAACCTCCTCGAAGAGGTCAACATGCCGATGACACTCGGCTTCCAAGCGGACCAGGCACACACATACCTCTATTTGCTCGGGTACAACGCCCCGGAGCATGCGTTGCTCAAGCCGGCTTACTCGCAAGCCGAATTCGACGCGGCGTTCAAGACGATGACCGACGCGCTTCGACCCTGGACAATCGATTTCCACGTCGCGCAGAACGATGGCTCCGTCCACGGCACCGGTTCGCACGACAAGACGGGCCGCCACTGCCCCGCGGACGATCCGAACGGCAAGCTCGATATCGTGAAGACGGCGGCGGTGTGGTTGAAGGGGGCAAAGGAACGCGGCATCGAGCACATCTGCTGGGACGGCTGCATGTTCCCGAACGCCATGCTCGAGAATCCGAAGACCTGGAATACGATCTTGGCGAAGATGATCCAAGTGCGCGATGCGTGTGGTTGGAACTAACCGATTGCCGCGATATCAAACACATTCAAGGCAGTGAATCGAATTGATTCGCTGTCTTTTTTGTTTCACTAGTAGTTAATTGGACTGAATTGTGCGCAGATGGCAGGCAGGCCTGCCAACAGATACGGCACGCCTTGATGAGAATTGTGCCAATTTCGTGAGGGAATAGTCAGTTTAAGTGCCTAAGGGAACGATAATCCACTAATTATGTGCATTTATATTATTATTTGGCTTTTTGGCACGATGCTTGCTTCAGTTTTATGCCAATCGGGCAAGGTCTGCGAATCTCGGTTCATTGGCTTTGTCATTAGGAAGTGGGGGGTGTTTCGTCATAAGGAACCCCTGCGTATGTCACACGGTTATCTCATCGACATGGATGGCGTGCTCTACCGTGGCACGGAATTGATCTCCGGCGCCGATGTGTTCATCAATGAACTCCGCGCTCGCGAAATTCCCTTTCGCTTACTAACCAACAACTCGCAGCGTGCTCGCCGCGATGTCGTGGCCAAGCTCAAACGGATGGGCATCGACTTGCTCGAAGAGCATGTCTATACCAGCGCCATGGCCACCGCGCGGTACCTGGCCGATCAAAAACCGTCGGGCACGGCGTACGTCATCGGCGAAGGCGGACTGCTCACAGCATTGCACTCCAACGGCTATGCGATCGTCGATCACGATCCGGATTATGTGGTCGTCGGCGAAGGCCGGACGTTTAATCTGGAACTGGTCGAAGCAGCCGTGCGCATGATCCTTGGCGGCGCGAAACTCGTCGCGACCAACATGGACCCGAACTGCCCTACTTCGAACGGCAGTCTCCGCCCCGGCTGCGGCGCGATGGTTGCGATGCTTGAATGTGCGACCGGGGTAAAAGCCTTTAGCGTCGGCAAACCAAGCCCCGTGATGATGCGTGCCGCGCGCAAGGAAATGAACTTGGCCACGGCCGAAGTTACGATGATCGGCGATACGATGGAGACTGACATCCTCGGCGGCGTGCAGCTTGGGTACGAAACGATCCTGGTCCTCAGCGGCGGAACTCGCGAATCGGACCTTGCTCGTTATGCATACTGCCCCGATATTGTCGTGGCGTCGCTGGCGGAATATGTCGAGCATCTCAACGCTGAGGGCTGGCACGGCTGTGAACGCATGACGCGGCCAACACCCGCGAAATCTGCGAAGCAACCCGCCCTCAAAAAAAAATCGGACTCGATTCGTGAAGCATTAGCCGGTTGAGTTAACTCGGGCGGCACACCCTGACCAATGGGAAGGGTGTGGATTGCGCCATCCGAGCCAAGCCCTTCCGCTTCGCTCAACGAGTATCACCCAGATGTCAGTTCCTACGGCTTCTTGCTCATCTGAACTTGCACAAACTTGTACATCCCGTCTTCTTTTTGAAAGTTGACGGTGACAAGCCCTGGCACATCTTTGGCGAATTTGCCTTCGAAGTACACGATCAGCAAATCACCCGACAACACGCTCCCTTCCTTGAGGAAGGCGAGCGTGTTCGGCTGATAGTCGCCGAGTTCTTTCTTGGCCATGTTCTTATAGAGAAAGTCGTAAGTCTGCGGCGTCGTAATCGCTGCCACGACTTTCGCCCAGTCGGCGTAAAACGCCTTGGTGTCATCCTTGTTGTAAGCCGCGAGCAGTTTTTCGACCTTGGCCGTCAATTGCTTCACATCGGCCGCCGGTTCTTCGGCGTGGGCGAGGGTGCTGAAATTCGCGAGCCAGGCAACGCAGCAGCACAAGACGAGCGAGCGCATGGGAATTCTCCAGAGTGAGAAATCGGGACAACACCAGTGGTTGTTGTACGCGATTGCTTGGCAGCACTGCAATGTTTGTGCTTAAAATTCGAACGCCAGAGTTGTCGGTAATTGTTAGTCAACCCAAGCACTGGCCGAGCCAGTGGCACACGAAAAAGTCGAGCGTTGACAATCAGTTAGCGATTGGTCGTCATCGTGCCGGAACTTGAATCGTAGGTGCCGCCGAGTTCGGCGATGCCGGCATTCATCCTGTCTTCGTAGGAACCTTCCGACGACGAAGAATATGACGAGGAATCGGGATCGTACGAATCATTGTTCGCGGTTTCCCCATTGCCAATCAGCGCCGAAAGAACGATTAGGCCTAGCAACGCCAGCCCGCCCCATTTGCCATACCGAATCAACCGCTCCTTGTCCTCAAACAAGGGCAGGGGAGACGCGGTAGAATTCACTGGGGGTTTGGAATGAGCATTGACCAGCAAAACCGGAGGAGCTGGTCGCGGCAGGGGAGGAGGCGTTTGCATGGTCGGCTCGCTCGCGAAAAATTGGCGAAACAGGAGATTTCACACTGCTAAGCGTAGGAACGCAGGAAATGTTACAGCTCTTGCTCAAGATTTTAAGATTTTCGGATAATCTTGGGAATTTGCAATATCAGCCGTCTTTCTGGTCAGGTTTCAGCCTTATTCGCAGCAGAAGCAGAGGCGTAAACATGGCAGCCAGAGCCAAATCTCATTTTTTGCAACAAGTATCGTCATGGCTTATCATTGCCAACTGCCCACCGGATTCAAATCCTCCTCTTTGTAGCGAGCCACACGATGCGATTGCGACTCTTGTTTGTGTTGCTAGTTGTTGCTGGAACTTTTATCGCCAAACCTTTAGCTGTTCAGTCTGAAGAAAAGAAAGAAACCGAAAAAGCGAAGCCAATCAAGGCTTTGCTCGTCTGTGGCGGCTGCTGCCACGACTACGAAAAGCAAAAAAAGACGCTCACCGAAGGGATCTCCGCGCGCGCGAATGTCGAATGGACCGTTGTCCACGAGGGCAAGGACAAAACCGACCGCTCGACGATCTACGCCAACCCCGACTGGGCGAAGGGCTATGATGTGGTTTTGCACGATGAATGTTACGGTGCGGAACAAGACGTGGAGTTTGTGGAGAAGATCGCGCGGCCGCACAAGGACGGCCTGCCGGCGGTGATGCTGCATTGTTCGATTCACAGCTACCGCGCGGCCAAGACCGACGAATGGCGGCAAGCCGTCGGGCAAACGAGTATGAGCCACGAAAGGGCCCGTGATCTCGAGATCAAGAACATTGTCCCCGATCACCCCGTGATGAAGGGCTTCCCGGCCAAGTGGACGTCGCCGGTCGATGAACTCTACAAGAACGAAAAGCTCTGGCCGAATCTGATGCCATTGGCCGAATCGTACGGCGTCGAAACGAAGAAAGATCACGTCGTCATTTGGACGAACACCTACGGCAAGGGCAAGGTCTTCGGCACCACGCTCGGCCACGGAAATCGCACGGTCGAAGACCCCGTCTATCTCGATCTCGTCGCCCGTGGGTTGCTTTGGACGTGCGATAAGCTCGATGAAAACGGCAAGCCGAAGCCGGGGTACGAAGGGACAAAGTAGGGGCGGCTCTGGCGCGATGTGAGAGAGAGTTTGCCACAAAGGAACTCAAAATTCACAAAAAAATGCAATTCAATTTTGCCGCAAGAAAAGTAAAGAAAGCAAAAAGAAAGGAAGTTCATAAGTCGAGAGATGCGCTGCAAAGTTTGTGGTCACCGTTATCCAGCAGCCTATTCAGCGGGCTATCCGGCGGATTACACATCCCCTTGTTTCCGATTTTATCTTTCGATCGGGTTTGTTCTATTGGGATTACTCGTCAATCACTGGGCTGAAAAACCTTGGGGCTGGTTGCTCGTGATTGTGGCTGTGCCGACGTTAGGCTACTCGATTTATGAATGGCGGTGTTGTGTCCGGGATCAAAGTTCTTGTCCGGAGTGCAATTCTCGAAATCGCATTTATCCTTGGTCATATTGAGTTATCCGTTTGGGATAATGTTTTATGAAATTCGCTCCAGGAGAATCGAAGATTTGTCAAACTCCTCGTGACTCATTTTGCCTCATTGTGTTATAGTCACCAATTCAGTTGGCACATTACGACGATGCCAACGCCCCCATTCAATTGCAAACTAGGAGCTCCACACATGGGTAAGGGTAACAACAGCCAGAAGAACGACAAGAAAAACAAGAAACCAAAGAAGGATGCCAAGAAGACGGTTGACTCCAAGGGCATGCCGCTGCCGATCAAGAAGTAAGCTTCAACGACAAAGCCGCCGATGGTATCGGCGGGCATTTTCGTTTGACGCTCAACTCCAATGCCCGCGGATACCATCCGCGGCTTTGTTTGCGCAAAACAAAACACGCTCCGATTTCTCGGAGCGTGTTTTGTTTTAAAACGATTGAGAATACTTAGTTCAAGATCGTGGCCGTGTCTTCGATGATCTTCTTGACGATGTCCTTGTTCAAGGCACCCTTGGCCAGAGCGTGGTTCTTCACGACCTTGGCATCTTTGTAGATGAGCACGGTGACTTCGGCGTCTGGTGAGATGTTGTAATTGGTCGGACCGGTTTCGTTGTCGTTCGGGACGACGACGGCGATGTTCTTGGTGCCGGTTTCGGTTATGAATTTTTCCGCGGCAGCCTTTTGCGAGTCAGCATCGCCGCCGAGCATGTTCAAGAACGAAGCGGCTTTCTTTTCGGTGTTGTCCGCGACGACTTTGTCGAGTTCCTTTACCAACGTGGCCAGATTCTCGTCAGCCTTGCGCGAGAAGACCATCACGACCGGACGCTTGCCCAGTTTGCAGCGATAGCAAAGCGACTTGCCCACTTCGACGCCATCGGTCGGATTGCCGGCGACCTTGGTCACATAGAAGGCCGGAACTTCTTCGTCCACTTGCGGCCCGCTCTTCAGTTCCGCAGCCGAGACAGTGCTCATCGAAACGGCCATGGCAATTGCTGCTGCCAACGAAGTCAAAACCTTCATCACGACCTCCCAGGAGAAAATGAGATGAGAAAGTTATCGCACGATGCGAAACGTTCTCTTGATACACGGGTGAGTATTTTGCGAAGCAACGGCCAAGGCAGGGGGGAAGCCGTCGCTGGGCTAACTGTCCGTTATCATATCCCGCTGGATACGAAAGACAACCAAAAAGTGTTCGCGCCAGCAGTAGAAAATCTGGTGAAAATCTGGCAATTTGTAAGGATTGCGTTGCGGAACCGCAAGATTTGCTTGCAGCAAGTTTTTCCGCCCGCATACAATTCAGCCATGGGGGAATGTGCCAGTAGCTGTAGTCACGGCAAATAGCCGATAAGAGTTACAGCCACGGATTGAGGGATCGATCGTCTAAGGACATTTTGTCAGGAATTTTTGAACTTCAGCGATCGCTGAATTCTTGTAACTTCTTTGAGAGGGATTTTCGATGGCAACCGTAGTCGAGACACGCAAGAAACCGGCGATTCAACAGACGCAATGTTTCATCGGCGGCAAATGGCAGCCGTCGGTGAGCGGCAAGACGTTTGACACCTTCAACCCGGCGACCGAAGAAGTCATCGCCAGTGTCGCCGAAGGCGACGCCGCGGACATCGATCTCGCGGTCAAAGCCGCGCGTAAACAATTCGACGGCGGCGAATGGTCGAAGATGGACGCCCGCGACCGCGGCCGTTTGCTCTACAAACTGGCCGACCTGATCGAAGCCGAGATCGACGATCTCGCGGCGCTCGAATCGCTCGACAACGGCAAACCGATCAGCGAAGCGCGCCATGCGGACTTGCCGCTGGTGCTAGACTGTTTGCGTTACTACGCTGGCTACGCCGACAAGATTCATGGCCAGACTATTCCGATCCGCGGGAACTTTTTGACCTATACGCGCCGGGAACCGGTCGGCGTTGTCGGCCAGATTATTCCTTGGAACTTTCCGATGCTGATGGTCGCCTGGAAATGGGGGCCGGCGCTCGCCGCAGGCTGCACGATCGTGATGAAGCCTGCGGAACAGACGCCGCTGACCTGTCTGCGCATGGCACGCCTCGCGCAGAAGGCCGGCTTCCCCGATGGTGTCATCAACATCGTCCCGGGCTTCGGCCCTGGTCCGGGCGGCGCACTCGTCGCGCATCCTGGCGTGGACAAGATCGCGTTCACCGGCTCGACCGAAGTCGGCAAGATCATTATGAAGAACGCGGCTGCGACGATGAAGCGCGTCACGTTGGAACTCGGCGGCAAGAGCCCCAACATCGTGTTCGACGACAGCGATATCGACGCCGCTGTTGCGGGTTCGCACATCGGGCTTTATCTAAATCAAGGTCAATGCTGCTGCGCCGGCAGTCGGTTGTTTGTACAAGAAAAAATCCATGACCAGTTCATCGACAAGATGACGAGCATCAACAAGGCCCGCAAGCTCGGCGATCCGCAAGACCCGACCACGGAACAAGGGCCGCAGGTCAACAAGGAACAGTTCGACAAGATCATGGGCTACATCGAAAGCGGTAAGCAGGAAGGTGCCAAGGTTGTTACCGGCGGCAGTCGCCATGGCGACCGCGGCTACTATATCCAACCGACGCTCTTCACCGGCGTGAATGACGAGATGGTCATCGCGCGGGAAGAAATCTTTGGCCCCGTGATGTCGGTGCTCAAGTTCAAGGATCTTGATGAAGTTGCCGCTCGCGCCAACAACACGAGCTACGGCTTGGCGGCGGCAATCTGGACGCGCGACATCGGCAAGGCGCACAGCCTCGCGGCGAAGCTGCGAGCCGGGACGGTGTGGATCAATTGCTACGACGTCTTCGACGCCGCAGCCCCATTCGGCGGCTACAAGCAATCGGGCCTTGGCCGCGAACTTGGCGAAGCGGCTTTGGCCAGCTACACCGAACACAAAACGGTGACGGTGAGCTTGGGGTAATGGCTCGACACTTGAAAAGAGATTCTGGAAGCTGAAACGTTCGGTTCCATCAACGATCTACGACTTTACTGCGAGCGGGTGACGTTAGTCACCCGGTTTTCAGGTTTCTTAAAGTCAAACTACGATGCAATTCCACGCAACTCGTTCTATAATGGGACGAGTTGCGTTTTTAATCGGAGAATTCCGTATGAGCACAATACTGCCGAACAACTTAGGCAAGGACCTGTTGTTCTACACAGTTGCGAAGCAAATCCAGCCTGAAGTAACGGGCGTGGAACTGCCATTGCACCTGTTTACGGTTGAGCAATATGAGCGCATGGCAGAATACGGATTACTGCCTAAACGAGGAGTCGAGCTGATCGAAGGCGCTATCTTAATGAAAGATGGTTATGACGATGAATCTCACCAGCCCTTTTTCGTTGCGAAGTTGTATAACCAAGACGATTTGTCAGAGACCGAAACCGAATTATATGAGTTCTCCGTTGCTGCTTATGAACGTTTGGCAGAATTAGGTATCCTGACAAAAAAAGATCACGTCGAATTGTTAGAAGGGGTCGTCGTCCAAATGTCACCAATAGGGATCGGGCATAATTTTGCCCTGAGCGTCTTGCTCAAAGCACTGGTATTGATGCTCAAGGATGATTGGTGCGTACGGCCGCAAAGCACATTGCAACTCGATAAAGCAGAACCTGAGCCCGATATTGCTATCTTGCATGGTGTGCCCGAAAATTATTCTGCTCGTCATCCGAATGAGCATGATGTGGGTCTCCTCATCGAAATTTCAGATAGTTCATTAACAAAAGACCGAGATGTGAAAGGAGTGATCTACGCCCAGTATGGATTGCCCGAATATTGGATTGTCAATTTGATTGAGGAACAGATCGAGATTTATAAACGAGATCCGAGCGAGCAAGCTAAATATCTGCCTCCTGTGCTTGTCGGCAAAGACCAACATTTGACAGTTGAACTTAATGGAAAAGTTTACGGTCAGATCCTTGCCTCAAAACTTTTCCTGGCTTGAAAATGCAGCAGTCCAACCAATCATGAAAAAGCTCAAATCCGGCGGCGGGTGGCGGGCCATCCTTTACACCTGGTCCAAGGCGCGCGAAGCGGGCGGGATCTGGAAACTCTGGAAAGCCATGCGCTCCAAGAACGCCTGCAAAACCTGCGCGCTCGGGATGGGCGGGCAGGCCGGCGGCATGGTCAACGAGGCCGGGCATTTTCCCGAGGTCTGCAAGAAATCGCTCCAAGCGATGGTCGCGGACATGCAAGGCGCGATCAAGCCGGACTTTTGGCAGACGTACTCGGTCCCGCAGTTGCAACAGTTCTCGCCGCGCGAGATGGAACACGTCGGCCGCATCACCCAGCCGATGCGGCTCAGAGCGGGCGAGCAATATTACACGCCGATCAGTTGGGACGAAGCGCTGCAGGCGATCATCGACAAGCTGCGTGCGATTCAGCCCGATGAAAGTTTCTGGTACTTTAGCGGCCGCAGCTCGAACGAAGCCGGCTTCTTGCTGCAGCTCTTTGCGCGGCTCTACGGCACGAATAACGTCAACAATTGCAGCTACTACTGCCACCAAGCGAGCGGCGTCGGCCTGAATAGCTCGATCGGCAGCGGGGCCGGCACGGTGCAACTCGAGGACATCGAACACGCGGACCTGGTCTTCGTCATCGGCGGCAATCCGGCGAGCAATCATCCACGCTTGATGCGGACGCTGATGACCGTGCGCCGCAACGGCGGGCAGATCATCGCGATCAACCCGATCGTCGAGACGGGCCTAGTCAACTTCAGCGTGCCGAGCGATGTGCGGAGTCTGCTCTTCGGCAGTAAGATCGCATCGCTCTATGTCCAGCCGCACATCGGCGGCGATCTCGCGCTGATGTACGGCATCGCCAAGCGGGTCGTCGAGATGGGCGCGGCTGATGCCATGTTTTTGAACGAGCATTGCCAGGGAAGCGAAGAGCTGCTCGCGAAACTGCGCGAGCTAAGCTGGGAAGAAATCATTCAAAAATCCGGCGTCTCGCGCGAGCAAATCAAAGCCATCGCCAAAGTTTACGCCGGGGCCAAGAATGTCGTCTTCTCCTGGACGATGGGCATCACGCATCACACGCATGGTGTGGACAACGTGCAATCGATCGTGAACCTCGCGCTGCTCCGCGGCATGATCGGCCGCAAGAGCGCGGGGCTGTTGCCGATCCGCGGCCACTCCAATGTCCAAGGCATAGGCACTGTCGGCGTAACGCCCAAGCTCAAAGACGCGGTCTTCGAGCGCTTGCAAAATCACTACGCGGTCAAGCTTCCGACAACGCCCGGCATGGACACGATGGCCTGCATGGAAGCTGCGTTGGCGGGCAAAACCAAGTTCGCGGTCTGCCTAGGCGGAAATCTCTACGGCTCGAATCCCGACGCCGATTATGCGGCCAAAGCGCTCGGCGAGATCGATCTGCTCATCTACTTGAACACGACGCTGAACACCGGCCACGCGCATGGCCTTGGCAAAGAGACGATCATCCTGCCGGTCCTCGCGCGTGACGAAGAGCCGGAGCCGACCACGCAGGAATCGATGTTCAGTTATGTCCGCCTTAGCGACGGCGGCCCGCGACGTCACGAAGGCCCACGCAGCGAAATCGAAATCATCGCCGACATCGCTGCCGGTGTCTTGCCGACGATCGAGCCGGTGAACTGGCCCGCGCTGCGGAGCGCCGCCGCGATTCGCCAGGAAATTGCCAAGATCATTCCGGGGCTCGAAGAGATCGCCGGCATCGACCAATCGAAGCGCGAGTTTATGATCCCCGGCCGCGCGTACCACACGCCAAACTTCCCGACGCCGTCGGGCAAGGCCACGATCTTTACGCACGCGCTGCCGCCGCTCGCGGGCAGCGGGAACCAACTGCGCCTGATGACAATCCGCAGCGAAGGCCAATTCAACACCGTCGTCTACGAGGACTACGATCTGTACCGTGGCATCGACCGTCGCGACGTGATCTTGCTCCATCCCGAAGATTGTCGGCGGCTTGGTCTCAAGAACGATCAGCGCGTGACAGTTCGCAGCGAAGTCGGCGAGATGACGAATATCCTCGTGCGCGAGTACGAAGACATACGCCCCGGCAACACGGCGATGTACTGCCCCGAAGCGAACAAACTCGTCCCGCGGCACCTCGACCCGCAATCCAAAACGCCAGCCTTCAAAAACATTCTCGTCGAAGTCACGCCGGCCACCGGCAAAGCTCCCTCGAGCGAAGTCTTTGAAATCCCGGCGGTGATCAAGAGCACGCGCGAGAAGATGAAATCGTGTTAGGGAAAAATGTAGGAGTTAGAAGTTAGAAGGAAGAATTAATCCAAAATCACACACTCTATCACGACGCTCAACGATGAATACCGCTGTTCGCTCGAGCCATGCTTGCCGCTTCTCAATTCTCGCGTTACTCTTCGTTTTACTTGCAGTTAGGACGAGCAGTGCCGCCGAGCCACGGCCAAACATCGTCTTGATCAATGCCGACGATCTCGGCATCAACGATCTCGGTTGTTACGGCCGCAAGGACCATTCGACGCCGAACTTGGACAAGCTGGCGGAGCAGGGTCTGCGCTTTACGAGTGCTTACTGCGCGCAGCCGATCTGTTCGCCCTCGCGCGCCGCGCTAATGACTGGAAAGCACCCGGCGCGGCTGCACATTACGACGTTCTTACCGGGCCGAAAGGATGCGCCGACGCAGAAACTACTTCACCCCGAGATCAAGCAAGCTCTCCCGCTCGAAGAGGTCACCCTTGCCGAGGCTCTTCGCGACGCTGGCTACGATACGGCGATCTGCGGCAAGTGGCATCTGGGCAACGGCAAGGAATTCGCCCCCGACAAGCAGGGCTTTAATACTGTCTACGCGGGCAAAGCCAACACACCGCCCAGCGACACCGAAGGGAGCAAGGGCGAGTTCGACCTGACGCGCGCGGCTTGCGAGTTTATCGCCAAGGAGCGCAAGGCTCCGTTCTTTCTCTACCTAGCGCACAACACGCCGCATATCGCCTACGCGGCGCGGCCGGGGAAAGCCGAGGCTAACAAAGCCGCCTGGAACCCCGTTTATGCCGACGTGATCGCGGCGATGGACGAATCGGTCGGCCTGCTTTTGAAGAAGCTCGACGAGTTGAAACTCGCCGACAATACGATTGTCGTGTTTATCTCGGACAACGGCGGGCTGCATGTCCCCGAGGGCGATGTCAAAACGACACCCCCGACGCACAACACACCGTTTCGCGCAGGTAAGGGTTATCTCTATGAAGGGGGCTTGCGCGTGCCGCTGATTGTGCGCTGGCCGGGGAAGATTAAGCCAAGCACGCAATCGATTGCCCTGACAAACATGGATTTAATGCCGACATTGCTCGAGTGCGCTGACATCCCGAGCAACATTCAGTTTGATGGAGTTAGTCAAGCGCCGCAGCTCTTGGGCAAGTCACAGGAACTTAAGTATCCGGAAATCTACTGGCACTTTCCGCACTACAACAATCAAGGAGGCCGCCCCGGCGGGGCGCTGCGGTCCGGTAACTGGAAGTATATCGAATACTACGATGACGGTGCGCGTGAGCTGTACGATCTGGCTGCCGATCCAAGCGAAGCAAAGAACCTAGCAGCGCGTGAGCCGAAACTGCTTGCCAAATTTCACGTTGACCTGACGCAATGGAAGAAGAAGCTAAGCGTCCAAGAAAACACCCCCAACCCCGACTACGATCAAGCCGCCGCCGACAAAATCTACAAAGAGTTCGACTCGAGCAAGATTCCGCTGCGAACAACTGCCGCGCAAACCGCGGCGGAGTTCAAGGTCTGGCGCGAGCGGATGAACGCCGCCGTGGCCGGCCAAAAACGCCCTGCCAAAGCCAAGGCCGAATAGGTATGATCGGGCAAATTGTTTGGATCAGGTTCTCATCAATTGTTAGCAATGTCTCATTGGCTCCCGCCGCGCGATGAAGTTCTAGCCGCGATGCAACGCATCTACGGCTTTCGGATGACGACAACCTCGGGCGGGAACATCTCGCTCCGCGACGAAGAGGGCGACGTCTGGATCACGCCCGCGCGGATCGACAAGGGCAGCCTCCGCCGCGCGGACATCGTCTGCGTGAAACGCGACGGCAAGTCGGAAGGGCTGCACAAACCTTCGTCCGAATTGCCGTTTCATCAGGCGGTCTACGCCGCGCGGCCCGACATTCGCGCGATCGTCCACGCGCATCCTGTCGCGCTCGTGGCGTTTAGCATGACGCGCGAAGTGCCCGAG
The DNA here is from genome assembly GCA_041736895.1 of Pirellulales bacterium. Taxonomy (GTDB): domain Bacteria; phylum Planctomycetota; class Planctomycetia; order Pirellulales; family JALHPA01; genus JANRLT01. Next base: position 26,076 of record JBGSSS010000107.1, read on the forward strand.
ACGCGGCTCTTTCCGCAAGCGCGGATGGTCTGCGGGCAGGTCGGCTTCGCGCCCTACGCGCTGCCGGGGAGCAAGGAACTCGGCGAGAGCATCGCGCGGACGTTTCGCCAGGGCCACCACTGCGTCGTGTTGGAGAATCACGGTGTCGTTGTCGGCGGCAAGGATTTGAACGAGGCGTTTCAGCGCTTCGAAGCGCTCGAATTCGCGGCCAAGACGATTATCAAGGCTCGCCAGATGGGCGCAGTAAGATACCTGCGCGAGCAACAGCTCGACCAATTTCGCCATCGAAAGATTTCTCTAGCACCTGTGCCTTTGGGTCCTCCAAAAACGGCAGAGCGCGAGTTGCGCCGAGAGTTGAGCGAGTTCGTGCGGCGTGGTGTGCAGCAACGATTGTTGATTAGTACGGAAGGAAGTTTTTCGGCAAGATTGGATGCGGAGGCATTTATCATCACCCCTTCGGGGAAAGATCGCTTTACGCTGCAACCCGATGACTTTGTCACCGTGAGCGGTGATTATTGTTCCGCCGCCCAGCAACCAAGCCGTGCAACTCTACTGCATCGCGCAATTTATGAAAAACATCCGACGGCCAAGGCGATCGTCTTCGCGCACCCTGTCAACGCCACGGCGTTCAGCGTGACCAACGCCGAGCTCGACGCCCGCACGATTCCCGAGAGCTACATCTTCCTCCGCGACATCGGACGGTTGCAGCACGAAGCGCTTTACGACGACGGGTCGATCATCACCAAGCAACTGGCTCCGGACCGTCCGGTTTCGCTATTGGAAAACGATGGTGTTGTCGTGATGGGAACGAGTGTGCTCGATGCCTTCGACCGGCTCGAAGTCCTCGAAAGCACGGCCGAAGCACTGATCAACAGCCGCCACATCGGCCCGCTCACTGCCATGCCGGAGAGCGTCCTGGCCGAACTCCGCGCGGCCTTTTTCGGAACCAAATAACAAATTCCAAATACAATGGGACACTGATTTGACTGATGATACTGATTCACACTGATCAGCAAAGAAATTGCAACTTTTCTGATCAGTGAAAATCAGTCCAATCAGTGGTATCAGTGTCCCATGCATTCTCTGAACCAGCCATGATCACCACCGTTCAGTTGCACATCCTGCAGGAACAGAAACGCTTTCCCGGCGCGTCGGGCGAGTTTTCGTGGCTCCTCTCGGCGATCACGCTCGCGACAAAGATGATCGAAGCCAAGGTCCGCCGCGCGGGCCTCAGTGATATCCTCGGCGATTTCGGCGCGACCAATGTCCAGGGCGAGACGCAGCAAAAGCTTGATGTCTACGCCAACTCGGCATTGCTGCATTGCTTAAGCGCGCGGACCAGCGTCGGCGTCTTGGCGAGTGAAGAAAACGAAGAGCCGATCCTGCTGGGCCATTGCTCGCCGCAGTCGAAGTACGCCGTGGTCTTCGATCCGCTCGATGGTTCGAGCAACATCGATGTTAATGTCAGCACGGGGACGACGTTTTCGATCATGCGCCGCCCGCTAGGCGCGGGTTCCGATGCGCCGGAGAAGTGGCTCTTGCAGCCCGGCACGCAGCAGATCGCCGCCGGGTATGTGCTCTACAGTTCGTCGACGATGCTCGTCTATAGCTGCGGCCAGGGCGTGCATGGCTTTACGCTCGACCCGTCAGTCGGCGCTTTTGTCTTGAGCCACCCGGACATGAAGATTCCTTACCAGGGGAAATACTATTCGGTCAACGAAGCGCTCGCCGAGTCATTCCCGCCGGACTATCAAGAGTACCTGCGCCGCCTGCGCACCGGCGGCCTAAACAAGCAATACAGCAGCCGCTACATCGGCTCGATGGTCGCCGATTTTCATCGGACATTGCTCAAAGGGGGCATCTTCCTTTACCCGCCAACCGCCGACAACAAGCAGGGCAAACTGCGGCTGCTCTACGAAGGGAATCCGATGGCGTTTCTCGCCGAGCAAGCCGGCGGCATGGCGACCAACGGCGAGAAGCGGCTGCTCGAAGTAACGCCGACAAGCATTCACCAACGCACTCCGCTCGTCGTCGGCGGGGAATGCGAGATGCAAGAGTTCATGCGCTGCGTGCCGCATGATCATCGGTGATCGTGACCGTGATCACGAGCGCGAAAAAAACGGGCCTTGGTAGCAAGGGCCGTTTTTCGTTGAGGTACTTTTTTGACGTACGAGACAATGGTCTCGTACTACTTTGCGTAGGACAGCGCCAACAACGCATAGGCCGTGACGAGATTCGGGTCCGTTTCCATCCAGCGTGGATTGGCATTCGTCCACGAGCCGTCGGGCTTTTGCCGCTTGGCGATGGCTTCCGTGAGTTCGGTTTTCCAATCGTGGGCCACGCCTTTGCTGTCGGTAAAGGTCTTCTCGCCGAGAGCGTTGAGCGTCTTGGCAAAGGTGACGTAGTAATAAAAGAGACCCTGGTCCCCCGCCCCGGGATTGCTTTTCAGATCGTAGTGCTTGGCGATCCAGGTTTTCGCCGCTTTGACGCGTGGGTCGTCGGCCTTGAGTCCGGCGTGGATCATGCTTTTGAGTCCGGCGTACGTCATGCTCGCGTAACTGCGTAAACCGCCATTGGGGTCCATCTCAAGCGTGTTCGTTTCGCCGCCGGCCGCGACGGTGTAGTAAAACCCGCCGTCGTTGACCTTGGCCGCGAACGGCGTGGTGTTGTGTTCGCTTTCGAGATTTTGGCAACGGCTGATGAAGACCAGGGCGCGTTGAATGTTTTCGTCCTCGGGGCCGTTGCCCGCGGCGACGAGCGCTTCGATCAAGAAGCTGGTATTGGACATGTCGGGGCGATTCTTTTTTCCGTAGCCGGCACCGCCATAGTTGACGTCGGACTTCTCGGTCATGCCTTCGCTGCCCCATTGCAGACCTTTGGCGAACTTGTCGGCCCCGGCGATGATCTTGGTGTATTTGCCGTCCTTGTTGGCTTCCTTGAGGCAGATGATCGCCAAGCATGTTTCGTAATTCTTGTTCGTCGATTCGGCAACGTAGACGCCGCCGTCTTCGCGCACATTGGATTCGATGTACTTCAAGCTCTTGGCCACCGTTGGATCGCTCGGCGAGACACCGCTCCGCAAAAGCGCCGCCGTCACGATCGACGTCACGCCAGTACCCGTCTTTTCGCTCCACCGGCCTTGTTCATCTTGCGCCTTACGAAGAAACGCGACACCGGCATCGATGGTTTTCGATGAATCGGCCGCCTGCAACGACGAAGCAACAATCCATGTTCCCAGCAGTAAAGCGATAGTGCAGCGCATGACAAGCGACCTTGTAAAGTAAAAAAGAAAGCCCTGGCAAGGATCAACTTCCGCCAGACCTCTATTGTAACGATTTTTGAGGGAAAGATAAAAGCAATATCCCCGGCGTGCGCTGCTCAAAATTTCACAGAGCTTGGCGAAAATTTCACCGCGTCAATCTCAAATAGGGATGAAAGAGAATACTTCAGGGCGACGATCCTAGTTCCGTTAAAACCCCAAGCAGTAGGGCCGACGTAGGTGCGGCTATGCCGCACAATCGCAGCGGCCTGTTCGGAGCGAAAACTTGGGCCGAAGATATGACTTCGACGGTGCTTGCTGCCTACTGTGCGTGATTGACTTAGAGAATCGGCTCTGTGCCCGGCACTGCCGGGCCTACCCCAGCGCCCAACCAGTGCGGTACTTCTTGCTCAGCAGAGCCTCGGCTCCCGACGCGTTCGGAATCTTGAGTGCCGCCGCATCCCACTCGATTTCTTTGCCCGCGCGATAGGCGACATTCCCCAGCAACACCGCCTCCGTCAGGGCGCCGCTGTAGTCAAAGTTGCAAGTCGTGGGGCTGCCGGTGCGGATGGCGTTGAACCATTCGACGTAGTGGCCGGGCGACTTGGCGATTGTCGGCTCGGGGCGTTTGTAATCTTTGAAGTCCTCTTCGGGCAGCAGTTTCAGCGAGCCGTAATCGGCGCGGAGCATGCCCTTGTCGCCGACGAACAAATTTCCGCCCCCGCCGGTGTCGATCCCGTGAATTTTCGCCGGCTTCAGGTTGCCGTCGTACCATGTGAGCGTGAACTCGGGCCGAGCCGAGGTCGCGGCAAACGTGTAGATCACCTTGAGACCTTGCGGACACATCTCGGGGTGGATTGCCGGACCTTCGGCGCGAACCTTGGACGGCGCACGCAAGCCCATTGCCCAGAACGGCAGGTCCATGTGATGACAGGCCATGTCGCCGAGCGTCCCGTTGCCAAAGTCCCAATACCGCCGCCAATCGGCCGGATGCAAGAGATTCCGATAAGGCCGATCCGCCGCGGGTCCGAGCCAGAGATCCCACGCGAGGTGCTCCGGCGCGGGCCCTTCCTTCTTGGGCCGATCATCGACGCCCCAGCCTTTGCCGACCCAGGTGTGAACCTCTTTGATGTTGCCGATCGCGCCGGCTTGGATCAATTCAACGACGCGGCGGTAGTTGTCGCCGGCGTGAATTTGCGTCCCCATCTGTGTCGCGAGTTTTTTTTCGGCCGCGAGTTTGGCCAGCATCCGCGCTTCGGTGACCGTGTGTGTCAGCGGTTTTTCGCAGTACGCGTGCTTGCCTTGCTGCATCGCCCAGTAGGTCGCCGGAGCATGCGTATGATCCGCGGTGCTAACCACGACGGCGTCGAGTTCTTTGATTTCGAGCAGCTTGCGGAAGTCCTTGAATGGCTTGGCTGCGGGGAAATCTTTCTGCATTTTGTCGAGGTAATTGCCATCGACATCGCAAATCGCCGCGATCGACTCGCCCTTCACGCCATCGATGTTTGCGCGGGCACGGTTGGCCGTGCCGATGATGCCGAGACGAATTTTTTCATTGGGCGAGCTGCTTTCCTTGGCCGCCAAGCTGCCATGAACGCCCAACCCGAGCAAGCCAAGACTGGCCGATGCGGTCTGCAAAAAACGACGGCGCGAAAGAATGGTACTCATGAAGAAATCCTGCAGGTGGGATGTTCGTGGCGGGGGAGTAGGTCAGGCTTTAGCCTGACAGTTCTTAGCCGGAGCGACCACGCCCGGCCTGTCAGGCTGAAGCCTGACCTACGACAAGGAACCTACTTCAACTCTTGAATCGTGATATTGCGAAACCGCATCTCGCTGCCGTGCGTTTGCAGTTGAATCGGTCCGGTCGGCGAGATCGGTGTGCCACGCTTGTAGTAGTTTTCCATCGTTGCATTATCGACGACGACCTGATCATTCATCGTGATTTTGACGTTCTCGCCGCGCATCTCGATTTTGATTTTGTTCCATTCGCCGATCGGCTTGTCGGCGACGACGAGCGGAAATTTGCCATTCTTGACGTCGGTGTTGTTCCAGAGCGCGCCGGAACCACGGTCCGCTCCGTTCTTCTTTTCTTTTTCGTTGGCCGGATCCCAAATTTGCACCTGCGGATAACCACGCAGATAAATGCCGCTGTCGCCGCCTGGCTTCATCATCTTCCATTCGAGTTCGAGGATGAAATCGCCGTAGTCCTTATCCGTGGTCAAGTAAACGCCCTTGCCATCGTTGATGATTTCTTCGCCCTCGGCTTTCCAATGTTGCTTCAGGTCGTCGTTGTACTGGGCTTGGAGTTTTTCTCGTTCTGCGGCTTTCATGTTGTTCCACAGCACGGGATCGTGCATTTTCTGGCCGCGCCAACCGCTGAGGTCCTTGCCGTTGTAGAGCGAGACGGGCTTCGAGTCCTCGGCTTGCAAACGGCCGGTCAGGAACAACAAACCAAACATTCCAAACAGCATAACGCGTGGCATGGATCAGTTTCCTTGGGTGGGAAGAACTAGGTGGGCAGGGTGAGGCAGGGCTGGATAATTATTTTCGGGGCGAAAAATACTTTACCTTCCCGTGACAAAGCAAGCAATCATTTTCGGCAATGGCTGGTTAAATTCAGATCTTACCACTACTGTCCGGCTGAGGATTTTTGATTTTGTTGTAAGTCGTTATTGTACACAAGGGTTGCGTTCTAAAATGCGCGCGCACGATCTCAAATTGCTCGATCATAATCAGCCATTTGGCGACGAAGTTTTGTCGCAAGTGGTGTTGCATGTTATCGGGTCAGTTGATCTTCGCGCAGTTGATGGAGCTGCTGCCGCGTCACGAATTCAATCGAATCGTCAATCAGTATCACGGCAATGTCCGTTGTCGTGGCTTCACTTGTCGCGATCAGTTTTTGTGCATGGCCTTTGCGCAATTGACTTATCGCGACAGCTTGCGCGACATCGAGACGTGCCTGCGCTCTTTGCAGCCCAAGCTTTATCATGCGG
>JBGSSS010000156.1:0-26208 GCA_041736895.1 Pirellulales bacterium
GCGCGGAGTTCGTCCAGCACCCCCGGGTCCAGGACTTCGCAGGACACTGCAATCTCGGGGCGGCCAATTGGCGCGGCTTGCGAGACCTTGCCGCTGTACGACGAGCGTGTCCCGCCGGCGTCCGCGACGCGCGTCGGCTGATTCGGATCGAGCGGGGCGGCGTTGGAATCCGCGGGCAGAACTTCGCCGGCCAGCGTTTCCGATTGCGACAACGATAGCACATCGAGCATGTCGGACCGCGTTGCCTCGGCTTCATCCCGCAGCGATTTCGCGCTCAGGCCATGCTCCATCGCCGAGAGTTCCTTGGCCAGCATCCCGGCATTCGCCGCGCGATCGCTCGGATTTTTGGAAAGCAGTCGCGTCAGAATATCCGCCAGCGCCGCGGGCGTATCCGGCGCAAATTGCGTTGCGCGCGGCGGTTCGGCAAAGCGCTGCATTTGCAGCACTTCGGGGAGCGACTTCGCCCGAAACGGCGGCCGGCCCGTGAGCATTGCGAACAACACGCCGCCGAGACTGTACAGATCCGATTGTGCCGTGACGGATTTTCCTTCGGCTTGCTCGGGCGACATGTACTCGGCCGTGCCGATCAGCCCGCCTTCGCTCGTCAAACGATATGTCCCAAACAATTTCGCAATGCCGAAATCGGTGAGCTTGATGTCCTCATCCAACGACAAGAGCACATTCGCCGGCTTCAGGTCGCGATGGATGATCCCATGATCGTGTGCCAGCTTGAGCGCGCGGGCGAGTTTTATCCCGGCTTGCGTCACTTCGCGCCAGGTGAACCGCCGCCCGTTTTGCAGCTCTTCCTCGAGATTCGTCCCGTTGATGTACTCCATCGCGTAGTAAAGGGTCTCGTCCTGCGAACCGAACCCATAGAGCCGGACGATTTGCGGATGGCGCAGTTTTTTGAGTGTCTCAACTTCAATCTCGAACCGCTCACGAAAGCCTTCTTCATCGCCGAGCGCCGGATGCAAGACCTTGACCGCGGCCGTTTCGCCACTAGCCGTATTCACCGCTTCATAAACAGTCCCCATCCCGCCGCGGCCAAGGCGTTTCCCGATGCGATACGGTCCAAGCTGTTCGGGCGTCATCGGGGGAGAAGCAAGAAGCTAGAAGTCAGAATGTGGTTGCAGTAATTGTTCTATTTTATCATGCCCCGGCAAAGATCGTTAGTGCGCCTGGCAGGGCATTATTGAATGCTTGCCCCTAGCGAAATTGCAGATCCTGCGAAGAATTTCTTGACCTCTAACCCCAGCACTCTGATGGCGATTCCCTCGTCAGGAGATATCCAACTAACGCAGCTATATCTGTACCTCACTCAAAGTTTCATTCGGATAAGGCGGACAATCTCCGCGGGAATAAGTCTTGGACTTCGTGTGCTGGGCGCTGGGACGAACCCACCATTTCGTGGGGCGAAAACCAGATTCGCGCAACACCTGAAACGGGTGTTCTGCCGATTCAGGCAGTGTCAGCACATCGCATGTTGGATAAAAAGCAAACTCTTCGGTCGCCCCAATAACTTGCGCGAAGAACAATTTGCTCTTAGCGGCGGCGGTTCCTGGCTTGCTCGGCAAGAAGACGGGCCCGTGCCAGCACAGTACCTGCATCCGGTCAGAATTCATTTTTACACCCTGCCCCGAACGAACTTCAAAATTGACGCTGGGAAACTTCAGTTGAATTAGCGGCGTCTCCCATTGCACCGAGATATCGCCGAAATAGTATGGTGTCTTGAAAATTGTTCGCTCGACCCAAGCAAACGACCGCCGCGAGTTGAATGCGCGGATCAGAAATGACCCCGATAGATTCGTCAGCCCGCTCACATCGCGTGCAAAGACCGCGATGCTCAACTCGCGAAAGCGCAAGCCCATGTATTTCGCATCAGCCGCGATGATTAGGATTTGGGCGTTCCCCTCGTGCTCGATCGGTTCGAGTTGTTCGGCTTTCAACGCGTACTGCCAGTAACTCAGATCCGCTGTGCCAAGCAGCGAAACATCGACAACGTCCGTAACGACAGCGGCGTTTTTGATTTGGCGAGCCATGCGATGATTTTCGCATGGCTCGCCAGTGACCACAAGCAACTTTGTTAGAACGCCGACTTGGCTCGGACGCCTTCGTTGTTATTCTTGTAGTTGTTGTCGAGCATCTCCTGCTGCCTTTGCTGCAGCATCTTGTTGCCGCGCTGCAGTTGCTCAATGAGGACGCCATCCTTGCCATTTTCGCCATCACCGCCAACACTCTTGCCGCTTTTCGTCTGCGGCAACTTGGATTCGGGCATTGGTGCCGCGGGAGTTGCTTCCGGCGGCGGGCCGAGTTCCTCGGTGCCGCGGAAGAACGCGTAGCGGCCGTCGTCGGCTTGGGCGATGACGGTGCTCTTGCCACGGATTCCGTCGGCGATGAAGACACCGCGGAGATCGCTCATGCCGCTGACGAACTCCCCGTTGCGGCTGCCGATGACCTTGGCTTGGACTTGGGCCAGGTATTTGTCCGCGACGACGTCCTTGACCGTGACGCGCACGCGGCCGGCGGAGCCTTCTTCGGCCACTTCGACGGAGAGCGGACTGATCAGGACGAGCCCGCTGGCGTGCAGCGATTCGCCTCGCACGACGACGAGATAGGCCCCTTCTTCCTTGATGTTCAAGGTTAGGTTTTGCTTCCGATCGCGGTAGTCCTTGCCGTCGCCGAGTTTGATCGTCTCTTCGTGGCTGGGGCGAATGCCGGCGAGGTTGATCTGCGTGATCCCGCCGAGGTTCCGCTTGAGCAAGCTGAACTTCATCAGGTCGATGCGGTAGACCTTGAAGTCGACGCTCGGGATGTTGCGGAAAGTCAGTTCAACCTTGGCCGGTTCATTCGGGCGGAGCGTCGTGACCTCGGGCAGTTTGATTTCCTTGCGTAGGAAGTACTCGATCGCTTGTTTGGCGTCGGCGAAACGATCTTCGACGCGCACATACTCCGCCACTGCTTCGCCCGCGCGGCCGAGACTGTGATAGACCTGGCCGAGAATGTAAACGGCTTGCCACTTGTTGGGGCTCTCGGTTTCACGGCCGGTCGCCGGATCGACGCGCTTCGTGTCCGCGACCTTGCGGGCCATCTTCAGCGCTTCCTCGTGCTCTGCCAGCGCAAAGTGTCCGTAAGCGACTAGATACCAGTAGCTGTCAAGAAAATCGCTCTTCGGATAACGCGACGCGTACTTCGTCGAGCGGGTGATCAGCTCGCGATAGGCTTTCAGCTCCAAAAGCGCGTTCGCCAAACTGAACGCCGCTTGATCCGCCGCCGGATCTTCGGGATTGAGCGTCAGGAAGTTGTCGAGCATGCCGAGAGCTTGCTGGGTGAGCGTGACGCGGTTGATTTTCTTTTCACGCAGCTTCGGATCGTTAAGCGCGGTCGAGGCTTTGGCATAGACGCGCTGTGCGAGGGCATAATGTACCGCCGCGGCATACGGTTCCGGCGGATATTCGGCGAGCAGTCGTTGCATCACCTCGACGCTGCGCAGGAATTCGCCCTGCTGTTCGAGATAGCCCGCGACGCTGTTTTCGCGGAGGAAGCTGTTCTCCAGAATCGCGCGATAGACCATGTAACTGCGTTCATATTCGCCGAGTTTGTCGTACGCTTCGGCGACGAGCATGATCTTGTCGAACGGAATTTCCTGCTCGGGGAAGCGTTCCTTGATGATCTCAAAATAACGAACGATGTCCCCGGCTGGCCCGAGTTTCAGGTGACTCTCGAAGAGCATCTGCACGGTTTGCTTGTAGATGTCGGCGTTCAGGTTCAGCTTGAACAGGTCGGTCAGGTACGGGATCGCTTCTTTGAACGACTGCTTGTCATAGTTCCGCTTGCCGAGTTCGAACTGTTCGCGCGGCGTGAGCTTGTATTGATCCTTGCTTTTGGCACCGAGCGCGAGCACCGTCAGCGGCTTCGGCGCGGCGACGGCCATGTCGTCCAAGCGATACGCGTTGCGCACCACGGTCGGCGCGGCGCGGTACTTGCCCGGCAGGTAGCCGTGGACTTCGAATTTGATCTCTTCGACGTAGCGGCGGCTGCCGACGAAGAACGTGATCGAGCCGGCGCCGACTTCGTAGCGCTCGAAACCACCCTTGATCGACGACTCGACCACACTCACGCCGCTCGGCAGCGGTTCCGTGATGACCAGGTAGTCCAATTGGTCTTCCGGTGTATTGTTCGGCACATTGTTGCGGCTGACATTCAGCGATACTAAGCCACGCTTGCCGACGGCTAGTTCCGTCAGCGGGTTCGTGAATGTCGTATACGAACCGGCGAGGACATCGAACCCGCGAGGAATATCACGGCCGTCAAATTCCAGCACGGCCGGAGTGTAAACTCGTCGAACGTCCCATTCCTTGGTCGTGTTCACGAGTTTCTCGGCCGGAACGTAACCGCTGAGGATCGCCTGATACGCGTAGTTCGCGCGGCCCGTGAGTTGCAGATTCACCCGGTTTTTGCCCGCTTTCAGCAAGCGGTCGGGCACATCAACGGTCATTGTCTCAGCATCTTTTTCGATCGTCACTTCCTTGACGAGCAAATCGTTGACGAAGATCTTGAGCGCGTACTTTTCGGTTTCGTACTTCGCCCGCGAGAACCAGTCGCACACGACCAGCGCCGCCGGTCCCGTCGCTTTTTCCGGTGCCCAGCGATGGCCGCGGCGATTCGCCAACAGGTAATCAACTTGCTCCTTGAGTTTCGGATCCTCGGGCGTGATCTTCGACAGCGCGAGAGCCTGCAACGCGCGAAGCTCGATGCCGCTCGCGCTCCAAGGCAAAATCCCACGCGGCGAACCGCGGCGTGTCGGCAGATCGACGAGCGCGGCTTCGTTGTTGAGCAGGACCAGCAGTTCATTGGCCACCGGCTTGCGATCCATTTCGGCAAACGCCAGCGCCGTGTAAACGAGTGCCGTTGGACTGAGCGACGCCTTGTTCCGATGCAGGCGATTCGCAAGAGCGTAGTCGCCCTGCCCTGCGACACTCATCGCATGGAGCAGCACCGCGCGGGCTTCGTAGTCCGTTTCGGCGAGCGCGGCGAGTTGGCCTTGCAGGTAACCCTTGGACTTGGCCAGCACGTCGTCGGCGACTTTGTAGCCGGACTTTGTCGCGAGCGTCAGCGCCCAGTAGACGCGCGCCGTGGTGAAGCGATGGGCTTGCGGCGCGTGGCCGGACCAGCTCCAGCCGCCATCGTCACGCTGCGCGGCGATCAACTGGCTTAGCGCCGAGCGAATGCGCGTATCGAGTGCTTGAGCCTGCACCGTGCCGGCGTCGCGTGTCTTGTCGAACAATTTTTGCAGCGCGAGTGCCGCCATCAGATCGCTCGTCGTCACGTCGAGCGACGATGCGGCTCGCAGAGAATCGATGCCGCAACCGAGCGTCGGCGCGAGCAAGATATCGAGCAAACTCCGCTGCACCGACGAGCCGATCACGACTTGCAATTGCGGATTCTGCACCGGCATCCCGACCGGCGGTTCGATCCAGACGGTTGTGTCGCCGGTCGCGGTGCCGGCTTGGATGGCGTAAACCGGCACGCCGTATGGCAACACCGGCACAACGCGGCGCACGAGGTCGTCGACCTTATCGGCCTTGACCGCGAGTTCAAAGACTGCGATGACATTCGCCATCGGATCGGTGGGCGTTTTGTCGTCTTTCTCGTTCTTGCCGTCTTTCTTTTCGGGATCTTTCTTGTCAGCCGCAGCATCAGCCGCGGGACGTTGGATGGTGAGCTTGAAGCCAAGTTCCTGAATCCCGCGTTTCTCAACCTTCAACTTCTTCGTTTCTTCCATCAACTTGCCGCCGATTACCGTGCGGAGCGTGACTTCGATCTCGCCCTTATCGATGAGATCGTTGTGAACCAGGACCGGAACTTCGATCTCATCGCCGTCGGTGAACGCGCTCGGGAGCTTGAGCTCGCCAAACAGGTCTTGCTTGACGACAAGCGTTTCCTCGGCTTGCCCGGCGAGCGTGTCTTCGGTCACGCCGCGCGTCAGAATCTTCCACGCCGTCGATTGGTCGGGCATCGTCAGCTTGAGTTTCGCTTCGCCCTTCTCGTCGGTGTTGACCAGCGGATTCCAGTAGCCGGTTTCTTGATTGCCGACTTGATTGATCAGCAAGTTGCCGCCGGCCATCAACTCCTTGCCAAGCGATGCACAGGCATAGACATCGAGCTTGTCGCCGAGCGTGTTTCTAAAGTTCAGGTTCCACTGCTCGCCGTTGCCAGGATTCACGACGACCATGTCGCGGCGGCCCGTGTTGATCGAGTTGAACAGGTTCGTGCCGTTGGATTCGATCAGCAGTGTGCCGCCGTTGTTGATGAAGGCTTGACGGTCAGCTTGTTGCATTTCACCGCTTTGTGTTTGATTCATCGTAGAAGTTTTGCTGCCTGTATGAGTAAACGAATGGCTATCGTTATTTGCGGGACTATTGGCGGCGAACGGATCGCTGGGACCAGCTTGCCTGCTATAAAAAACGCCAGGCCCTGGACCGTCTACTCCTTGTCCGGGATTCACCATCATTCTGCCGTTGGTATGTCCTGAAGAGAGATTCAACGTGCCGTTGCCAGTGATGACCAAGCCGCCGCGCTGTCCGCCCTGGATCATCTGAACTTGCTGTTGACCGTTATCCCCTCGTTGCTGCGCTTGGCGTTGCAGCAGAAACTGCCGTCGCGCGTTCGGGTCGTTCGAGTAGTTGAGCGAAAGTTCTCGCTCGGCGTACTCATTGACGAAGTCAGCATTGTAGTTAAATCCGCCATCAAAGGATTGATTCATTACCAGTTGTTGCTGCGGCACAGCGAGTTGATCATTTTGGCCGGCAGCACCAAATGTGCCGCCCCCGCCGCCACCCAGATTTACGGAAGGAAAGACGACGTCATCATTAGGCGCCGCGGTAGCATTTTCCGCGAGCGCCTCTTCGAAGACCGTGCCAAATGGAATTCCTGCCGCGCGGCGGGTTTCTTCTTCGTTCTCGATCTCGCGGCGTTCGACTTCGGCCAGCAGTTGCTTGTCAATCTTCTTCGTGCGCGGACGATAGGCAAAGGAAATACTCGACCCGCTGCGCATCGCGCTCTCGCGCCAGTTGCCCATAAAGGCGTTTTGAATCTCGCCGCCGTTGCCGAACATGGTGAACAGCGATTGCTCGATCATCGCGACACTCAGTTCCGCCGCAACCGGTTTGCCGAGCGCGTCGGTTGTTTTGATGACGAGTTCAACTTCTTCGCCGGGGCGGAGCGTCCCCTGGGCATCTTTCTTACGCACGGTTTCGATCTTGACGTTGAGCTTGCGCTCGACGACGAACCCGGCAGCCGCTTCGTGATAACGAATCACCGGCGGCGTGGCCGCCTTTTCAAGGTCGCCCGGATCGGCCGCCGCTTTGCCGATATCGGCTGCTTTGATTGCGACGGGAATCGGTTGGCTGTCGTGCATCACCGAGAGGGCGAACTCAAAGTTCGGTGCGAGCTTCGCCGTGAGCGGAATGTCGAGATTGTTCAGTCCCTTCTTAAGCGTGACCAGCTTGTAGTCGAGAATCTTCGCCCCTTGGAACGTGACGAGCGCCAGCGCCGGTTCTTCGCGCCAATGGATTTGGACCTTGGCCGTTTCGCCGACTTGCCAGGTGTACTGTTCAGCCAAAATGCGCAGCCGGACGAGGTCCTGATCATCGGAAATTGTGACCGCATGTTGGCCGCTGAGCGTATTATCAAAGCGATCGACGCCTTCGACGCGCACGATGTACGTCCCGCCGTCGGCCGGTTTGAACGTGTGCCGCGCGAGGCCCTTGTCGTCGGTCGTGATGTCATGCTTTTCGACTTCGGTTTCCCCAACGCGGCCCGCGGCGACGGTTTGCTTGAGCAAATGCAGCGTCAGTTTTTGCTTGACCGGTTTCCCTTCGGGATCTTTGGCCGTGACGGTCGTTTCAAACGATTCGCCGGCGATGTAGACCGGGCGTTTCGTCGTGACCGTCAGCGCGAAACCCTGCGCCGAAAGGAAGAACTTTTCCGTAATCGTCAGGTTTCGATCGACGAGCGTCACGCTTAGGTTCAACTGTTGTGTCTCACGGAATTCACGCGTGGGAAACTTAAATTCAATCTCGCCCTTCTCATTCGTCTTCGCCATTTCGCTGCGGCCATCGGCGAGTTGGTAGCGAATTTCTTTGTTGATCAGCGGTGCGCCGTAGTAATACTTGGCGATGATCTTGCCGGTGATCTCTTCGCCGCGATAGTAAACGCGGCGCGGCGTTTCGACGCTTAGCTGCACCGGTTCGAGCGTGTAATCCTGCACGAGGAAGCTCGAGGCAAAACTCATCCCACCCGCCGTCTCGCGCACGACAACGCGATAATTGCCGCTGGGGCTTGTCGCAGGCAGCGTGAACATGCCGCGCAGGCCGCCGAATTTCGTCAGCGTGATTTCCTCGGTCCAGATGTTGCGGTTGCGCGGATCGAGAACTTCGAGCGTATATTTTTTCTTGAGGTCAAGCTGATACTCGTCGTTCTCCGCGCGGCGAATCACGCCGCGAATGTGGACGACCTGACCAGCGCGATAGGCCGGGCGATCCGTGTAAAGGAAGACGCTATCGGCCAGCGCGCGGGCAGTCCCGATGCCGTTCAGGTTCACAATATTCGACGCCGTATGCCCAGCGGCCGAGGCGTAGACGCGAACTTCGTTCGTCTCGCGGAGCTCCTTGAACGATTTCTTGAAGACGCCATCGTCGCCCGTCTCGCCTTCGGCAAAGACGGCGTTGCCGTTGCTGAGGAGCAGCTTCGCGCCTTTCCACGGCTTGCCCGTGCGCATGTTCTGGGCAAAGGCGAGCAACTCATCGCGCGAACTTTTCACCACGATGTCGAGATCGCTCTGCAAGACCAGCGTCGTTGCTTCGAGCGTCTTGCTGCTGATCGTGACGGCCATCGCGCCCGTTTCGGGATTCTTTTCGTCGCGGCCCATGAGCGCCGGCAGCGGGACCTCGACTTTGTTTTCGAGCAGTTGATATTCGGTGTAGTTCGGGACCTTGTACTCGATCGTCTTGTCGGGATCGATCAAGGCGATGTCGAGCGATTCGATGCCCGCGACTTGATGCATCTTGCGGAAGTACGTTTCGAGATCGATCCGATAGCAGCGGATCGTCAGCGTTTCGAGATTCCGCGATTGCAGCGTGATGACCGGTTTTTCGTTCGAGCGGAAAATCCGCTCCGTGCCGATTTGCAATTGCTTGGCCGTGAGCCGGCCAAGGGCTTGCCGCGCGCTGTTCATGGCTGGGCCGTCCTTGACGAGTTTGTACTCGTCAAGAGCCTTGTCGAGCTTGCCGAGCTTATGCTCGTACGTCACCGCGACCATGAATTGCGCCTGACTCGCTTCGGCGGTGCCGGGATATTTCGCCGCGACATTCTTCCACGATTTGATGGCGTCATCGTATTTCTTCTCGGCGAATTCCATCTGGCCGAAGGCGAACATGATCCGCGCACTGCGGCTGTCAAGCGGGTACTTGACGAGAAATTCGCCCCAGAGCTTCCTCGCATCGTCATATTTCTTATTCACCAGCGCATCTTCGGAGCGGAGAAATTCGGCGTTGATGATCCCCTGCTGCACTTCGGCCCAAGCCGAGTGCGACGGATACTTGCTCAGGTACTCGCGCCAGGTCGCGAGCGCTTCGGCGAACTTCTTTTGGCTCAGGTACGCCCGGCCGAGCAGATGCCGCCCTTCGGCTTGCTGGTCCTTGCCGTTGAAGCGAGCTTCGGCGAGGAACCGATCGAGCACCTTGATCGCGTCGGCCGCGCGGTTCATGTGCAGGTAACTCTGCGCGATGCGCAGATACGCATCGGCGGCCAGTTTGTGATCAGGGTATTGCTTCAGAAAGCGCTCCAGCGATGCTACGCCCAGGCTCAAGTCCTCGCTGGATTGCGGCGCGGGCAGATGCCACGTTGCGGAAAGATTGTACAACGCTTGCGGCAGCAGTTCGTGTTTTTCATCCTCATGAAACGCGAGCAAATCTTGCCATGTGCGGCGCGCTTCATAGGTATCTCCCTTGGCGAGCAATACTTCGCCTAGATAAAACCGCGCTTCGATGTCACGCTGCTTTTGTTCTTCGGTCACCTTGGCGTAAGGTTTCATCAGCTTGTGCTTTTCCAGGTACGCCCGATACGCCGCGATGGCGTTGTCGTGCTGGTCAAGCTTTTGCATGCTCCGCGCGATCCGCAGTTCGATATTCTCGACACTCTCCGGCAACCCGCCGATCGCGAGCGCTTGCTTGTAGAACTCGAGCGCCTTGGCGTAGTTCGGTTTCGTCGCGATGGGATCCTTGGGAGCGAAGAAGGCGTCCGCGAATTCGAGGTAGATGCCGGCGATTTCTTGCTTGCGTTCGAGCGAGAGCAGCGTCTTGGCTTCACTCTTGTAAATCTCTTCGGCTGCCTTGAAGTCGCCTTTGCGAGCGAGAGACACGGCGCGAGAGAGGCGCGCGCGGCGAGCCCATGGGCTCGTCTTGAAAGTCGTCTCGATGTCCGAGAAAACCTTGACGGCTTCGTCGTACTTTTGCAGCAAGTGCAACGCCCGGCCGCGATGAAACAGCAGATAATCGCGCTGCGCATCCTTGGCGGCGAGGGCCTCGTCGAGCGCTTTGAGCGCTTCGTCGTATTTGCGGTCCTGGAACAGTTCGCCGATTTTCTCGGGGAGCTTGTATTCCTGTTTTTGCACGGCAACTTTATTGCCGTTTTGATTTTGCGGCTGCTGCGCTGGCTGCGCGTTTTTCTCGTTGGCTTTTTCACTGGCCTTCTCGCTGGGCTTGTCATCAGCGGCGTGGCTGATGGACGCTAGCAACGAGATCAACGACAACACCCCGGCCAATAGCCAAGCATGACGATCCATCGACAAAAAATTCGCGCGGCGCATAAACGGCGCTCCGTAAGACAAGGTAGGAGAAAAGACTGCTCCACGTGCCAGCAACGACGCCCTCACGTGCGCTCCCGGCACAGCTTCGTCGTTATTTATAGTCCAAAAGTTCCCATTTGCCTGTCACAAGCATGTAAATAAGCGTGCGGAAGTGCAATTCTTCATCAATTCCTTACGGCCAAAGCATGAAATTGTTTCATTCGGGATTGGCTGTCATCGCGCGAAGATTCTCGATTGTTTGAAGCCCTTCGTCCGTTTGGATGTAAGCCAAATTTGGAAAATTCAGCAGGTGCTTTAAACCTTGGGTCGTCACTTTCGTCCCTTTCAACCCAATCCCGCGGAGCTTATAGAGCATCGGCAGACGCTGCAAATCCTCATCCGTGATGGGGCAGTCCTTGAACTGAATCAATTCCAGATTTGCAAGCAGGGCTAGATGCTCCAGCAACGCAGATCGAAAATGTTGTGGAGTAAACACGGCCTCAGTGATCGGCGACCGCCCGCCGTTGCGAGTCATAAGGACCTCGGCCAGGGCTAGGGCAAAATATCCGCGCCACGGTTCCAACGCCACGCCGCAGACTTCGGTATCGGTCGCCTTAAAAAATCGCGCGGCGTCTATCAGCAGCACCGTGCCATCCGATTGCTTGAGAAAGTACTCGTTCCCGCCCCACGGCCGCGGATCGTAGATGTGCATTTTCTCGCCCGGTCGGGCGACTTGCGCGAAGTAGCTCAGGTGCAATCGCCGCTCGTTGGGAAACGGCACGCGCAAATCACCGAAGCCCGTGATCTGTTGTCCTCGATCGGTCCAAGGATGCAATGGCACCAATTGCTCAAACTCCGGCGGATCGTTGCTCGTGTCGCGCGGCTCGCGGCTGGTCACCATCGCGATGGCGTGGTTGTCCGAGTAAAGCACATGCGCGATGCCATGATCGATCCAGCCGGTGTAAAACCCGGCGGGATAGATGAGCAGCACCGTGGCGGCGATTTGCAGCCCGCGATTCTCGGGCCAGCCCGGTTTCGAATGCAATAAGATCCAACAACCCACGGCCGCGGTGCAAAGATTCCAGGCCAGCACGCTCTCGTTCCAGTTCCTCACCCAGGGCGAAAGATACAGCGTGATTCCGAGATGCAGTGCCACACAGTAATACGCCGCCCAGCGCGGCTTCACGATTGCCAGGATGCCGAGCAGCATTTCACTCGCCGCGACGAAGATCGCAAAATAGTAGTACAACTCGTAAGGATAAAAGTTGATTTCATCCAGCGATTGCCAACTCCCCGACCCCATCCAATCGGGCGAAAGAAACTTGTGCAACCCTGCCCACAGCCAGAGCGAAACGAGCACCCAGCGGACAACGGGCAGTGCCGGCAGATACGCACAGCCCCACAACAGCGCGACGTTGGCCATGAACTGTGGCTGCGTTCGATATTGATCGAAGACAAACGAGACGAGTAGCACCACGGTATGAATTGGCACACCCCAGCGCGGCCGCAGCAGCACAAGCGCCAGCGACCCGACCATGAGCCAGTCGAAGGGGATTTGTGGCAATTCAAAGAGCGGCATCAGCGGCGCCGGCGGCAGCGTATTGACATTGCTCGTCACCGCGCTGATTGCCGTATTGCGTAGGAGTTGATTCCAAGTAAACAACGGCCGAACTTGCCACAATGGCCAACTCATCACGACGGTAATCAACTGCGACAGAACGCAAAGCACGACGAGACCGTAGCGCAGGTTGAACCGTGGCACGGCCCAGATGGAGTCGACGTCGTGGCTCGTAGGATTAGATGCCATCTTGGATGAGCAACAGGCGAAACGATGAGAGTTACCCGCAATTCTATCTTTTGCTTGCAAAACCGTGGGAAAACGTCGCATGATTTGCAAGATTTCGTGCTTTTTTATACGGCAACGGAATAAACAAACCCGATTGCGACGAATATGAGACGCAGAGCCTGCACAAAATAAATGTAGCTGAAGTCGTGAGACTTCAGATGGGATGCGCGGATCTTGCGGCCCTCATCCAAGGTCTCACGACCTTGGCTACATGATAAAAAGTACTTGTGAATGCTGTGAGAATACTCCAGACTGCACACTTCGCAATCAATCCATAAACAGGGGAGCGTAAGATGAACTTGCTTTCACGCGGCTTGATTTTTGTTTGCTGTTTGACGCTCGGGCTCGAACTCTCGTCGGTCGCGCCGCTGCAAGCCGCGACGGCTCCGGACTTTCCCGCGGCGATGCTCAACTCGCCCCCGCTCAGCAAGGACGGCCTCAAGGGCAAGGTCGTCGTCCTCTATTACTACGAAGAAGGTTGCCCGACCTGCCGCAAGGCATGGCCGGACCGGCTCAAGGCTGCCGAGAGCTATAAAGACAAGCCGGTAATCTTCATCGCAGTGAACTCGGGCAATCCGGCAGCCGATGTCGCCAGCTACTTGGCAGAAGTGAATTGCAAGTGGCCGGCAATTGTCGACATGGATCGCAGCTTTGAAAAAGCCAGCGGTCTCGAAAATCCGATAAGTCTGCAGAACATCTATCAAGCGCGGATCATCACGCCCGACGGCGAATTGGTTCCGGCGAATCCCGGAGCGATCAACACGAGCGTCGATCAGTATCTCAGCAAAGCCGCTTGGAAGATCGATCCCAAGGATGTTCCTGACCCGCTCAAGCTGGCCTGGCAGTTTCTGGAAATCGGCAACTTCAACCAAGCCGCGGCGAGTCTTGGAAACGCGCAAAAAGCAATCAAGGACGATGCCGGCAAGGCCGCTGCCGAGAAGATCAAGACCGCGATTATGACCGAATTCAACAACGCCACGGCCTCGGCCAAAGAAGCAGAAGCCGCGGGCAATGCCTGGACCGCGCTCAAGGGCTACCAACTTGCGGCGGTGCAGTTCTCGAGCTTGCCCGAAGCCAAGGAGCTCAAGACCAAGATCACCAAACTGAGCGCTGACCCCGCGGTGACCAAGGAACTCAAGGCAGCGAAACTGTGGAACGACGCCCAAACCGCGGCGCGCTCGCCGAACGCCGCCACGCAAAAACGGGCGATCCAACAAGCGCAGCAAGTCGTGAAGGATTACCCCAACACCGAAGCGGCGACCGCGGCGCAAGCGGCACTGGATACGCTCCCCAAGTAGTAGTGTGGGCTTCAGCCCACACGATAAGAATTAAATTAGTGCAGTGCGTCTCCGCGACGAGATGTATACGATCCGGGATGTTGGCGCTGAACTTTGTCTGCACTCGTTCACGTTACCAAGCTGGGGCTTGGTAACGTGGGGTTAAAGCATTGGCGTGAACAGCCGCGCGATGCCATTGCGGACTTTGGTAATGAACCATTGTTGCCGCAGACTCTCGAGCGTGATCGGGATCGCGTTGTTCAAACGTTGCTCGAGCAGTTGCCACAACTTCGCTGCAAAATCGGCGTTGTAGCACTCGACGTTGAATTCGAAATTGAGCCGCAAGCTCCGCGGGTCCCAGTTCGACGAGCCGATGAACGACCACAGATCGTCGACGATCATCGCCTTGGAATGGTCAAAGATCCCCGGCACGTACCAAATCCTCACGCCGCGTTCGAGGATCTGCGGCAAGAGCGCCTTGCACGCCCAGTGAACCATTCGTTGGTTATTCACCTCAGGCAGCAAGATATCGACACGCACGCCGCGCAGCGCCGCGATGTTGAGCGCTTCGATCAGCGCATCGTCGGGCAGAAAATACGGCGTGATGATGCCGACGCGCTGCTGCGCCGTGCCGAGCGCCGCGATGAGTGTGCTGCGCAACTCGCCGATGTCTTCGTCCGGTCCATTCGGCACGCCGCGCGCGAGGACTTCACCCGTCGGTTCGAGCGGGGGAAACCATTTTTCGCCCTCGAGAATTTCGCTCGTCGTAAAAGCCCAATCCTCGGCCATCGTTTCTTGCAACTGCGCGACGACTGGGCCGGTCAGACGAAAATGCAGGTCATGCAACGGGTGCTTGGCTTCGTACTTTCGCGCGGTTCCCGCGCGAATATTCATCCCGCCGGTGAACCCGAGGCGGCCATCGACGACGAGAATTTTGCGATGGCTGCGAAGATTGCTGTAGGCAAACCCCGTCGGCCAGAGTGTGCGGATAAAGCGGCCCACGGGAATCCCGCCGCGCCGCAGCGGCCCGACCACGGTCGGTAATGAATAGCGCGAGCCGACGTCGTCGATCAAGACGCGCACCTCGACGCCGCGCTGCTGCGCGCGGATCAGCGCCTCGATAAATTCCGCGCCCGCGGCATCGTTGTCAAAGATGAAGCTGCAAAGCGAGATCGAAATCTCGGCTTGCTCGATCGCTTGCAGCATCGCGGGGTATGCTTGATCGCCATCGATCAGCGGCTCGATCGTGTTACCCGTGAGCAACGGTTGCTCCGCCAGCTTGCCGACCAGATCGACGAGCGGAAGGAACCGCGCGTTGGCATGGCCCAACTGATCGGCGAACTGCAGCGGCGTGCTGGCCGCGTGCGTCGACGCCGATTTGACATAATTGCGCCGGCGGCGCATTTTTTTTGCGCGGCGCGAAATGCGATTCACCCCAAAAAGCACATACAGCCCCGCGCCGATAAGCGGGGTGAGCCAAATCAAGCCCATCCACGCGATCGTCGCGCGGGTA
Organism: Pirellulales bacterium; assembly: GCA_041736895.1. Lineage (GTDB taxonomy): Bacteria > Planctomycetota > Planctomycetia > Pirellulales > JALHPA01 > JANRLT01. The sequence goes on from JBGSSS010000156.1 coordinate 15,483, forward strand.
TCGCGTTTTTTCAAGATCGCGTGAATCGCGCAGGCCGCTTCAAACAGGAAACCAACGCCGGCCAAAACATGCGGCCAGAAGTCGCGCAGAAATTCGGACGTCTGTTCCCACCAATTCATCGACACCTGGATGTGCTTGCAGCAACCTCTTTGCCATTGGCCCGCGTAGGACACTGTGTTAGGGTAAACGGTCTGGCCCGCCTTGCAAACACCGGAATCTGAATGGCGAGCCTGCAACCGCTTCTTTACTTCGATCTTCCGCTCTGATTTCGTGTCCACGGCTGCCGCAACCCCACCTTCGACGCTGGCCCCTGCTGCAAAACTTGCAGGGGCAGCGACGCACGACAACTGGGCCTTGCTCGGGCGATTACTGGGATTGGGGTGGCGCTATCGGTTGGAATGCCTGCGGATTCTCATCCAGCAGGTCCTGCTGATCGTCTTGCAGATGTTTCAGCTTGGGCTGGCGGGCCTCGGCATCGATGTCATTCGCTGGGAGATGAACAATCGAACCGGGGCGAATCCCTGGCCGTTCGGCTGGTTGCCGGGGAGCGAATGGTCGCGCTGGGAATTGATCCTGGCGATTTCCGTGACGATCGTGATCTCGGCAGCGCTGCATGCATTCCTACGCTTTCGCGCGACGGTCGTCATGACGCGGCTCGCACAGCAACGGATCGTCTATCAACTGCGAACCGATGTCTACGACAAGCTTCAGCGACTTAGCTTTCGCTTCTTCGACGCGAACCAAAGCGGCTCGATCATCAATCGCGTCGCCGGCGATGTGCAAGCCGTGCGGATGTTCGTCGACGGCGTGTTGATCCAGGTCATCACGGTGATCATCTCGCTCGGGATTTACCTGAGCTACATGATCAGCTTGCAGCCGCTGCTGACGCTGGCGTGTTTGGCGACGACGCCATTTTTGTGGATCGGCGCGGCGATTTTTTCGCGGCTCGTCCGGCCGGCATATCAGCAAAACAGCAAGCTCATCGATCGCGTGATGCTCGTTCTCTCGGAAAACATCCAAGGCCAAGCCGTGGTCAAAGGGTTCGGCCGCGCCGACACCGAATGCGAGAAATTCGACGTCGCGACCGGAAACGTGCAACAGCAAAAAAACGGCATCTTTACAATCGTCTCGTGGTTCCAGCCGATCATGGGCATCTTGACGCAGATCAACATGCTGGTCCTGCTCGGGTATGGCGGGTATCTCGTCATTCAAGGAGAGTTCGCGCTCGGCACCGGCTTGTTCGTGTTTGCGAACCTGCTCTCGCAATTCGCCAATCAGGTCGCGCAGATCACGAACATCGCCAACTCGATTCAGGCGAGCATGACCGGCGCGGAACGCGTCTTCGAAATCATCGACGCGCCGCTCGAAGTGGCCCAGCCGCTGAAACCGTATCGGCCCGAGAAGGTGCGCGGCGCGATCCGTTATGACAACGTCAGCTTTCACTACAACGCGGGCGTCGAAGTGCTCCGCGACGTGTCGTTCGCCGTCGAGCCGGGTCAATGCGTCGCGATCGTCGGCGCGACGGGGACGGGCAAAAGCACGCTGATGAGCCTGCTCCCACGGTTTTACGATGCGACGAATGGCCGTGTGCTGGTCGATGGCGTCGATGTGCGCGAGTGGGACCTCGATCGCTTGCGGCGGAGCGTCGGGTTGGTTTTTCAAGAGACGTTTCTTTTCAGCAACACCGTAGCAGCCAACATCGCGTTTGGCAAACCGGACGCGACGCGTGAGGAAATTGAGCGGGCGGCCAAGATCGCCGCGGCCGACAACTTTATTTGCGATTTGCCGCAGGGCTACGACACGATCATCGGCGAGTATGGGTCGAATCTCAGCGGCGGGCAGCGGCAACGCCTAGCCATCGCGCGGGCGGTGCTGCTCGAGCCGCCGATCTTGATCCTAGACGACGCCCTCGCCGCCGTTGATCCTGAAACCGAAGGCGAAATTCTGCAGGCGATGGAAAACGCGATGACCGGCCGCACGACGTTCGTCATCGCGCATCGCTTGAGTACGCTCCGCCGCGCGGATTTGGTCCTCGTCATGAAAGATGGCCGCATCGTTCAGCGCGGCACCCACGATGAATTGCTCGCGATCGAAGGCCACTACCGCGAAGTTGCGGAACTCCAGGGCAAGCAATTGCCCGTCGCCGACTCAAGAGGGGCACAGCCATGAGCAAACCGAACTATAACCCGAGCGCCGGGCTGACGCGGCTCGACAAACACGACGAGTTGGAAGTCGATCAACGGCCGTTGGATTTGAACTTGATCACGCGGCTGTTTCGCTACACCGCGCCGCACGCGTGGCTGCGGAATTGGCTGTTTGTCATGGTCTTTTTTCGCGCGATTCAGTTACCGGCGCTCACGTGGATCATCGCGGTCACAATTCGCGAGCCGATTTACAATCGCGATGTCCAAGGCTTGATCTGGTACATCGGCGCGTTCCTCGCGCTGGCCATCTCGACGCAGGTCGTCATGCACTGGCGACAAAAGATGGCGTTGCAACTCGGCGAAGCGGTCGTGTACGACTTGCGCAACGACATGTTCGAGCATCTCCAGCAGATGCCGATGTCGTTCTACCATCGCACGAAACTCGGCCGGATCATCAGCCGCATGTCGTCCGATGTCGAAGACCTAAGGATCGGCGTACAAGAAGTGCTCTTCATCTGCCTGGTCCAGGTCGGGCAGATGGCGTTCGCCGCGGCGTTCATGTTGTATTATGACAAGTGGCTATTCTTGCTTGTGCTGTTGCTCGCGCCGGTGTTGTGGCTGCTCAATCGGACGTTCCACAAAAAGATGAGCGTGACGTTGCGGAAGATGCGCGAATCGTTCAGCCGCGTCACCGCGACACTCGCCGAGAGCGTCAACGGCATCCGTGTCACGCAGGGCTTCGTCCGCCAAGACACGAACGCCGGCATGTTCAGCCGCTTGCTCGGCGATCACGCGCAGTACAACTATGACTACAGCCGGACTCAGGGGACTTTCCTGCCGCTGCTGGACCTCAACAATCAACTATTCGTCGCGCTCCTGCTCGCTGTCGGGGCATGGCGCGTCTATGCGGTCGATGCGACGATTCAGGTCGCGGACCTGGTCGGGTTTTTCTTCATGGCGCAGATGTTTTTCGCTCCGGTCACGATCCTGGGCAATCAATACAACCAGGCGCTCACCTCGATGGCGGGTGCGGAGCGCGTCTTCAAGCTCATCGACACCCCGCCCGACTGGAGCGACGAACCAACGGCGACTCCGCTGCCCGAGATGCGCGGCGATGTCGAGTTCCGCAACATCACATTCGGCTACGATCCGGCGATCAAGGTCCTGCACGAGATCAATTTCCGCGCGCGGCCCGGCGAATCGATCGCCCTCGTCGGCCACACGGGCAGCGGCAAATCTTCGATCATCAATCTACTCGCCAAGTTTTACTTGCCCACCGAGGGCGAACTGTTGATTGACGGCCGCGAAATCCGCCAGATCACGGGCGAGTCGCTGCACCACCAGATCGCGCTCGTCTTGCAGCAGAACTTCCTCTTCACCGGCAGCGTCGCGGACAACATCCGTTTTGGCAAGCTGGATGCCACGCGCGAGGAAATGGAGCAAGTCCTCCGCCAACTCGAATGCTGGGACATCGTCGCCGCGCTGCCCGAGGGCATCGATACGCCCGTCGGCGAACGCGGCGGGTTGATCTCGCTCGGTCAACGCCAGGTGATCTGCTTCGCCCGCGCGCTGATCGCCAACCCCCGGATTCTGATCCTGGACGAAGCGACCAGCAGCGTCGACGCGGTGACCGAAGCGCGCTTGCAGCGGGCGTTAGAAATTCTGCTGCAAGGCCGCACGAGTTTCGTGATCGCGCATCGTCTTAGCACGATCCGCCATGCAGATCAGGTCCTGATGCTTGACCACGGCCGAATCATCGAACGCGGCAAGCACGACGAATTGATCGCGGCGAACGGGGCATATGCGCGGCTGTATGAGAGATTCTTGGCGAGTGCGTGATAATTCGCTTCTTGAATTGCTATGACGCAAGCGGTTGGGTACCGCTTCTGTACCCAACCGCTTGCGTCATAGCAATCTCGTTTGGGTTAAAACCCAAGCCACTACACCACCGGCCCGAGCGGTTTGCTTTCGCGGCGTTTTGCTAGCTTACGCTGAACGCGCCAATTGGCAAACCAACTGATATTTGTCCCGTCAGTCACAAGCGTCTCCAATGCCGTTAGCCAATCGACAACCATCAGCGCATCGTTGCTAACCGGCGTGTTGCTCAAGTCAAGCTGCCGAAGTTGCGTGAGCGGTTTCAAATGAATGACATCAGCGTCGGTCAAATTGCAGCCGGGGAGTTCAAGTGTCTGCAAGCCCACCAGAAGTTTCTGGTTGGCTTTGAGTTCCTGGATCAACGGTTCCGCAGGCGCATTGGCGAGGCGAATGGCGGTGATCGTTTCGGTGAGCTGCGAGAATTCGCCAAACGAACGCTTCAGCCATTCATTGGCATTGGTCGTCACTTCGGCCCCCAGCGCTTCGAGCCGCGTGACCAGTTCCTCGACCAGCAGGTACGAGTCCATCGCCCGCGCAATCCAGCCGCGTCGATCGCTGCGAAACTCGAGGAACTGCTTGGCCTGTTCGTAGGCCTGATGCAGCGTGTCGAACTCCGCCGCGCTCCCGCCGCGATCGGGGTGCGCGCTCTTGGCCTTGTCCAAGTACGCCGCCTGGACATCCTCCGCCGCGTACGGCGGATTCAGACCGAGCAGGATCATGAACGGCGGGCGCGGGTCAGGCAGTTTTTTGAAATGAGACTCGGACATTGGCGAAAAGTTGGAGACGAATCGTGGCAACCGCGGCATTGGGCCGATTCCCGAACGAAGATTATCGACCGGCTGCGCCTGCCCGACCTCCAATTCTCGCTTCAGAGTTCTTAAAAACAATTGGTTTAGTCGCCGGCGAAATCAACTTTAATCGAGTCCAGGCAATTTTTGACGGCGGGACCGGTACTTTCTGATTCTTTAGCGACGACAAACGCCATAATCACTTTTTCCGGGACGACCACGAGGCGAATCCGGAGAGCCATCGAAGTCCCGTCATCCTGATACTTGATCGTCGCATCGCGGCTGGGGTAGAGCCTGTCGATGATTAAATTTTTCTTCTCGGCCACTGTGCCGCTGAATCTCTTCGCCAACAAATCCATAGTCATGTCGAGAGCCTCCGCGACCATTTTCTTATCGCTGACGACAAAGTCCGGCCCCAGGTCTATGCTCGCGGTGGCAACCCCTTGGTCCGAGTCAATCTGACTCATGTACATGGCCATGTCCCCATCGCCCTCCTTCACGGGTTTGTTCGGCATCAAAACGCTATACGGACCATCCGGCGATTTGAAGCGAACCCAGCCGTCGGACGAAGAGAAGGCGCTTTTCTTGCCGCAGCCGGTGAGGGTTGCGACGCACAAGAGAAGAAGACAAGTCAGGAGTTTCATGTTTTGCCCAATTGGAAATGGATTCGCGAATTCGATGATAAATAGCGTGTCGGGTTGCACCGAGCAACTTGCTGATTCTACGAGCTATCTGGCTTTTTAAAGTTTGAAATTTTCTATCGCTCGAAGCTAACTCAAGTCGCGTCCTGTTTGAGCGCCGAGTGCGAGTCGGCAGCAGTTTGCGGCCTATTGCTGGCTCAACTCTTCGTTTTCAGCGATTCCAAACATTTGGCGATCTGTGGTTTGGAGATTTCCTCGGATTTGCCGACAATAATCAACTGAACCAACTTGCCGGGCATCAAGACAATCCGGGCTCGGATTGCACCTGCCCCGACTTTAGGATCAGTAAATGTTCCCGAGAATTCCCGCATGGGGTATTTTCCTTCGAGCATTAACGATTTCTGCTCAGCCAATTTGCCTTTAATATTGTTCATCGCGCCATTCATTGACTCCTTGAGAATGAATTCGCAGCGTTCTTTGTCTTTGAGGTCGATCGCCGGAAAATCATTCGAGCAAGTCATTACTGCCAAGTCTTTGCCAACTTCGCAGGTATGCATATTGATCGTCATCCCAGCGTTCTTTTGGCTAACCATCTTAGGTTTGAATGGCAAGAGCACACTATACGGCGCATCGGGCGACTGAAATGTGATCCATTCACCAATCGGCGGCATTCCCTTGCCGCAGCCGGTGAAGCAAACGGTCAACAACGCCAAGAGACACAAAGGAAATTTCATCGTGGGAGCCCTCGCTAAAAAATGGTCGTGGAAAAATCAAAGAACTAGCACCTACTCATAAACAGCCATCAACTCGCCCGCCTCGACCGGCGTCCCCGGTTTGACCAGGACATCGGCAATGCGGCCGTCGACTTCGGCGAAAATCGTGGTTTCCATTTTCATCGCTTCGAGCGAGAAGAGCTTCGCCCCCTTGACCACCGTATCGCCCGGCTTGACCGCGACCGTAACGACCGCGCCGGGCATCGGCGCGGCGATGTGCTTGGCATTGGTCGGGTCGGCCTTGGGCCGGCGGGTGATTTCGCCTTCGAGCGACCGATCCAGCACGTTCACGCTGCGCGGCTGGCCGTTGAGTTCGAAGAACACGGCGCGGCTGCCGTCCTCGTGCGGCTCGCCAACCGAGAGAATCTTGAGGATCAGCGTCTTCCCTTTTTCGATGTCGATCGTCAGTTCTTCCCCAATCTGCTGCCCATAAAGGAACGTCGGCGTCGGCAGGATGCTCGTGTTGGCGTATTTCTGTTCATGCAGGACAAAGTCCGTGTAGACCTTGGGATAAAGCAAGTACGTCACCACATCGCGCTGCGTCGGGTCGCGGCCGAGGAGTTTCTTGACCGTTTCCGCGGCCTTGGGAAAATCAGCGGGCGGGAGCGATTCTCCGGGGCGGCCCGTGACCGGTTTGATGTCGCGGAGGATGCGCTTTTGCACGTCGGCTGGAAATCCTCCCGGCGGCTGGCCCATGCGCCCGCCGACGAGATCGATGACCGACTCGGGGAAAGCAAACTCGCGGTTGCTCTTCATCAGGTCTTCGGTCGAAAGATTGTTCGTCACCAGGAACAACGCCAAATCGCCGACCGACTTCGACGTCGGCGTGACCTTGACGATGTCGCCAACCAACGTGTTCACGTCGGCATACGCTTGGCAGACTTCTTCCCAGCGATGAGCGAGGCCCAACGCACGAGCTTGTTCCTGCAGGTTCGTGAACTGTCCGCCGGGCATCTCGTGCAGATAAAGATCCGCATCCGACGCCTTCATGTCACTCTCGAACGGCACATAGTACTCGCGGACCGCTTGCCAGTAATGCGCAAGGAGGCGCAGTTGCTCGTGGTCGACGCCCGTGTCGCGCTCGGTGTTGCGAAGGGCTTCGTTGATCGCATTCAGGTTCGGCTGCGATGTCAGACCACTGAACGGGGCGAGCGCGCCGTCGGCGATATCGAGGCCAACGTCCGCCCCCTTGAGCACACTCGCCGCGCTAATGCCGCTCGTGTCGTGCGTGTGGAAGTGCACCGGGATGCCGATCTCTTCGCGCAGTGCCTTGATCAGTTGCGCCGCGGCGTACGGCTTGCACAACCCGGCCATGTCCTTGATCGCCAGGATGTGCGCGCCCATCTTTTCGAGCGTCTTGGCCGTTTCGACGTAGTACTTGAGATTAAACTTGGATCGCTTTGGATCAAGAAAATCACCGGTAAAGCAAACCGCCGCTTCGCAGATGCCGCCATGTTTAATCACGGCGTCCATCGCGACCTTCATGTTCGGAATCCAGTTCAGCGGATCGAACACGCGGAGGATATCGACGCCCCCTTGGATCGTTTCTTGGACAAAGACATCGACGACGTTGTCGGGATAGTTCGTGTAACCGACAGCGTTGCTCGCGCGGAGGAGCATCTGAAACAAAATGTTCGGCACTCTCTCACGCAGCGCGCTCAAGCGTTGCCAGGGGTCTTCCTTGAGAAAGCGCATGCTCGTGTCGAACGTCGCTCCGCCCCACATCTCCATCGAGAAGAGCTGCGGCACTTGCTTCGCGTACGCCGGCGCGACTTGCACCATATCGTACGTCCGCATCCTCGTTGCCAGGAGCGATTGATGCGCGTCGCGCATCGTCGTGTCGGTCAAGAGCAGCGGTTTCTGCTCGCGGATCCATTTCGAGAACTTTTCAGAGCCGAGTTCTTTCCACTTTTGCCGCGAGCCCGGCGGTGGCGAGAGGAGTTTTCCATATGGCGGCACCGGAGCCGCGTCGCGGAACGTCGCCTTGGGGCGATCCTTGACCAGCGCGTTGCCGTTGACCGCCACTTCGCCCAGGTACTGCAAGAGTTTGCTCGCGCGGTCTTTGCGTTCGACAAATTCGAACAGCTCCGTCGCTTGGTCGATGAACCGCGTCGTGCATTCGCCGGCGAGGAATTTTGGATGCGTGATCAAGTTCACGAGAAACGGGATGTTCGTCTTCACGCCGCGGATGCGGAACTCTTCGAGGCATCGCTGCATCCGCTTGGCCGCATCGCGCAACGTTCGCCCTCGGGCACAGACCTTGACCAGCAGCGAATCGTAAAACGGCGTGACGACCGCGCCGCTAAATGCGGTGCCGCCATCGAGTCGAATCCCCGGCCCGCTCGCCGAACGGTACGCCAAGATCCGCCCGTAATCCGGCACGAAACGGTTCTCGGGATCTTCGGTCGTGACGCGGCTTTGGATGCAAAAGCCGCTCGTATGAATCTCGTCTTGTTTGCCGAGTCCGATCTCCGGATCGCTCAGTTTGTGGCCGCTCGCGATGAGAATCTGCGTCCGCACGATGTCGATGCCGGTCACTTCTTCGGTGACCGTGTGCTCGACTTGGATGCGCGGATTGACTTCGATGAAGTAGAACTTGTTCGTCTCGGCATCGACGAGAAATTCGACCGTGCCGGCGTTCTCATAGTTCACCGCCTTGCCGATGTTGATCGCCGATTGGCAGAGTTCCAAGCGCACCTTCGGATCAAGGTTCGGGGCCGGCGCGATTTCGACGACCTTCTGATGACGGCGCTGCACCGAGCAGTCGCGTTCCCAGAGGTGCACGAGATTCCCGTGCGAGTCGCCCATAATTTGGACTTCGATGTGCCGCGCCCTAGCGATGAACTTCTCGAGGAAGACCTCGGTGCTGCCGAAGGCCGAGTTCGATTCGCGCTGCGCGCTTTCGAGTTGCTCGGGCAACTCGGCCGCCGTTTGCACGACGCGCATCCCGCGCCCGCCGCCGCCGTGGGCCGCCTTGAGCATAATCGGGTAGCCGAGGGATTCGGCGGTCTTCCGCGCTTCTTCGAGACTTGTGACCGACTTCGCCGAACCGGCGAGGATCGGAACCTTGGCCAAGTCAGCAATTTCGCGCGCGGCGGTCTTGTCGCCGAGGCGTTGGAGCGAACTCTTTTGCGGGCCGACAAAGATGATGCCGTGACGATCACACGCTTCGCGCAGCTTGGGGTTTTCGCTGAGGAACCCATAGCCGGGGTGAATCGCGTCGATGCCGTTCGCCAAGCAGATCGCGATGATCGCATCGATGTCGAGGTATGCGCGAATCGGTTCGCCAACTTTGCCGATCAGGTACGCTTCGTCCGCTTTGAAGCGATGCAGCGCATAGCGATCCTCGTGCGAGTAGATCGCAACGGTGCGAATCCCCAATTCATGCGCAGTGCGAAAGACACGGATGGCGATCTCGCTGCGGTTGGCAACTAGCAGCTTGCGAATCTGTTTCATGTTGGTGCAAAATAGAAACTGGCGTCCGAAAAAACAGGGTCCGTCAGCAACGCGCGTGGGAAGTTATATCCTAGCCTCTTCAAGCCCCAACACCAGCCACCCCACTGCGTCAATTTGCCGACAAAATCGTTACTTTCGGGCGATTTTGAAAGGCAGAAATGCACCCACAGATGGACACAGATGGGACACAGATAAATTCTGAACATGACGAGACGGTATTCTTGACCTTAGGCAGTGCTTATCTGTATTTGCATTTATCTGTGTGTATCTGTGTCCATCTGTGGGCGGTATTTGCATTTTGAATTTGCATTCATCAGCGGCGACACACTTGCATCGTGCGAAGCGCGGCTACAGAATAGTGGACGTTTGTTCGGGGCAGGTACGCCGGCTCCGAATGATCGCCTAAATCCTTCCACCTGCGGTCTCATTGGAACGGCAATCCACGCATGCTCGCGAAACTGGCGACCTATTCGCTCTTGGGGATCGACGCGCAGCCGGTCGAGGTCGAAGTCGACATCAGCGCCTCGGCGCAGATCAAGACGATTCTCGTCGGTTTGCCCGAAGCGACCGTCCGCGAGAGCATCCATCGAATTGACCGCGCGATCGTGAACTCGGGCTTCATCGCGCCGCAAGATCGCATCGTGATCAACCTCGCCCCGGCGGAACTCCCCAAACAAGCCGCGTCGTTCGATCTGCCGATCAGCCTCGGCCTCCTGGCCGCGAGCGGGCAATTGCGAACCGACAAGTTCGGCGACTACGCCGTCGTCGGCGAGCTCTCGCTCGACGGCATCACGCGGCCGGTCAAGGGGATGCTCTCGATGGCAATGGCCGCAGCGCGGCAAGGCCTGCGCGGGATTGTCGTCCCCGAGGCCAACGCGACGGAGGCCGCCGTTGTCGAAGGACTCGAAATCATCGCCGTGGGCAGTCTCGCGCAAGCCGTGGCGTGGTTCGCCGGTATGATCGAGATCGAGCCAACACCGCCGCGCGTCGAGGAATGGTTCCAAAAGTTTGCGAAGTACGATCTCGACTTCGCCGACGTCCGCGGCCAA
>JBGSSS010000160.1:0-5403 GCA_041736895.1 Pirellulales bacterium
CGCGCGGGGATGATTGATCAACGCCCGCGCTATCAGCACGCGCCGCAGTTCACCCGTCGATAGCCATTCGATGGGCGAGTCGGCGAGAGCAGCGATGTGCATTTTCGACAGAGCCAGCACCGCGGCTTGGCGCATTTCGTCGGTCACCGGGGTCCAGTCGTATAACTCGCGGCTGGCGTAGTAACCAGTGATCACAGCTTCGGTCGAGGTGAGCTGTGCGCTGCCGTAGTCGTTCAGAAACTTGCTCGTCAGATCGCCCGAGACGATGCCGAGCGACTTGCGCAACTCGGTCACATCCCAGCGTGACTCGCCCAGCACGCGCACCGCCGGTGTTTCCGCCGGCGACCAGAGCGGGTAATCTTGGAAAGTCAGCAGCTTCAATAGCGACGTCTTGCCGCACCCATTCGGCCCAAAGACAACCGTATGCTGCCCCTCATTAATGCGCAGCGACACCCGATCGAGGATCGTGTGTCCGTTCTTCACAACGGACGCTTCGCAGAGTTCAACTAACGGTGTCGAAGTCATTCGTACGCTTTCATTGTCCATTATCAATTGTCAATTATCCATTACGACTACATCGTCTTGCCTATGGCGGCGGCGATCTTGCGGCATTGGTTCATCGTGGCTTGGAATTGCTCGATGTTGAGTGTTTGATAGCCGTCGCTCTTGGCGTTTTCTGGATCGGGGTGAACTTCCAGGATCAAGCCATCGGCTCCGGCCGCGACGCTTGCTGCGGAAAGTGCCGGCACCATGTACGAATGCCCGGTGCCGTGACTTGGATCAAGCACGATCGGCAGGTGCGTCTTGGATTGCAGGTACGGTACACTCGCCAGCGGCAGTGTGAACCGCGTGTGCGTTTCAAAAGTCCGGATGCCGCGTTCGCAGAGCATGACCTGTGAATTGCCGCCGTTGAGAATGTACTCTGCCGCAAGCAGCAGTTCTTCCATCGTCGCGCTCGGCCCGCGTTTGAGCAGCACCGGTGTACGGCAATCGCCAGCCGCTTCGAGCAAGCGATAGTTCTGCATATTCCGCGCGCCGATTTGCAAGATATCGGCGTACTCGGCCACGAGTGCGACGTCTTCGCTGGCGACGACTTCGGTGACGATGGCGAGGCCCGTTTCCTGGCGCGCGGCGGCCAGCATCTCGAGGCCGACTTTCTTCAGACCTTGGAAGCTGTAGGGACTCGTGCGGGGCTTGAATGCTCCGCCGCGGAGCGCCGTCGCGCCGGCCGCTTTGACCGCCTTCGCCGTGGCGATGATTTGCTCTTCGCTTTCGACCGAGCAAGGTCCGGCGATCACGCCGACGTGGCCGGCGCCGACTTTTAGGTCGCGGACCACGATCTGCGTCGGTTCTTTTTTGAGTTCACGGCTGGCGATTTTGTACGGGGCGAGGATGGGCATCACTTCGGCGACTCCGGAGAAGATTTCCAGGGAATCCTTGCTAATCTTGCGCTCATCACCCACCACGGCGACGACCGTGCGTTCGGTGCCGACGATCGTGTGGGACTTGAGCCCCAGCTTTTCGATCTTTTGCACCAGATGCTCAATGTCGCCGGGCAAGGCGTCTTTTTTCATGACCACGATCATCGCAAGAACTCCAAGGAAGAGGGGGGAATGTTGGGCTTAAAGGTTTTTAGCAGCCCGCGGTGTAAGCAAGGGATCTCATCCCGCGATACTCCCTTGCTTACGCTGCGGGCTGTTATTGCTGGCGTCAGCCAACAAAAAAACCCCGAGAGCCTAAATGGATCTCGGGGCGATTGAGCGTTGGCGAAGTCTAATGATTTACGCAACGTCTTCTGCCCGTCGATCCGACGGGTAAAAGTACGTAAACCAAAAGTTGACCTGAACCGTTTGCATGAGTCTTATTCTTACTCGGAATGCGGAGAGAATCAAGTCGATTTTTAGAAGAGTTGACGCTGGGTGGCCGGGGACGAACGAAGTGAGGACCCGGAATAGCCGACGTCGCACGTTCCGGGTCCTCCGCTGCGCTGTATTTATTGAGCTGCGCTGCGTCCCCGGCCAACCTTTGCTTTTTCTAACGCACGATGATGCCGGCTTGGGTTTCGGCCATGAAGACCGCTTGCTCGTACTTCGTCGGATTCGTCGCGAATTCCGCTTTTGCCGCCGGAGTGCTGAAGAGATACATCCGCTTCTTGTACATCGCGCCATACACGGCGGAACCGGCGACGTAGCGTCCCTCGTGGTACATCACCACGGGGTCATTCCCACCGAGCACGGGACTGTATTTATCCGGAGCCGCGAGAAATTTCTGCTGCTCCGCCGCACTCGCGAACAAATACGTCTTGCCGCGATGCACCGCGCCAAATTGCGGATCGCCCTTGGTCCACTTGCCCGCTTCGGCAATCGTCACGGGACAGTTGCCTTGCAGCGAGATTTCTGGCACTGCCAAGGCGGCCGCCGGGGCAGCTTGAGCAATGCTGCCTGTCGGCGGCGCTGCCGCGGGTGCATTCGCAATGGATCCATTTCCGACCGGGACTTGCCCAATAACCGCAGCGCCCGATGGCGTCCCTGAATACATTGGCTTTGTCCCATTCACTTGCGCCGACGGAAGCACCGGCTTGGCCCCATTGCCCAGGTAACCCTGCAAGTATTCGGTGCTGTAGTTCGCTAAGCCCGCTTTTTCTTTCGGATGACCTGGCAACGCCGGAGTTGGCGGCGCGTTGTTCGGAATGCTGTAGCTTGCGCCGGGAGCCATCGCATAGTTTGTCGGCGCTGGTGCTGGTGCCGCTGCAGCGATCGAAGTCTGCGCCGGAGCCGGTTGTTGATAGGTTGGAATTGCAGCGCCCACGTTCATGCCATACGGCATGACGCCCAACTGTGGTTGAACCGTCGAAGCCGCTGTTGGAGTTCCACCCATGCCCGGCACCGTGGCCAGACCCGCGTTCTTTGTTTCCGAAGGCCTCGCAGAAAGCCCCGTATCATAAAACGAACCGACCGCCGGGGCCGCCGCAGACAATTTGTTTGCCGCCGCGCCGATTTGGTTCTGCACGTTCTGCTGCGCAGTAGTTACATTCTGCTGCGCAGTGGTAACAGATTGATTGACTTGCGCTTGGGTGTTCACCAGCGTTTGATTCGCGGAATTCTGCCACTGCGTCATGGTTTGCTGGGCTTGTTGCTGATACGGCTGCGCCGCCGCGGCCATATTCGGCACGACGTTTTGCAGGCCATAGCCCGCAGGCGCGGCAACTGTGGTCGCCGGCGGAGCGGTCACGCCTTGTAGGCCATAATTCGCCAGACTCGGAATCGCTGGTGTCGTTGCCGTTGCGGCGGGAACCGTGTTCGCTGCCCCGCTAAAATTGATGGCTTCGTTCGACGTGCGGGCCAACGGTCCCACTGCGGCGGGTAATAATGAACCTTTGTTTGCCGCCGGAGTTGTCGCTGTGGGAGCGGGCGAGTTCAACGCGGGTCCGTAGGCCGAAGCTGACGTCGTTGTGGCTGGTGTTGCGGCGGTATTACTCGGCGCGAAGTTCGGCAGGAGCAATCCATTGCCGCCAGCACCCGTGACTCCGGTTTGCCATGCCGTCGGAGTCACGCCCGAACCCGGTTTATCCGCCGCCGTATTTGCCGCGAGATTAGCATTCGCCTTTGCGGTGGGCTCCGCTGTCGGTGCCAAGTACGACGAAGCGGTCTTGGCGAGCGAACCGATTTGATCCAGCTTCGGATTTGCCGGCGCGGTGTTCACGCCGGTCTTGAGCTGCGCGAGGAACTCCGCGGGAATCGCGCTCGCGGTAAAGCCCGAAACGACTTTGTCATCGGCGCTGAGAATCAACACGCGCGGCAGTTGCGTCTCGTCATTGGCTTGATAGAACTTCGCGGTGGCGGGAACTTCGCGCACGTTGACTTTGACCGGGATGAAGTTCGCCGTGATGGCTTTCTGCACTTCGGCCTTAGTCAGGACTTGCTCTTCGCACTTGCTGCAAGCCGGCAAATCCGGCGCGTAGAAGTAGAGCAAGATTTGCTTCTGATTGATCAGCGCTTGCTTCAGACCATCGCGGACCGTTCCGGCCCAAGGAATACCCGCGGGCACAGCGGTCTGCGCGAAAGCAGAATTCGCCAACAACGCGAACAACATCAGCAACGACAACAAACGGCAACGCATGGTTTCCCCCCAACGCGATGAGTCATTGGCGCGGAGTCTCTAATTGGTAGAAAGACTCGCGGCCTCTATTTGCGTCATCGTCCAACTCCCTTGCCAAGATTGAGGATTGTCGGGTTTATTCCTTAAATAGGGAGAAAGAGCTGGGAGAATGGGCTAATATTGGCGGTAATTCCTCGAAAATGGTGCGGCCAATGTCAAATTCCGTGGAGAAATCCGAAGTATGGCTACGGAAAACGCTTGACAGCATCCGATGTCTCGGTAATATTGCACAGAGATAAACAACCTTGCCTCCGATAGTTAAGGCAATTGCTAGCCATCCTGGCTGTATCCAAAGACGCTGAATCTTTGGATCTGATGGCTAAAGTCGCGATCGTTCAAGAATCTAGGACTTAGATTCGTCTTGCCAGCCTCCGTGAATAGTTGTTGCAACAACAGCTTATTCGGCGTTGCGAGACACTCTCAGCCGTGATGATAGAACGACATAATCTTTGGGAAATTCGGTGGCTGTCGGTCGGAAAACTTGCTTCTCATTGCAAGCATTTCCCGTGGCCAATGCTTGACCCTTAAATGACTTGACGCGCGAAAGTTGCCGCAGTTTTTTCGCAATGTTTTTTTCGCAGTGTGCTGGTATTCCGTCTGCTTTTTCCAGGGATCACTTCCCGCTGCAAAGAGCCTTGAGCGGATTAGATATCGAGACAGTTTCGCCGATTGATGGCTCGAACGGGCTTGGTCCTGTCGCTATCTCGGCCTGAATGGAATCCTCTCGTTTTCAGCCGCCGATGCCTATCATCAGCCGCTGATTACTCCAACTCTGTCCATGAGGGATGTCTGCCGGTCGATTCTGGCAACGAGTGTTGGAGTAGTGGTTCTTACCAAAACAAAAGGGTCTGCCACAAGTTGCTTGGCGCGTCGTTCTGATGTTCGACTTTGCCCCAAAGCTCCCTGTGGTAGTTCGGACTTTTTACAGGCATTTCGGTGCTTGGTCACTGCGTTATTCGGTGCCTTGGCACAGCGTCATTTTGGTGTCTTGGCACAACGTTATTTGTGCGCCTAGGCACAGCGTCGTCGGCTGTAGTTTCTACATTCGTATGATGGCCGGAGTGGGTTAGTTTCTTGGAGGAATGGTCAATCGCCAACGCGAACCATTCGCATTCTTTTTCGTTGCAACTTCGCGACAACAGTCAGGATTTTAGGTGCGGTATGATGAATAGGAGAGGCGGGGGTGGTGGTGGCAGCGGCGGCGGACGACCCAAACGCGGCGGCGGAGGCGGCCGGCCTCAAGGG
>JBGSSS010000198.1:0-68114 GCA_041736895.1 Pirellulales bacterium
CGCCAATCGACGGCCATGCCCTGGACCGTGTTGATCAGCGAAATCCCGTCGGCTCCGCCCGCTTCGGCGCCGCGCGCGACGCTGGCGATGTCCGCGACATTGGGCGTGAGTTTCGCTAGCACCGGCGTCGATGTCACGGCACGCACGCCGCGAACCACACGTTCACACGCCGCGGGATCGATCCCAAAATCGACGCCGTGGCTGACGTTGGGGCACGAAATGTTCAATTCGATCGCCGCAATGCCAGCAAGCCCATCGAGCCGCTGCGCCATCGCGATAAACTCGTCGGCCGTCCGTCCGGCGATGCTGACAATGATCGCCGGGCCAAGGCTGCCCAGGTACGGCAGATGCTTGGCAATGAAGTTCTCGATCCCGTCGTTATCAAGACCAATCGCATTGAGCATTCCCGCGGCCGTCTCGATCGTCCGCCACGGCGGATTGCCGGCGCGAGGTTCCTGGGTAATCGTCTTGGGCAGAATCCCGCCAAGTGCTTGCAAATCGACTAGGCCCTGCATCTCGCGCGCGTAACCGAACGTGCCCGAGGCCACGAGAATGGGGTTGGCTAGGCGGAGGCGGCCGATTTGGACGCTCAAATCGAGAGTCGAGGGAACTGCGGTCACAGGCAGGCAAGTATTGTCGAAGAGTGAGGATCAAATTCGATCCTCAATGTACCGGCAGCAGTTCGAGCTAGCAAAGGGGAGAGAGAATCTCGTTTAGCGGCGACCCGAAGGGGAGCGTTTTTATGACATCATCAAACGCCGAAACGACGCTGCAAGAGCGTCGTAAGAGCGTGGGCGATCAAGCCGCGGGGGGGCGGTGCTTTACAGCACGCCGCCATGCATGCGGTAGATCGACATATGCGATGGCTGGTCGAGGAACCAGATCCGTTCCCATTCGTCGGCGACCTGCATCAGGTCGTCGCTCGTGTTGAGCAACTCGTTGGCACGACGGGTTGGATCTCCGGAATAGGCCGGGAGAAAACAACCGGTGAAGGTTGTCAGCACAGTAGCGGCCATGACGGCAAACAACACTCGACGCATGATGGGATTCCTCCGTGAATCGATCCGCTTCACTTCCCGAGGGGGTCGTGAAACCGTGGCCGTCGGTCGCATGACCGAAAAACCGCGGATTTGAACTTTCTGGTCCAAGTTCTGAAAAGTCATCAGACCTTGGATTCGCAGTAGTTATCGACTCGGCCGGTCGTAGGAGTTCAATCGATTTTGTCGATGTGGCAAGATTTTCCGCGCTTCGGCTCTAAAGGCTTGCCATCAGAGAGCTTAGGCCAAAACAATAACCCGACGCGTAAGCGAGGGAGTGGAAGCTAAAGCTAGAATTTTAATCCGCTGCGTAAGCATGGTACGCAAGCCCCAGTTGTAATTCCTTTGGAAACAAGTCTGCAAATAAGCAGCTAGCAACTACAGCGTTTCGCTAGCAGGCGGAGCACTCGCCGTTTCGGCGGCCGCTTTCTGGGCCGCTTTCTTGCGCTCCAGTTCGCGGACTTTTTCTTCCATCTCTTTGCCTGGCTTAAAGGTTACGACATATTTCTCGGGTACAAACACCTTGTCGCCAGTACGCGGATTGCGAGCCTTGCGGCTGGCGCGCATCTTCACCTCAAAGACACCGAAGTTCCGCAGTTCGATTCGTTCTTCGGCCACGAGCGTGCGTACGATGGCGTCAAACGTCTTTTGCACGATCTCTTTGGTTTTGAGCTGCGTCAGCCCAATCTCGTCGGAAATCGTTTTGACAATGTCTTTCTTGGTCACGGCGAGCAAGCTCCTGCACCAGAAAATTGACGGCCGCTTGAGTGACTTAGAAAACTTCCCGGCCGTCAACCGGTGTTCCAAGTGTAGATGCCATAAGCACTAGTGTCAAGGAAACCCAAGTCCGATTTGACGCAACCGGGGTATCGATTGCAGCGATTTTTAGATAGAAAGCAGGGGGGTATGGTCCCGGAAACTGCTAAAAGTGCGAGATTCTCGTATTTGCTAGCAGGCAAGTGCGGTTTCTGCCCTAAGCCCAGGGGGTTCATCCCCCTGGGTAATCTTTCGTGAAGCGACCCAGGGGGGTAAACCCCCTGGGCTTAGGCAGATGGAACGAGAATTAGATCTTAATGACCGCCGCGCGGGCGACGATTTCTTCGACCGTAAAGAGCTGCCCTTTGCCGCTGCCGGGGCAGGCTTCGCAGGTTTCCGCCCAAGCTTCGGGCGACTTCAAATTCGAGTCCCAAAACGGCCAGGTCCGGCATTGCCGCGGCCGTTCTTCGTAGAGCGTGCATTTGCGGTCCTTGAGGAACACGCAATCGCCGTTGTCGTACTCGATCAGGGTGCGCCGGGCACCGACTTTGCGCGTGAACTTGGCCTCGAAATCGGGGACGCTCAACTTCAACCGCGCGGCCATTGCCTGAATCTCGTCGGCATTGACCCAGACATAACCCGGCGCGCCGGTGCAGCAATCCCCGCATTCGGTGCAGGTAAACCGCAAGCCATCTTTGGCGAACCACGGTTCGGATTTCGACGCGTTTTTGGATTCGGAACTCATGCCAAATAATGTATCAAGTTCCTGTCCCGAGAAGAATTGCTAAGCCACAAGTATTTTCGACAACACTTCGACAGCTGCTGTGACTTCTTCTCGCGTCGTCAAATGCCCCCAGCTCAAACGCAGCGTCCCGCCGCTGGCTCCGCTGCTGATCGCTGCGTGAATGAGCGGCGCGCAGTGCAACCCGGCGCGGACTTGGATGCGAGGTTCTTGTTGATCGAGGATCAGGGCCAGTTCCTGCGGATCGAAGTCATGCAACCGGAGACCCACGATCCCGACACATTGCGACGAAAGCTGCGGGCCCAGGATTTCGCCCGCGCTCGTTAGTCCGCGCGCGGTCCAAAGTTCGATGAACAATTCGGTCAGCGACGCATCGTGCTGTTGCCTTGCAGCGATGCCCTGTTCCAAAACCGTTTGCACGCCCGCAAGCAACCCGGCGATGGCGGGTGAATTTTGGTTCCCGGACTCCAAACGCTCCGGCAGCGGCCAAGGTTGCTCGGCCTTTTCGCTCGCGGTGCCAGTCCCGCCCCGGAGCAGCGGTTGCAAGATCTGCTCGGCGCGTTCGCCGACATAGAGCAACCCGGTGCCGAGCGGTCCGAGGAGGCCCTTGTGCCCCGGCGCAGCGAGCAGGTCGAAATTCATAGCCGCCGCATCTATGGGGACATGGCCGAGCGACTGCGCCGCGTCGAGCAAAAAGTACCCGCCGCGTTCGCGGCAGAGCGCGCCGATCGCCGCGGCGTCTTGCAGAGTGCCCGTGACATTGGATGCGTGATTCAGCGCGACGAGTTTCGTCCGTGGTTGCCAGGCCGCGATGAAATCCGCGGGATCACACCAACCGCGTGAGTCGCACGGGATGATCGTTACCGCAACATCTCGAGTTTGCTCCAAAAACTTCAGCGGCCGCAGGATCGAATTGTGCTCGGTTTGCGTCGTGATGACATGATCGCCGGGTTGCAACATGCCAAGCAGCGCCGTGTTGCACGCCGCGGTCCCGTTCTGGCAAAACGCGATTCGCTCCGCCGCGCCGCCGTTGAGCATGCCGGCGATGGCCGCGCGCGTAGCTTGCAGAGTCCGCGCGATTTCGCCCGCCTCACGCGATACGCCGCGGCCCGCCGCGACACCCCACTCGCGCTGCGCGCGATCGACCGCGCGATACACGGCCTCCGGCTTCGGCCAACTCGTCGCGGCGTTGTCTAAGTAGATTCGCAAGCGAATGGGGTTGGGGATTCGGGATTTGGGGTCGGAGATTTGGGATTCGTTTATTGCATTTAGGGTCTTTTCCACAACCGATTCACCAAAGAAACGCAACTGATAGGCAAGAGAATGAAGGCAGGAGAATAGATCAGAAACATTCTCTTGCCTTCATTCTTTTGCCTATGTCTGCCTATATGTCGCTCTAAATTGGGAGACTCGTTTATTATCAAGTTTGTGATGAAACCGGTATTGGGACAGGCGCTAATTCTTCCTTCTAACTTCTAACTCCTAAATTCTTCCTCATCCCCCGATCTGATACATCGCCCTCTGCGGTTTCACAAAATCACTCGTGTCGATGCCGTGGCCGAATTTTTTGTGCTGGACGCAATCTTGCACCAACGCCGCGAGCGCTTCATCGCTTGCTGAGCCTCGCAGCAGCTCACGCGCGTCCCATTCGACTGTCGAGAAGAGACAGTTCCGTACTTGGCCTTCGGCCGTCAGCCGGAGCCGATTGCATTCGCCGCAAAACGAATGCGTCACCGGATTGATGAAGCCCACGCGCAACGGCAAGTCTGCGTACTCGTAATCGACTGCCGGCTGACTCGTGTCCGTGCGCGAAACGGGTGTCAGCAGCCCGAACTCGCGGGCGAGTGTCGTGCGAACCTCGTCGCCGCCGAGAACTTGCGCGTGATCCCAACGGCCTTCGGCATCGAGCGGCATGTATTCGATGAACCGCAGTTCGAGCCGCTTCCGCCGCGCGAAGTCGGCGAGCGGGACGATTTCGTCTTCGGTCAAGCCGCGAATCGACACGGCGTTCAAGCGAATGTTGTCGAATCCGGCGTCGATCGCCGCGTTGATCCCGTCGAGCACACGCTGCAAACCCGGCCGGCGCGCGATTTCGAGGAACGTCGCTTCGGTCAGTGCATCGAGGCTGATATTCAGCCGCTGCAACCCGGCGCGCTTCAACGCCGCGGCTTGCTCGGTGAGCAGAATGCCGTTCGTCGTCATCGCCAAATCGCGAATCGCGGGTATCTGGCGCAATTGCGCGACCAACGTCGGCAATTCCGCCCGCACCAGCGGTTCGCCGCCGGTGAGGCGGACCTTGTCGATGCCACTGTTGGCGACGACTCGAACGAAGCGGGTGATTTCTTCGAAGGTGAGCAGCTCCTCGCGCGGGCGGAACTGCACCGCTTCGTTCGGCATGCAATAGAAGCAGCGAATGTTGCAACGATCCGTCACGCTCACACGCAAATTCGTGTGGCGTCGGCCAAATCGATCAACAAGCAGAGCGGACATTCAGCAAGTGCAAAAACGGAAAATCGTTGAGAGCAATGCAGTTTATTTTAGCAGAAATTGAAGCGGGTTATAGGTTGTAAGTTGTAAGTAAGGTGACACTACCTACAACCTATAACTTACAACTTACAACCTTAACTAATCAAATCCGGCAGCAGGTCGTGCGGTTCGTTCGGGATGCCGACCTCTTCGTGCTTCCGGTCGCCGATTGGGTGAATTGTGCCGTCGGCGAATTCCCAGACGAACAAGGCTTGGCACGCCGCGCCAATGATGACCATCACATGCCAGATCTCGTGCGGGTGAATCACACCGGGGATCAGCACGAGAAAATTTAGATATTCCATCAGCGCGCCGATCGAATACGCCACGCCGCCGAGAATCATCGGCTGAACAAAGTTGCTGCCGTAGCGTTTGTACAACGCGATCCCCGACAACGCGCCGACCCACCCGAGACTGAGATAAAACGTCAGCCCCAGCCACTCGGGCATCTCGTGGAAAAAGATCGTCTTCAGCGTCAGCCCGGTGATGGCACACGCCCAGACGAAGAGCAGCGGAAACCACCGCCAAAAGCCGCGGAACAAAATGCCATGCGCCGGCGTGAACGTCCCGGCGATCAGCACAAAGATTGCACAGTGGTCCAACCGCTCGAAGACCCGCCACGGCGCGCCCGACACTTCGAGCATATGATAAACGGCGCTCATCGAGAACAGGAACACGCCCGAGAAGACGTATACTCCGAGGGATATCATCCGGCTCGTCGAGCCCCGTCCGCGTCGGAGGAGAAAAATGCCATAGATAAAAAACGCGACGGCCCCGAGCAAATGGCTCATCGAGCTGAACGGGTGATAAAACCCGGGCAGGTGATACAACTCGGGATTCGGCGAAATGGCGGAACCATCCATGGAGTTTTGGGCGCTGGGCGTTGGTCGTTAGGCGCTGGGAAAGACAAAATCCTGAGCCGGGGATGTTAGTCCCCGGATGAACGTTGCAAGACTTTCAATTGACACGCAATTCGATTCAGCGAAGGCCAATTTCTTGCTACGATGCGAATAGTCTACCACTGTACCCGTTGGCAATGAACCCCGGGCGGGCGATGCGGTTTAGTTTGCGAACGCTGATGCTGATGTTTACGCTGTTTGCAGTGGCGTATGTGATCGCTTGGATGTACTTACGTAGCGAATTTGAGCAGAGGATCGATCTCGCAACTTACATACAAGATCTGAAGTCGCTTAAAGTGCATGCAGCCTGGATGAAGTTCGGCCGGGACACCGAGAACAAGCCGTTCCCTTTATCGATTATCAATGAAAGTTTGGCAGACTCCGATTTCTATTATGGGCAGCAGCTGCGACCTCGAGCCGCTGAAAGAGGATTATTGTTCCGCCGAGATCAATGGGGGCGACCTTTTGTCGCAGTAGCCTTGAATGAAATTGGAGATCCATGCCCCGAGATTCTAGAAAGCAAAGTCATCGGCTATTACTCGTTTGGCCAAGACGGCAAGTCCGAGACCTTTGGCAATGATCCCGACGACCTCAATTCCTGGAGGCCTAGCACGGAGTTCTACTTACAACAAGCCAAGCAACAGGCTAGCGACCGCGCGCGGAAAGAAGCTCTGGGAATTGCTTGCGTTCCGTTGGCGGTGATCTTGGGGATCATTTTCCTCTTCCGCGATCCGCATCTGGCGTGCAAGGAGGAAGTGCAACGGGCATGAGATTCAGTTTGCGAACGCTGATGTTTTTGCTCATTCCGTTGCTGATTGCGGCGTATGGGCTGGCGTATATGCTCAATGCCACGGTCAATGGGCAGCCAATCTTTGAACGAAAATGGTCCAAGGAATTAAATCAACTTCAAACATGGCATCTTACAGCGAATGATCCGTATGTGATTTTGAAACCTTCGAAGACAACCCTATTCGGCTTGATGCAAGAAGTCCTCAACGGGAAGACGAACACTGAGGTGTTGCAGCTGGGTTACTACCAGCAGTTGCATTTGTCAGACTGTTGGGAGCAACCTTACCGCTGTGTCTGCTTGGATGCGAAGCATCAAGTTGTGGATGAAAGTCAGGCTGTCGAGATTGGGTTTTATTCGGTCGGAGAAGACGGCGTGTCTCAGACGAGCGGAAATGATCCCGATGATTTGAATAGCTGGTCATCCACCGATGCCTACTACGCGCAGCGACACCAGGCCATTGTCTTGCGGGAAATGCGTCTCCAAGCACTGAAGTTCCTGCCGCTCAGTTTAGGAATTTTTGCCCTGGTCGGGTGGTTCCTGAAACCGTTCAGCGCGCGATCGCTGGAATGGGAGCGTTCGAGGAGACGCCATGCGGTTTAGTCTGCGAACGCTGATGTTGCTCTTTCCGGCACTGATTGTGTCATATGGGTTGGCGTATGGGTGTGCGTTAGCGACACAGACACGCCATACGCTAAGTCCCTCTTATTGGAGTGAATGCAAACGCGATTTGTTGATTACACAATTCAATTCTTGCGAACAAACAGGTCGCGGAGGAGCCAATGCCACAAGAGTTGATAATATCAATAGATGGTTTCGAAACGAGCTCTCGCAACTACCGCCAAGCTACAGGCACCTTGAGCTAGGCAGCCGGCTGGAGCGAATAGATCGATGGGGAAACCCCTATCGATGCGTTTTAATCGAGCAAGAAAACGTCTGCGCCCCCGAATTCCCTACTCAAATGCTAGGGTTCTATTCCTGCGGCGAGGATGGTATCTCACATACCAAGGGAAATGATCCCGATGATTTGAATTCCTGGAACCGAATCTCGGGCGAACTCTATGAGGAGCGAGAATCATTTCGGGAGCGGACAAAAATCTATTGGGAAGCGTTATGTCTGCTCCCGTTACCAGCCGGAGCAATTCTGGCGTTTTGGCTGTTTTTGAAGCATCTTTTTCAGGTACCAAATACGAAAGATTCGCCCCCCATTGAACCCAGTGCATGAGCAAGTGCGTGCCGAGAGCGCATTTCTCCCTCGCTAACGCATCGGGCTGCTATTGCTCACTCCCACAGCAAATGCAGATTCGCCATCATGACGCCGCTGGTCATCGCGCCGATGATGCCGACCCAGCCTTGGTCGGTGCCGCTGATGTAGAGGCCGGCGTAGGGCGTGGTGCCGTCGCTCCGCTTTTCCGGCATCCCATAGACCGCGCCGTAATCGTGCCACGTGAAGCGACGGACCGTCGTCGGCGTGAACATGTCCGTGTCGATCGTCTGTGCCCGAAAGTCCGGCACGAAGCGCACGGCGGACGCTGTCATTCGGTCGTACCACTCGCGCTTCGCCGCGGCGTACTCGTCGGGCGAGAGCGCGGCCCAGTGGTCGAAGTTCGCGAGCGCCGTGATCCGCATGATGCCGTCGGCAAGCTGTTCGTCGTTTGGGTAATCGTAGTTGTTCGGCGAGCAAATCACGCCGCTGCGCACGTCGGCCAGTTCCTCGCGCGGTTTGCGGTAGTGGAACGTCGGGCTGTCATTGAAGAAGACGATCGTCTTGTCGTAGCCGAGCGCCGCGGGTTGGCGGTTGAGGACGCTGATTGTTTCGCAGAACGTGAGTTCGCCCTGCGGGAGAGGGGCTGGGGATTGGGGATTGGGGGTTGGGGAAGGAAATTCAGATGCAATTTCCCCAATCCCCAATCCCGAACCCCCAACCCCGCGGCAAAGCCGCAGCGTCTCGTGCCAGCCGGCGCTGCTGAGGATTTGCTTCGCGAGAATCTCTTCGCCGTTGTCGGTGATGACGCCGATCGCGCGGCCGTCGCGGACGAGGATTTCGCGCACGCCCGTGCGGAGCCGCAACTCGCCGCCGAGTTCTTTGTACCGGCGCGTGAGTTGTTTCAGGATCACCCGCACGCCGTCCTTTGGCCGAGCGAAGCCCTCAAGCAGAACGCTGCGGAACATGATCGAGAACTGGCCCCAGTCCATATCATCTTCCCGCGCCGAGCCGTAGAACATCAGCGGGCAGAGCAGCATTTCGACGAGCAATGGATCACGCAGTTCTTCGTTCAACACCGCGCGGGCGGAAATCTGTGCCAGCGTCGGATTCAAGTCGTCGTAATCGACGAGTCGCGCGACGAGCCGATCGTAGTTGTCGATCTCGGCGGGAAAGGCTCGCGCGACTTCGCTGCGGAGCAGGGTAGGGTCGTTTGAAAAGTTGAGCCGCACGTCGGGGAAGGCGACCTGCGAACCGCGCTGCGGGCTTAGTTCAAAGTCTTCGTGCGAGAAACGCAACTGTCTTAGCAGGCGCGAGAGCGGGCCTTTCTTGGTTCCCTTTGGCGTGAAGTTCGTCACGGCGTGCAACCCGACGTCGTAGTTACGCCCGCGGAGCCGGTAGAAAGAGTTCAGCCCGCCGATGGTCGTGTGGCGCTCAAGGATCGCAACCTTCTGCCCGAAGTGAGCACAGCGAATCCCGGCGGCGAGCCCAGACATTCCCGCGCCGATGATCAGTGTGTCATGCATAGATGGATCACGGATCGGACGGATGACACGGATAATCGCGGATCAGAAATGACTACGAGTTCAGAGAGAACTGAATTTCTGAAAGAAAATCCGTCTGGTCCCCTCCCCCTCGCGGGGAGGGTTAGGGAGGGGGCAAGTGTTGAGGTTGAATCTTTTGAAATCGAGGCTTCCACAACCAAATATGTAATAAAAATTCGAGTAGTCTCGCGAAGAACCCCCTCCCCAGCCCTCCCCGCAAGGGGGAGGGAGCCAGACAGGGTTCTGGGGCGGCTAAGCCGGCATGGAAACGCCGACCGCTATCTGATTGCACGCCGCATTATCCATATCCGTATCGATCAGTCGAATCCGCGAAATCCGTGATCCGATCAAAATAACTACATGTCCTTCATGATC
Source organism: Pirellulales bacterium (assembly GCA_041736895.1). GTDB lineage: Bacteria > Planctomycetota > Planctomycetia > Pirellulales > JALHPA01 > JANRLT01. Next base: position 9,871 of record JBGSSS010000198.1, read on the forward strand.
GGTTCGAGATATTTTACCGTGCCGGCCATCGTGGCGAGGTGCGGATAATCTTCTTCGGGGATTTGGATGCGGTAGCGCTTGCGCAGCTCCATCACGATGTCGAGAAAGTCCATGCTGTCGAGTTCCATCTGCTCACGGAACACGACGTCGTCCTTGAGCTTGCTCAGATCTTCGTCTGGAACAATGTCAGAGAGAATGTCGAGAATGACGTTACGAATATCCGCTGCCTGCATGCCAAGGGTCTCGTGCAAAGTTTCGTTGTCTTAAATGCGTTTGATAATCACGACCGAGTTGATCCCGAGCATGCCAAACGAGTTGTTCAAAATGTAATTGACCTGCTTCATCGTCCGCGGCTCGCCGAGCACCAAACCCGGCATCGCACACTCGGGATCAAGGTCCGTGACGTTGATCGTCGGGTGGCAAATTCGGTCCGCAAATGCGGGCAAGTTCCCGGCCAACTCCAGCGCTCCGGCCGCGCCCATCGCGTGGCCAATGTAGCTCTTGGTGTTGTTGATTAGTGTCTTGTCGCTTCCGCCGAACACGGTTCGCAGCGCCTCGCACTCCTGGGTGTCGCCCTGGTTGGTGCCGGTCGCGTGCGTGCTGACGATGTCGATGTCCCGAGCCTGCAAACCTGCTCTTTGCAATGCCAGCTCGACGCATTCGCGTTGGCGCGTTGGGTTCGGCAACACCGGGTCCGTCGCGTCGCTGTTCATCGCGTAGCCGACGAGTTCGCCGTAGATCGTCGCCCCACGGGCCACGGCGTCCGTGTATCGTTCCAAAGTGTAGACACAGCCCCCTTCGGCGACCACGATCCCGTTGCGAGCCCGGTCAAATGGCCGGCTGGCTTGGGTCGCGTCGGCGTGCGAAGCGAGTGCGCCCTGACTCTGGAAACCCGCAAAGATACCAAAAGTATGGATGCTTTCCGAGACCCCGCCGGCGAGGGCCAGATCGACCTCGCCTAGACGCAATTGCTGGGCCCCTTGAATTAGACCCGCATTTCCCGCGGCGCAAGCGGCCCCGATCGTGTAATGCGGACCCGTTATGCCGAGATTGAGGGTCACTTCGCCGGCCGGATTGTTGGCTACCGTCCGCGGATTATGGTGGTGCGTCCAGAATTTGACGTCGTTGTTAAACTCTTTCAGGTTATGGACTTCGTTCTCGGTCTCGACGTTGCCGTGCTCGGTGATGCCGAGGTAGACGCCGATCCGGCTCTTATCAAGGTTCGCCCAATCGAGCCCGGCGGACTGTAACGCTTCATTGGCCGAATAGATCGCGATGCTGCCAGCTCGGGTGCCGCGGCGAATGTCTTTTTTCTTTTGATATTTTGTCTCTTCGAACGTACAAACGCCGGCGTGGGTCTTGCCGACGTAGCGGATTTCGTAGTCCGTGACGCCGCTACGGCCGTTCAGGAGCGCGTCGCGATACTCCGCGAGCGAGTTGCCATTCGGCGCGGTCAAGCCGATGCCCGTGATGACAATCCGCCAGTCGTCGGTGTTGGGAGTTGCGATTCGCATCAAGTTCTGAAAGCTGGCAAATCTACTTAAAAAGCAAAGCCCAGGGGTTCATCCCCTGGGACGGAATGCGGAATCTATCATTCTAGCGATTTAAGCTCTCCTGACGAGCCACCACGACGACGCGAATATCGCAGACATTTGTATGGGTAGCTCCGGTCAGGAGCAGGCTTTTGGTCGCGGCGAAGAAATCGTAAGCCGCATTTCGCCGCAAGGCGTCCTGCAGATCCAGTTTTCGTTCCACCGCGAGTTTCGTGGAAGCCTCATCAATCCAAGCACCGGCCGCGTCGGTCGGGCCATCTTCGCCATCGGTTCCCCCGCTAAGGATTACGATGCCGCGAGCCGATGGTTCCCCCTGTTTCTGTAATTCATCCATTGCCGCAAGGATCGTCTGCTGATTCCGCCCGCCGCAGCCGCGAATGTCGGCAGGTGCGAGAGAGACCGTTCCTTCGCCCCCTATGATCAGACAGTCAGGTCCGTTATTGTCGCGCATCTGCAATGCCATCCGTGCGAGATGTCGGCCGATCTCTTCGACCGACCCCTCCAACTCGCGTGCGGCGATCATGGCGTGTGAGTAGCCGCGCTTCTCGGCTTCGATGCCGGCGCAGTCGACGGCCGTGGCATTGTTTCCGATGACGTGGGTGCTGCTGACGCAGCGGGATTGGGGATTGAGGGTTGGGGATTGGGGAAGGGAAGTAACCATCGCTTGCCGTTTAGCAATCTTCGTCTCTAAAACGTCAATGATAGAAGACAATGCGACTTGCCTGTTAGCTTCATACTTCTGTAAGATCGCGAGCGCATCGGCATCACTCGAAGTATCCTGCACTGTCGGACCAGAGCCAATCAAGTCGAGCGGATCGCCGAGGACATCCGACAGCACGAGCGTGATCATGCGTCCGGCGTTGCTCGCCCGCGCGAGGTTGCCGCCTTTGATCCGGCTAAGATGTTTCCGCACGGTGTTTAACTCGGCGATGTTAGCGCCAGCGCCACTAAGGAACCGCGTCACCGCCAGTTTATCCGCAAGCGTGATCCCTTCGCACGGAGCGGGTAACAACGCCGAGCCTCCTCCGGACAACAGCACCAGGCACAGCGTCCGCGCATCGGCCGCGCGTACCAGTTCCAGGATCCGCTTCGACCCGGCGACACCTTCGGCCGTTGGTTCGTTGACACCCGCGGGCCGCGCGGCGTGGAGTGTGATACCCGGCGCGCCGTGGGTTGGCAACTCGCGCACGCAATCTGCGGGGACATTGAGCCAGCCGGTGATTTGTTTCTCGCGCACGATCTTAGGACCAAGAACCTCGAGCAATCCGGCGGCCATGCCCGCGCCGGCTTTGCCTCCGCCGACAACGAGGATGCGCTCAAAATCGTCAAGCGCGAGTTCTTCGTCGCCGACGAGCAGATGATCGCCTTCGACCTGCACCGCGTCGCGAATCAACTGCTCCGAGCGCACACCCGCGAGACCCGCGTGCCAAATGGCGAGCGCATCATCGCGAAGTTGTTGAGCAGAACGGGGCATGCAACGCGTTGGTGGAAATAAATGCTGAGAATCTGCAGGAAAGACGTTGATTGTAGCGATTGATTCGCTGCGCGTTTAGCCGTCTCGTCGGAACGCTCCTCTTCGAGTCGCCGCTAAACGGCGGCGAATTTCTCTTCCCCAATCCCGAATCCCCAGCCCCCACTCCCGTCGCATTCGCGACTGTGTTAGCATCACACCCATGACTGCCACGCCGATGATGCAACAGTACCACGAGGCCAAAGCCTCGTGCCCGGACGCCCTGCTGCTGTTTCGCATGGGCGACTTCTACGAATTGTTTCACGACGATGCAAAGACGGCCGCGGCAATTCTGAATCTGACGCTGACGAGCCGCGACAAGGGCGAGAACCCCACGCCGATGGCCGGCTTTCCGTACCATCAGTTGGAGAGTTACCTCGCGAAGTTGATCTCGCGCGGCCATCGCGCGGCGGTGTGCGAACAAGTCGAAGATCCGAAGCAAGCCAAAGGGATCGTCCGCCGCGAAGTGACGCGCGTCGTCACGCCCGGCACGCTGACCGACGATGCGCTGCTCGATCCGCGCGCGAACAATTATCTGGCTGCGATCTTGCCAGGACCTGAACACGCGGACTCGACGCAAGAATGCGGGCTAGCGTGGGTCGAACTTTCGACGGGGCGCTTTACGGCGACGCAGGTTCCGATCAACCGCCTGGCAGATGAGCTTGCGCGGATCGATCCGGCGGAGTGTCTCTGGCCCGAGAGCGACAATGCAGTTCCTGCGTTCAAGCCACATTCGGCGAACGGCGAGCAAAAAGCTGGGGGCGGAGCGAGTACGCTCCGACCCCAGCCACCCACTGCTGTCCCCACGATTCCTGGCGGCAAGTTCGCGGTGACGCGGCGGCCGGCGTGGATGTTTGCTTGGAAGGCCGCGCAGCCGGCGGCGCTCAAGCAATGGGGCGTTCATTCGCTCGAAGGATTTGGCTTTGATGAGGCGCTCGATGAACTGGCGATTCGCGCGGCGGGGGCGCTGGTGCAGTACCTGCATGAAACGCAGAAGACGAGCCTCGCGCACTTGGATCGTTTGCAGCGAGCGCGGCCGGGCGATTCGCTCGACATCGATGAATTTACGCGGCGCTCCCTCGAACTGACGCGGAGCATGCGTGAAGGCCGCCGCGAAGGAACATTGCTCGCGGTCCTTGATCGCACCGTCACGGCGATGGGCGCGCGGACGCTCGCCGAATGGGTCGCTGCGCCGCTGACCAACCTCGCGCAGATTCACTCCCGTCAAGACGCGGTCGCCGAGCTTGTCCACGATTCGCGACTGCTCACGGAGTTGCGCGACCAACTGCGCGGCATCTACGACATGGAGCGGTTGCTCTCGCGCGTGACAACGGGTCGAGCTTCGCCGCGCGACTTGCAGCAAGTCGCGCGAACGCTCAAGAATCTGCCGCCGCTCAAAGCTCGTCTCACCGCGCGCGCCGCACAGCTCTTGAACGAACTCGAAGCCCAGATCGACCTCTGTCCGGAACTCGCGGGCAAGCTCAACGCGGCGCTTGCCGATGAATGTCCGCTGGCTTTGAAAGACGGCGGTATCATTCGGCCGGGTTACAACGCCGAGCTCGACAAGCTCAGCGAACTCGCCAGCGGCGGCAAGCAATGGATCGCCCAGTACCAGGCCGAGGAACTCGCCCGGACCGGCATCAGCAGTCTGAAGGTCGGTTTTAACAAAGTCTTTGGTTACTACATCGAAGTCACGAACACGCACTCGGCCAAGATTCCGCCGGAGTACATTCGCAAACAAACGGTGAAGAACGCCGAACGCTACATCACGCCGGCGCTCAAGGAGTACGAAGAGCAAATTCTCGGCGCGGATGACAAGGCCAAGGCGCTCGAGTACGAGCTGTTCGTCGAGCTGCGCGAGATGGCGGCGATCGCGGCCAAGCGGCTCCGCGCGACGGCGCTAGCGCTCGCGCAGTTAGATGTGCTGGCATCGCTTGCGGATCTCGCCCGCGCGCACAATTACTGCCGGCCGCAAGTTGTTGAGGACGCCTCGCTAACGATCGTCGCCGGCCGTCATCCGGTCGTCGATGCGCTCGCGCCGGCGGGAACTTTTGTGCCCAATGATACTGAGTGCTGCACGAAGCATGGCTTCGTGCTACTGATCACCGGTCCCAACATGGCGGGCAAGAGCACCTACATTCGCCAGGTCGCCTTGATCACACTCCTCGCGCAGCTCGGCTCGTTCGTGCCGGCCAAGGAAGCGACGATCGGCATCGCGGATCGGATTTTCGCCCGTGTCGGGGCGAGCGATGAACTTGCCCGCGGGCAATCGACGTTCATGGTCGAGATGACCGAGACGGCGCGGATCTTGAACACGGCAACTTCGCGAAGTCTTGTGATTCTTGACGAGATCGGCCGCGGGACTAGCACCTACGACGGCGTCTCATTGGCTTGGGCCGTGACCGAATACCTGCACGAACGAATCGGCTGCCGCACGCTCTTCGCGACGCACTACCACGAGCTGACGGAACTTGCCGAGCAGTTGCCGGGCGTGCGGAATCTGAACGTAGCCGTGCGCGAGTGGGATGAGCAGGTCGTCTTCCTGCATCAGATCGTTCCCGGCGCGGCCGACAAAAGCTACGGCATCCATGTCGCCCGCCTCGCCGGCATCCCGCGCGAAGTCAACGACCGTGCCCGCGAAATCCTGAGCCAACTCGAACAGCAGCACATCGAAAAAGATCAACACACCCAGCACGGCGTGACAGAACCAACGAGTCCTGCGAACGGTGCGAATCGAACCGGCCGCCGCGCGATCAAGCCGCAACAAAAACGCGCGGGCGATTTGCAGATGCTGCTCTTTGAACCAATGGAGCATCCGCTGATTGACACGATTCGCCAGACTGACGTCAACACGTTGACGCCGCTGGCGGCGTTGCAGTTGATTCAGGAATGGCAGCGGGCGGCGAAATAATGTAGGTCCCGGCGTCCTCGCCGGGACCTTCTTACATCGGATAGCGTCGCGGCGTGATACGCTTAATCAATGTCAAACGCCGCGCAAGGTCCCGGTCGGAGACCGGGAGCTACAAATGCTAGCATGACTGCTGTTGGTACTTGCCAGGAATTAGGCTAATTTGCTGGCGGAATCAATTCACTCGCTGCCATTTCCACAAGGATGTGTCATGGGCAAATTTCTAAAACTTACGGCGCTTGTCGCCGCGACTTGTTGCTTGATTTTGGCAGCCACGGTCGGTCAAACGCAGCAGCCGAATCCAATCATCGCGCAGCCAATGGCGGCGCAGTTCGTGCCGCCAAAGGTGGAGTCGAACCCTCGGCTAATCACTCCGCAGGAATTACAGCGCCAGTTCACGCTGGTGGGCGCACTCGGCCGGCCAGCTAATGAGATCATGACGTTGGATATCGAAATTGTAGACTTTCTCAAAGGAGAATCGGGTAACGTCGTGCATGTCTGGAAGATCAACGGCCAGGCATTGCAACAGCCAGTGCGGATCGATTACAGCATCTGGCGGCACGCGATCGGGGTTCCGAAAATGGTGAAGAATCAACTTTACGAAGTCCGCGCGTTCGAGGACATCCGCTATGATTCAGGACTGCCGACGGAAGCCTACGTGGAGAACAATGTTCCTGTCCCGCAAGCAGGCGGATGGGGCTTTCGGTCAAATTTGAATATCATTCGCGTGCTGCGTTGAGGAACACAAGCCGCCAAACTAAAAACAAGACCCTGACGCCGCTGGCGGCGTTGCAGTTGATTCAGGAATGGCAGCACGCGGCGAAGTAACGTCTCGTTTTCTGCATGATCCCTAGAATTCCGGACAAGCGACTTGAGTTATGATGTTGTTTGATTCGGTGTCTTGAATGGCACATCAATCACGTCTTCTTCGTCATCATCGAACTCATCTTCCAGTTGCTCTTGCTCCTCGTCATCTGCCCAGGGAGCGTTGCGAATGATCTCGATCAGCGGTTCGGCGGACTCCGCATCCCCTTTGAAATTTGGCGGGAGAAATTGGCCCTGCGTGGAGCCAATCAAGGCGAGAAAGTCAAAGCCATCGTCGCCCTGCGTGCGGCGGAGTGTGCCGAGGATTTGATGTTGCCGTGCTGCACTATCATGCGGTCCGCAAATGTAATAGGGTTTGCCCTCGCGTCCGAATTTGAATTCCTCAACACACGTCGAAGTATCGATCGCTTGGAGCATCAATTCGGCCTTGTAGTAATCGCGGGCAGGTTCAAAGCCAAGCTGACGGGCATAGGCAATCGCGCCGTCGATCAACCGTTTAAGAGCCGCCGGCTCGATTTTGCGGGTCTTGCCGCTAGCTTCTAAGCCATCGACGAAATCTTGATATTCCCCGCGCGTGACAATTCGATAAAAAGCGTCCTTGATCCCCAGGCAATAGCTATCGATCAAAAAAACGCCGAGGGCCAAACGATAATCGGGCAACTCCCGCGCGATGACGGCTTGCGCAATCCCTTGGTCCTCCAAAGACTCTTGGATGCGGCAAGCGTAAATCGGTGAGACGGCAATCAACGCACTTTCGCGCGCGGCTGCAATTTTCTCACGACGTTGATTCTCTACTTTGCGTGTTTTGTCTTTCGCTTTTTTCCGTTCGACCTTTTTCTGACGGCGGCGCGGATCCAGAGCCATACAATGACCTCCATGAACTAGGGTATGGTGCCACAAGCTTCAAAATATCATTGCAGCGTTCTCGATCAAGCTCTTCTGATAAGATTTTCCTGAGGAATCGTTGCGGCTTACTAGTTTTGCCCGGATACGGCAACACATTACACCGCTTCGCCCACGCGTTCCATTGGTCGCTCATCTCTCTGACGCTTTCGGGATTCGATTGCAGCTAGGTCATGCAACTCGACTGAGCAGGCGCATCCGCCAGCATGCTGTTTAAATCGTCCGATTCGCTGTCCATGTCGACTTGACGTGGTCAGAAGTGACTTTCTAATGCTGTGCTTTTTGTAAGACTGCGAATAAAGCAGAACGACATGCGATACTCTTGTCGCTCATCTTTGCGAATTCTAAATAAGTTGTAATTTGCCCAAGCTATCGCGAAAGTCGATAATCCAATGCCTGAGCAAGGATTGCTGGTTCCGATCGGGTGCCCAAAATTGCCTGACTTCAATTGATACACCTCAAGGCGCGTCAGTCGAGTTGTGTTCCAAATGAGGAATCCAACTGACCGGTTGTTATTGAATTGGGACGGATCACCCGACGCCCTGACCAAGTTTTGCTGTGGCTTGGTTCATTGAATCTTTGAGGAAGTTTCCCGCATGTCGCTTGCTGTCGCTGATCCGCTTGCCAAAAAAGATTCCTACGAGTCAGCGCCGCAATCAGAATCTTCGTCCGCCGCGGAGATCGAGGCGATCATTCACGCCGCGGGCGAATTGCTGCCCACGGTTGGTCCCATAACGGCATTCGTGTTTTTGAACACGCTGCAGGGCTTGGAGCATCTTCCCTTTGATGAAGGGGTGAAGCAGGGTGAACGGCTCTTTGGCTGCAATCCGTACTTGCCCGAGAGTGAATATCGCGAGCGTTTCGAGCAAGGCCGGATTATGCGCGACGACATCATCGCGGCGATTCGCGCGGACTTGATGGGGCTGGGCGAAGCGCCGATCGCGGGACTGACGAATCGCTATGAATTGCGTTTGGCGATGCTCGAATATCCGCTGCGTGTGGGGCCGGCCGAGGAGTTGCGTTGGTTCGTGGCCGAAACTGATGCTCTGACCAAGATTCGCAAAGAAGCGCCGCTGGCAATGGCCGAGAAATTGCTCGAAGAGACGCGGCATTGGGTGATGCGCGATCTGCTGAGCCAGCATTGGAGCGAACGGACATCGCTGGGGGCGACGCCCCCGCCGCGTTACGATTTCAGTGATCTGTTGACGCATTTTGATTCCAAGTCGATCGAGCGCTGGAGCCGCAGCACTTGGGAAACATTCGCGTTGCAGGCACTGTGGCGCGTCTGCCGGAACGAGGTGCAAGCCTTGCCGCACGCGGAATGCAAGAAATCGCACCTGATCCGTCATCGCGATTTGCTGCAGATAGCAGTTGGAGAAGATAGCGATGCCTTGGTCCATGAGCTGCTGATTCGCTACTGCGCGGCATTTTGCGATCAGGGGTTCGCCGGTTGGGAGTTGCCTTATCGCGAGCTCGGGTTTTATCAGTCGTTTCTCACCGTTTATGGCCGGCACTTCGGCCCGCCCGATGCGTGGCTGCATGGGCTGAGCGACGAATTGAGCCGTCTGAAAAAGGCAAACATTGGGCCCGTGGAATCAATCGCCGAATCGTTGCGATTGCTCGGCGTTCCGCAAGATGAATGGAAAGATTATCTTACGGCGAGTTTGCTTTCCTTGCGCGGTTGGGCCGGGTTGCTGCTGCACATGGAAGTTCGTCATGATCGTGTGCCGCTGCCCGTATCACCCGGGACGCAATTAGAGTTTATCGCGGTCAAATTGATCCTGGATCGATTTGCCGTGGCGTATGTCGCGCGGCAGGAGATGGATTACACAGGTCCGCTCGATCGATTGCGCGAAGCGGCGCAGGAACGAATCGTCAAACCGCTGAACGGCGTGGAGCAACGAGCGTTTTTGATTTTTCAATTAGCTCAGGTGTTGGGTTGGAGTCCGGATCGGCTGCTCGGATTAAGTGCGAACGATTGGGCGACGCTGCTCAGTGAGGTTGAAATCTTCGACAGCCTGGCACGTCGTCGAATCTTGCACCGTGCCTTTGAGGGGAACTATCGGACGCAGGCGCTCAATGCTTTTGCGATTCACACGCAGCGCAAATCCGCGCGTGTCCATCGGCCCAAATACCAGGCCGTCTTTTGCCTCGACACGCGCGAGGAATCGTTCCGCCGGCATTTTGAAGAGGTGGAGCCGCAAGCGGAAACATTCGGCGCTGCCGGCTTTTTTGGGGTGCCGATGTATTACAAAGGGGCGTCAGACGCGTACTTTTCGACGCTCTGCCCGATCGTGGTTATGCCCAAACATTGGGTCGTCGAAGAAGTCGTTTACTCGCTGAGCGAATCGCATAAGCGTCGCGCGAAAACACGCCGTGTCCTCGGCAGCGCGCAGCAGCAGGTCCACCTGCGCAGCCGCAGCATCGCCAGCGGCGCGTTGCTGACCGCCAGCTTGGGCGTCTTGGCCTCGATCCCATTGGTCGCCCGTGTATTATTCCCGCGGCTGACCGCGCGGATACGCAAAACCGCCAGTCAGTTCGTCGAAGCCCCGCCCATCACACGGCTGCGCTTGGAACGCATCGCCCCGAACCCGAGCCCCGAAGACGATGGCATCGGGTTCAGTCTCGACGAGATGGCCAACATCGGAGAGCGGATGCTGCGCGACATTGGGCTGACGACGAGCTTCGCGCGATTGGTCATATTCTTTGGCCATGGGTCGTATTGCTTGAACAACCCGCATAAATCGGCGTACGACTGCGGGGCTTGCTCGGGCGGGATGGGCGGGCCGAATGCTCGGGCCCTGGCGATGATCTTGAACGATCCGCGGGTGCGCAAGATTTTGCTTGAACGAGGCATCGAGATCCCCGAGACGACGCGCTTTATTGGCGGTTTGCACAATACATGCAACGATTCGATCACGTTTCTCGACTTGGATTTGGTTCCGCTGTCGCACTTTCGCGATATCGAGAATGTGCAGGATGTTTTGCAGCAGGTCTGTGCGCGCAATGCGCACGAACGCTGTCGCCGCTTTCAATCGGCGCCGCTGACGCTCTCGTTTCAAGAAGCGCATCGGCATGTCGAAGGCCGCAGCGAAGATCTGGCCCAAACACGGCCCGAGTTTGGCAATGCGAGCAACGCAGTTTGCTTCGTCGGCCGCCGCGAACGGGTTCGAGATTTGTATCTCGACCGGCGTTGTTTCATGCATTCGTACGACCCGCTCACCGATACGCCGGAGTGCATGATCCTGGGGCGAATTTTGGGTGCGGTCGTACCGGTCTGCGAAGGGATCAATCTGCAATATTTCTTCTCGCGCATCGATTCACCGGGCTGGGGTTGCGGCACGAAGCTGCCGCACAATGTCACCTCGCTGCTTGGCGTGATGGATGGCCATGCGAGCGATTTGCGCGCGGGGCTTCCTTGGCAGGGCGTCGAAATTCACGAGCCGGTGCGGTTGTTGATGATCTTCGAAACAACACCCGCAGCGATTTTGGGCATTATGGCGGCGAATGCGACGGTCGGGCGGATCATCAGTAACGGCTGGGTCCAGCTAGTGCTGCTCGACCCGCACTCCAACAAGTTGTCGATTTACGACGAAGGGAAGTTTGTCCCCTTTGAACCGACCCAGCAGCAATTGCCAACAGTGCCGACGTCGCTTGATTGGTATCGTGGCTGGCGGAAGCATCTGGGGTTCGCCGAAATCGACATTCATCAAGCAGCGTCCGCAGCGCGGCAAGGGGCGGTACGATCATGAATCTCGATGAACTCCTGTATTGGCTGGGAGTGATAGTAGTCTCCGCACCCACGGTCATGGTGGTGTTGCTCGGCGCTGTTTCGTTGCTCTCAGGGAAATTTTCCGAGCGCGCGATTGGACGGATTGTCCAGATTTGCGTCATCGTCGGTTTGTTATCCTCGCTCTTGATTTTGGGGCTCATGTTGACCAATGATCGGCGGCACGTGGCAGTCAATCTGGGAAATCTCGTCCACTTGCATGGATCGCAGTTCGATCAAGGCTATCACTTTGCCATTAAGTTTATTTTCGATCGTTTGAGTGTGCCCTTCGCGATCCTTTCGTTTCTGCTCTGCGGCGTGATCGGCGCCTTTGCCACACGTTACATGCACCGCGAACAAGGGTTCAATCGCTTCTTTACGCTCTATGCGATTTTTGTGTTGGGGATGATCGTTACGTCGCTTGCTGGAACGATCGAGACATTGTTCGTGGGCTGGGAATTGGTCGGGCTTTCGTCCGCGCTGCTCGTGGCATTTTTTCATGAGCGGTCCGCACCCGTGCGGAATGGGCTGCGAGTCTGGATCGTGTATCGCATCTCCGATGCGGCCTTGCTCACGGCCTCTGTGGTGATGCATCACATGACGGGCTTTGGCGACTTCGACAAAATGATGGGCATCGAATCGTGGCCCGACCAAACCCCGATCATCAATCCGCATCAGGCGCTGATCGTCGGGTCGCTGTTGCTCGTATCTGCGGCGGGCAAATCGGCGCTCGTGCCATTCTCGGGCTGGCTGCCGCGGGCGATGGAAGGGCCCACGCCCTCGAGCGCTGTGTTTTACGGCGCGTTGTCGGTGCATCTCGGGGCGTTTTTGTTGCTGCGGACCAGTCCATTGCTGGATAGTTCGCCGCTCTTGAGCGCGATCGTGGTGGTGTTGGGTTTGCTCACGGCGATTTTTGCGGCCGTGGCCGGGCGAGTGCAAACCGATATCAAGTCCGCGCTGTCGTTTGCTTCGTTGACTCAGGTCGGCATCATTACCGCCGAGATCGGCTTGGGACTGCGCTATATCCCGCTGATTCATATCCTAGGGCACGCTTGTCTGCGGACGCTGCAGTTTGTTCGCGCCCCGACGTTGTTGCACGATTACCGGTTGATGGAGAACGCGCTCGGCGAACGGATTTCCGCGCGGCCCGCGGGGGAGAAATTGTTTTCTGAACGGGTTCGTGTTTGGAGTTATCGGTTTGCGCTGGAACGAGGTTACTTGGACGCCTTGCTGGTGAAGTTTATTGTCACGCCCCTCTTGGGGACGCTGCGCTTTTGCGATCGATGTGAGCGGCGCTGGACCGATTTCTTGGCGGGCGGCCAGTCGCGTGAATCCGAAAGCCGCGAACTGCAAACGAGCCCCGTCGAGGAGCTGATATGACTCTGCATTTTCCAGGTCTGGAATTTGCCGTGATGCTGCCGCTCTTGGGCGCGATCTTCGTGAACTTGCTGCGCGATCCCCTCCGCGCGCGGCACGCATCCGTCATCATCACCGGCATCACCTTGTTCATCGCGCTTGCCACTTGGATCGATTTTGCCTACGTCGGCGGCAAGATCGCGCGGGATCCAAACGACCTGGTGCGGTGGCTGACGGGGCATGAGCTCTTTGATATCGATCAACTTAGCGCCCCGCTGCTGCCGCTTGTCGCGTTGCTCTATTTCCTGACAACACTGACGACGCTGCATATTAAAATCCGCCGCTTTTCGTTTGCTTTGAACTTACTCTCCGAAGGTCTCGTGCTCGCGACCTTCAGTTGCAAGGAGTATAGCTGGGCGATCATCGCACTCATGGCATTGTCGACGATTCCGCCGCTGGTGGAGTTGCGCTCGCGCAATAAACCGTTGCGCGTTTATCTGATTCACATGAGTTTGTTTGTTGCACTGATGGTCGGCGGCCAGTTGCTGATCGATTCCTATCACGGCGAAGCGGTTCCGGCCTGGGCCGTCGCGCCGTTGATGGCCGCCGTGCTGATTCGCAGTGGAATTCTTCCGTTTCATTGCTGGGTCACGGATCTCTTCGAGCATGCCAGTTTCGGCACGGCGCTGCTTTTTGTCACACCCATCACCGGAGCTTACGCCGCAGTCCATTTGATTCTGCCCGTCGCGGACACCGAATTGCTCCGCGCGATGGGGCTACTCTCATTGGCCACGGCCGTCTACACGGCGGGCATGGCGCTGGTGCAGCGCGAGGCGCGGCGGCTATTTTGTTACCTTTTCCTTAGCCATTCGGCGCTCGTGCTGATGGGCCTCGAAATGATTCAGCCCTATGGCTTGACCGGCGCGCTGTGCGTCTGGCTCTCGGTCGGATTATCGTTGGGCGGGTTTGGCTTGACGCTGCGGGCACTCGAATCGCGACGGGGGCGATTGTTGCTCCACGATTTCCAAGGGCTCTACGATCAGACGCCGACGTTGGCCGTTTGTTTCGCGCTCCTCGGCTTGGCCAGTGTCGGATTTCCTTGCACGATCGGGTTCATCGGCATGGAAATGCTCGTCGACGGAGCGGTCGAGACGTATCCCTCCGTCGGAATCGCCGTCGTGATCGCCGCGGCGTTGAATGGCATCGCGGTGATTCATACGTATTTTCTGATCTTCACCGGCACACGGCATCGCAGCATGATCTCGCTCCGAATCGGCTGGCGCGAGCGCACGGCCGTGCTGGTGCTGGTGGCGTTAATTCTGCTGGGCGGCATCATCCCGCAGCCCGGCGTCCATTCTCGGCATCTGGCCAGTCAGGAAATCCTCGAGGCTCGCAATCCAAAACCGATTCCCGGCGACGTCGTCAAAGCCGAAGCGGATGAGGATTAACGAAGGAAATCAGCCAATAATTTACTGGCCGCTGATCCGCACGGAGATAGGCAAGAGAATGAAGGCAGAAGAATAATTCTGTTTTATTCTCCTGCCTTCATTCTTCTGCCTATCTCCCTAACTTGTGAATTGAAGCGCAATGAGAGCATCGCATAAAAAGTTCCAACACCTTCAATTGCTTCAAGTCCTTGCAAAAAGAAGTGTTATAAGAAGCAGTAGGGTACCGAAATCGTCTCTCACTCCGGCAGGTCCTTCAAATCATCAGGCATCTTGGGATTGTCGAGCGCCTGCTGTGCTGCAAGCAGTTTTTTCAATTCCGCGACGCGTTTGGGTTCCGCTTTGACGAGGTCTTTCTTCTCGTAAGGATCATCGCCGATATTGAAAAGCTGCTCAACGCCTTGAGCATTGATGATAAGCTTCCAATCGCCGTGGCGCAGCGAACCTCCCTTGCGCATCGCGATATAAATCGTGCGCGGGGAAGCATTTTTCGTCATACCGGTCAACGCCGGCCACTGGTTCATCCCGTCCCACTTCAGGTCTTCTTTGGGCACATAACCGGCGAGACTGGAAATCGTCGGAAACCAATCAACACAGTGCATCGGTGTGGTGAATTTTTGCGGCGTAAGCTTGCCCGGCCAATTGGCGAAAGCGCAGACGCGCGTCCCGCCTTCGTAGAGCGTGTTCTTGCCGGCGCGGAGCGGATCGTTTTCGCTGTTCAGCGGCGAATCGGGCACCGTGCCGACGTACGCGTTCTTGAGCGATTCGATCCCGCCGTTGTCGCTGGTAAAGACAATGAGCGTATTCTCGCGCTGGCCGGTTTGCTCGAGAGCTTCGACCATCTGGCCAACCTTGGCATCGACCTGCGCGACCATCGCCGCCATGCGCAGGCGCGAGTTCTGCTTCGCCGGATCGTCGTCGAACTTCACACCGTCATACAGCTTCAGGTACTCCGCCGGCGCATCAACTGGCGTGTGAACGGCGTGGAATGGGACGTAGATGAACCACGGGTCCTTTTTTTCTTTGATCCGCTTCACCGCCTCGGCTGCGATGAGCTCCGTCGCGTTTCCCTCTTCGTCAAAGAACTTGCCGTCGCGATGCCACGTGTCTTCATACGGGCCCTTGCGGTACTTGTGAGTCCAGGGATCGGCCGCGCCGGTGAGCGTCCCGTAACCGTGATCGAAGCCGTAAGCGTTCGGCCCCCATTCGGGTTTCGCGCCCAAATGCCACTTGCCCATCTGATACGTCTTGTAGCCAACGGATTTGAGTGCTGAAGCCAAGTTCACGGTCCCCAGCGGCATCGCGCGGAGATTGCTCGGGGCGAGCGCTTGCGGACCAAAACGCCCCGGATAGCGGCCGCTCATCAGCGCCGTGCGCGTCGGCGTGCAGACCGGTTGGACATAATGCTGATCGAGTTCGACGCCCGACTTGACGAGCTTGTCCATGACCGGCGTCTTGGAAAATCCGCCATGCCAGCCGACATCGCTCCAGCCGAGATCATCGGCGACGATCAAGAGGATGTTGGGCTTTGCAGTCGCAGGTTTGCTTTCTTCGGCTTGCCCGGCAACAGCAGCCAAAGCGATGAAGGCCAGAGTGAATGCTGTTTTCATAAAAAACACGGATGGATGAAAAATGAGAGCCGAGATCTTCCCAGGAACCGACCTTAGAATTGTACCATGCAGCGGCAGTCATTTCCTTGCTATATTTTGACTTGCAAGACTGCTCCTCACTCCAGACATTCCCACATTCGCATCTCATGGCGCAAGAGCAAAACGTAGCTACCGCAGAACACCACCGCTTGCAAGAAGCCAAGCAGCGCACCGCACCCTGGCGGCTTTGGGGACCGTATCTTTCGGAACGGCAATGGGGAACGGTGCGCGAGGATTACAGCGCTAACGGCGATGCTTGGGGTTACTTGACTCATGATCAAGCCCGCAGCCGCGCCTATCGTTGGGGTGAAGATGGTCTTGCCGGATTCAGCGATGACAACTCGCGGCTCTGCTTGTCGCTGGCGCTGTGGAATGGCAAAGATCCGATCTTGAAGGAACGGCTCTTTGGCCTGACGAACAACGAAGGGAATCACGGCGAAGACGTCAAGGAGCAATATTACTACCTTGATGCGACGCCAACGCATTCGTACCTGAAGATGCTGTACAAGTATCCGCAAGCAGAGTTCCCGTACGAAAAACTTGTCGCGGAGAATCGAAAACGAACCAAGCAGGAGCCCGAGTATGAGTTGATGGACACGGGTATCTTCGACGAGGATCGGTACTTCGATGTCTTCGTGGAATATGCCAAGGCTGGTCCGACGGACTTATTGATGCTGGTGACGATTCACAATCGAGGACCGGAAGCGGCGGCGATTCATTTGTTGCCGCAGGTTTGGTTTCGCAACACATGGACTTGGAGCGATGCCGAAGAGCGGCCGGTGATTCTGGACAACGATACCGGCGGGATCGAAGCGATTCACGCCAAATTAGGCCGTTACTATTGCCGCATCGAAGGGGGCACCAAGTGGCTGTTCACGGAGAACGAAACGAATTCGCAACGTCTCTTTGGGCAACCAAACGGTCACGCGCATTGCAAAGATGCGTTCCACGACTATGTCGTCGAAGGCCGAACGGAGGCCGTGAACCCGCATCCCAAAGGAACCAAAGCGGCATCGCATTTTCAGTGGACAATTCCGCCGGGTCAGTCGCGCCAACTGCGCATGCGTTTAACGAAAGACGTACCTCCGGTCGTCGAACCGCAATCGTTCGATGCAATCTTCGCGCAGCGGCGTGCCGAAGCAGATGAGTTCTACGCTTCATTGCAGCAAGATGTCGCTGGCGACGATGCGATTCATGTTCAACGCCAAGCATGGGCCGGAATGATTTGGAGCAAACAGTTTTATTACTACGATGTCACCGATTGGCTGCGCGGTGACAAGGCCGAGCCAACGCCGCCGCCGGAACGGCTCAAAGGACGCAATTTTCATTGGCTGCATCTCAACAATGCCGACATCATCTCGATGCCGGACAAGTGGGAGTATCCGTGGTACGCGGCTTGGGACTTGGCCTTTCATTGTCTGCCGCTGGCTCACATCGATCCGGAATTTGCCAAGGGTCAACTTCTGCTCCTGACGCGCGAATGGTACATGCATCCCAATGGGCAATTGCCCGCGTATGAATGGGCGTTTGGCGATGTGAATCCGCCGGTGCATGCGTGGGCGACGTGGCGCGTCTTTGAAATCGATCGCGAGAAGCAAGGCGGCGACGGCGATCTGGCGTTTCTCGAGCGCGTCTTTCACAAGCTCTTGCTGAACTTCACTTGGTGGGTCAACCGTAAAGACTCGACAAATCGCAATATCTTCGAAGGCGGTTTTCTGGGGCTCGACAACATCGGCGTGTTTGACCGCAACATCCAATTCCGTGCCGGTGTCGCACTAGAGCAAGCCGATGCGACGGCGTGGATGTCGATGTTCACGTTGAACATGATGCGCATCGCCCTGGAATTGGCTTCGCACAATCCGGTCTACGCAGACATCGCCACCAAGTTCTTCGAGCATTTTCTGCGCATCGCCTGGGCGATTAACAACGCCGGAAATGATTTGCATGCTCCGGGCTTGTGGGATGAAGAAGATGAGTTTTATTACGACAAACTGACTTGCGATGATGGCCGAATGGTGCGGCTCAAGGTTCGTTCGCTGGTGGGCTTGATTCCGCTCTTTGCCGTGGAAGTGCTAGAGCCGGAGTTGCTGCTGAAGCTCAAGGGTTTTCAGCGGCGGCTCAATTGGTTTTTGAATTACCGGCCGGAGTTGGCGGCGCAGGTCTCGCGTTGGTTCGAGCAGGGGCGCGGCGATCGGCGGTTGTTATCGTTGCTCCGCGGGCATCGGATGAAATGTTTGCTGCGGCGGATGTTGCACGAGAGCGAGTTTCTTTCCGACTATGGGGTGCGAGCGCTGTCGCGCGTTCATCTGCAGCAGCCCTACCAAGTCAATATCGAGGGGCAGCATCTGAGCATCGAATATTGGCCGGCGGAATCGGAATCGGGTATGTTCGGCGGCAATTCCAATTGGCGCGGACCGATTTGGTTTCCGGTGAATCATCTGATCATCGAATCGCTCCGGCGGTTTCATTCGTACTACGGCGATGAGTTCAAGATCGAATGCCCCACGGGCTCCGGGACGATGCTCACGCTGAGCGAAGTGGCGGATGAATTATCGCGCCGCTTGTCGCGTTTGTTTCTAAGAGACGTGCAGGGCCGTCGTCCGATCTTCGGCGAACAGAGTAAATTGCAAAGCGATCCGCAGTTCCGTGATCACTTGCACTTTTACGAATACTTTCACGGCGACAACGGCCGCGGGGTGGGAGCCTCGCACCAGACCGGATGGACCGGTTTGATTTCGCTGTTGTTAATGAAGCAGCCTACGGCCTAGCACGTCGAGCAACAACGATAACCGTTGGCATCGACCGGACGAAAGAGGGCACGGCTGATTCTGCCAAAAGGCTTTTTACGAGCCCCCCTCTCATAGCTCGAAGCTCCCCTCTAGAACACATGTTTTTCAATATGCTCTAAGTTTTTTTCAGCAAATTTCGCCGTGTTTTTAGAGCGATTATTCAATTTAGGCACCTTGAACTTGACCGGTGCCAGCATGTACACAGGCCCGACTTTTGTGTCTGCCGGCAAGCTGCTCATCAATGGCAACAACTCGGCTGCCACGGGGAACGTCACCGTGAATTCGTTAGCCACCCTCGGCGGCGGCGGGACCGCAGGCGGATCGACAAACGTGGGCATCGTCGCAACGGGCAAGCTCGACCTGAATGACAACGACCTGGTCGTTGACAACGGCAACTTGGCGACGCTCACCGCGCAGCTCGCTTCGGGCTTGGACATCAACGGCAGCTACGGCAACGGCCCTGGCATCACGAGCAGTGCGTTCGCCAACAACGTCGATTTCAACACGGTGCTCGGCATCGCGGCGAATGTGGAACTGGGTTACACATCGTTCTCCGGTCAGACGGTCGATGCCAACGATGTGCTGATCAAGTACACCTACTATGGCGATGCCGACTTGAGCGGTTCGGTCGATACCTCGACGGACTTCGACTTGTACATCACCGGTCTGACCAGCGGCGGCAGCCTTGGCGGTTGGTTATACGGTGACTTTGACTACAGCGGCACGGTCGATTCCTCCACGGACTTCGACTTGTACATCACGGGTCTCACCAGCCAAGGCAGCCCGTTGTTGACCGCCGGCGGTGGTGGGAATCTGGTGCAAGCCGTGCCGGAACCATCGACGTTCGTCCTAGGCGGCTTGGCCTTGCTCGGCTTCGCCGGCATCGGCATTCGCCGCCGACGCTTGGCAGCAGAAAATGGCAAATGCTAATCAACCGATCATTTGCCACGAGGAACATGGTCGCGAAAAAAATGCTCGCGACCGGACCCCTCATAGCAAGAATAAAAAAAGCCCTGCGACATACTAGTCGCAGGGCTTTTTTGTTCCAGAGCATCGATTCTACGAATGCGCATTCTTGATTCGCGCATTACACCTAGAGCGTGGTCCGTTTGTCCGGGTGTTCGTGGAAAGTTCGAAATCTGGCTTGCAAGGAGCTTCGTCGCCGAAGCCTATGTCATGCAACTTCTACTAAACGATGGCATGCCTGCATAAAGAAGACGCAGCAAGGAATTACAAGTGCCATAATCAGCGTGGCACCGGTTTTTTGCCGAACAGGGTTGCGGCGCGGAACGCTGTTACCAAGGAGGAGAGGACGGTCGCGGATAAGCGGCGGCGTTTGCTCTTGCTCCCGTTGCTAACAGGATGGGTGGCGATGGTGTTCAAGTAGTGTTGTCGCACACGATCCGCGGCATTATTCCAATCACGCTCACAGGCACTCTGCCGCGCGGCCTGGGTCATCTGTTTGCGGTATTCCTGATTCTCCAGAAGTTTTCGCAAATGGCTCGCCGCGGCGTCTGCATCGCCAGGGTCGAACAGCAGGCCGGATTCGCCCTCAGTCAACAGGCTAGGAATCCCCCCGGCACGCGGGGCCACGACCCCCAATCCACAAGCCATCGCTTCGAGAACGACATTGCCCATTGTTTCGGTCTCGGACGCATAGACAAATGCGTCGGAAGACGCATATGCCGTCGCGAGTTCCTGACCCTTGAGGTAGCCCACAAAAGTCGCATTCAAGCCGGCAAAGAGACGCTCTAATTCCGCTCGTTGCGGGCCATCCCCGACAATCGCCAGCCGTGCTTTGGGAACACGTGCCATGACGTCGGCCAAGAAGGCCACATTTTTCTCTGGCGCTAACCGAGAGACAGTCAACAATAGCGGCTCGTCGGGATGGCCGCCCGAGAGGCGTTGCCGCATTTCCGGCGTAGCTCGATCGGGACAAAACAGCGCGCTGTCTACCGCCGGCGGCCACAGTTCGACCCGTTCGAATCCGCGCGCGATCAATTCATCTTGCATGATGGTCGAAACAGTCAAATTGGTGGCGGCGCGATTGTGATAATCACGCATCAGCCACCACAACATGCTCGACAATGGCTTGAGTAGACCGTAACGTTTGACAAACTCGCCATACAGCGTGTGAAACGAGAATACGCTCGGATAATTTAAGCCCGCACGCTCCAAAACATCATAACAACGAAAGCCAAAGGCAAAGGGATTGATGTAATGCAGGATATCCGGCGCGAATTCCTCGAGCGCTGTCACCAAGCGGGCGTCGGGAATCCCAATTCGATATTCGGGATAGGAAGGAAACGGAAAGCTTTGGAATTCGATGAATTTGACAGGCGAATTGCGGGGTTCAGAGACTGCTGGACAAGCGACGAATACCTCGTCGCCGCGTGCCAAAAGATGATGAATCAAATTCATCGTGCGAATTACCACGCCGTCGATTTTTGGAAGAAACACCTCGGCGATAATGGCAATGCGCATCGAGACCCTCGTGGATGTAACAACCGGGACTTTAAACCAACGGCCTGCGGGCTAACCCAAGTGCCACGGTATGATGGTCGCGCATTGGGAAAACCAGTTTGTTCAAAGCCATGCGGAGCAATGGTCCCGCTTTGTGGAGTCCTACCTCTTCGATGAAAGCTGTCAGCCAGCTTCCTCGATATCCAAACTCCATGAAATCATCGAAATTCTTGAAATAAACGTCGGGTTGAACCGTCTCAGCGGCACTGGTTTCAAAGCCATGCCTGCCAAAACATTGCGTTACCGCGTCGCAGTCGATCGGGACAAGCAGTTCTTCTGGTTTCAGTGCTCGCCCTCGGCCGAACATCATCCGCAACAGACGGCTTTGTGCTATACGCTGCAAACCCGGGAACGATTCTCGCGTCGCACCAACGAAAGACCAATACCCGCCGGGCTTCAGTTTGCTGAAAATCCGGGGCGCAAGGTGCTCGATGGAAACAAAACCAGTAATAAAGTGAGTGCAAATCAAGTCAAACGATTGATCGGTGAAATGCTGATCGACGTTGGCCGCATCGTCGATCGCGGGGATCAAGTCCGGAACGCGAGTCTGGGCAATCTCGATCATCTTTTCGGATAGATCGAGACCGTAGGGCCGAATTTCGCGAGCCGCTTTTTCCCGAAGTTTGACGATAAATGCCCCGGTCCCCAAGCCCAAGTCCAAGACGTTCATCGGCGGCAATTCGGCCGACAAGCATGATTCTTCTAGGAGATGATCAAGCGCTCTTCCTAGAGAGCGGCCAGCAACCTGCTGTGGATCGAGGTCATAACTAGGGGCAATGACCTCGTTGTACTGCCGCTGGATTTCAGCGTTGATCGCTAGCGATTCGGACATCCTTGTGGTTCCCGTGTGAGCGTAATTGTCGAGAATTCCTAAAGAGCGCACGCGATTCTATTTCATGCTCTCATCAGTCAGAAACAATAAAAGCTTTACGATTGCTTTAGGACGATAATAAGTCTGTATTTAGATCAGACTAGGATTTTCTTTGGATTCAAATAATTCTGGCATCGACGTTTGCAACTCTAGTACGCGACGTTACATTCAGCGCTTCAGTGTTTGTTCTTGTGTCTGGGTCGAAAGGTATTATGGAGTTTGACTTTGACGCGATTGTCATCGGGAGCGGAGCAGGCGGGGCTGCGTTTGCCTACACTTGCGCCAAGGCCGGAAAATCCGTTCTGCTGATCGAACGAGGCCGGCGGCCGCTAATCGATCAAAATGTTCATGACGAGCGATCCGTCCTCATTGAAAAGACGCCTTATGATGATCGCACAATCCTCCTGAATGCGACAAATCCGTCCCGCTTGTACATGGGCGGAGTTCTTGGCGGCAGCACTTCGGTCTTTGGCGGTCTTATGTTACGGCCTAGCAACGCTGATTTCCAACCGGGCCGGCATTACGGAGATCGCCTTGCCCGCGCCCTCTGGGAGTGGCCCATTTGCTACGAAGAATTGCGGCCTTTCTACGACGAAGCGGAAGCTCTCTACCATTTGACCGGAACACCCTCCGAAGGCTTCGCTCCGCTTCATGCTCCGAGTCGGCAAATTCGCAACGACGTCATTCCCATGGCGCCGATCAATGAACGTTTGATTGACAAAAACCGGGCCGGGGGGCTGCGTCCTTTTCGGTTGCCCTTGGCAATCGATAGTTCGCGTTGCGCGCGGTGCTCCTCGTGTGCGGGTTTTTTATGTCCGCATGGCGCACGCCGCTCGGCAGCTATGCTGGCTGAGGAAACCGCTGCGAAACATCCAAGTTTCCAGATCATGACCAACGCTGAAGTGGAACGGCTCGAGACGACCGCCGATGGGCGAATCGATGGCGTCCTGGTTCGCGACCGCGATAAACAAACATCTCGGCACTATAGGGGCAAATGTTACGCCTTGGCTGCTGGTGCCATCGGTTCGCCCGCTGTCTTGTTGCGTTCGGGGATTGACGGCCCGAATGTCGGGCGCAACTTTATGATGCATTATTCTCCCCTGGCGGTCGGAATATTCGCCCGTTCTACCGGCGCGGACGAAACCTTTGCAAAGCAGGTCGGGTTTGCGGATTTCTACTTTGGAACGAAGCAGCTTCCGCAAAAAATGGGGATCGTTCAGTCACTTCCGGTTCCCGGCCCGCTCATGCTGGCCAAGTCGGGGATGCAGCGTTTTCCGCAAGTTTTGTTGAAGTTTTTCCGTAAGCGAATGTTGCCCTTGGCCGGGATTGTCGAAGACCTGCCCGATCCAAAGAATCGTGTCTATTTGGAATCTGACGGGTCGATCGGGTTGGCGCACGAATATCACGAATTCGATCGGGAACGCGGGCGGGGACTGGGCCGCGAGATGTGCCGCATCCTGCGCAGAACAGGGGCGTTGGTTTGTGTTTCTCGGGCGTTTCCGTCGCGGGAACATGTGGCGCATCAATGCGGAACGCTAA
Source organism: Pirellulales bacterium (assembly GCA_041736895.1). GTDB lineage: Bacteria > Planctomycetota > Planctomycetia > Pirellulales > JALHPA01 > JANRLT01. The sequence continues at coordinate 33,511 of JBGSSS010000198.1, forward strand.
GGTTTGCAAAAGATCCTCAGCAAGGAGTCGTCGATCCCAATTGCCGAATGTTCGGCCGCCCCAATTTGTTCGTCGTGGACGGAAGTGTGCTGCCGACTTCGATGGGCGTGGGTCCATCATTGACCATTGTGGCCAACGCGCTGCGTGTGGCGCGCGTCGCCCTTGCCGAAATTTAAAACGAAAATCAGATGCAACGAAAAAAAATGCTCACCAAAGTCCAGGTGCGCCTGGAACAATTTCGGCAAGCTTCGCGCATTCATGGCGGCATGGCGAAAATGTGGGCTGTTGCGATGGGTGTTAAGCTTTCGCGGATGCCCATCCCGCGCCGGCTGCGCACGCGTTTTTACCGAATGCTCTACGGCGGAAAATTCGCCTCCTTGCCTGAGGAACAGCTCGAACGGCCTTTATCGGAATACCGTTCCTTAAACGAATTGTTCACGCACGGCATGCGTCCCGAATTTCGTCCTCTGGCGGCGGAAGCAAATCAATTTGTTTGTCCGTGCGATTGCCAAGTGCAAGACATCGGCCGTTTGAACCACGACTCACTCCTGACCGTGAAAGGGATCGAATACTCGCTGACCTCGCTGCTCCCGGGTGTTGACACGCAACACTTCGAAGGAGGCACGTTCGGCATTTTTTTTCTTTCCCCTGTCGATTGCCACCGCGTGTACAGTCCGCAAGAGGGCGTCTTGCAGGAAATTATCCATGTGCCGGGACGCCGGTTGCTCGTGCATCCGCCGTACCAACGCAAGGAATTTCCCGTATTTACCCTCAACGAACGCGTCATCATCCGGCTGCAAACGCCGTTTGGCAACTGTTTGCTAGTGATGGTCGCGGGTTGGGGCGTCGGACATGTAACGTACCCATTCCTCAAGTTGCGTCGTCCTAGCAAACACCTCATCACGCGGCAAAAATTCGATACACCAATTCCAATTCAACGCGGCCAATGGGTCGCGACCTTTGAACTCGGCTCGACGGTCATCATGATTACCGAGCCGCGTCCCGACATCATCACTCATATTGCGCGCGATGACCGCGTGAACTATGGACAAGCGGTCTATTCATTTCCCATGGTTGGCGCGTCCCCGTCGGACCAGCCGGCCAATGATCCTTGATAATGCACTGACAGGAACAAGGAGGCAACTTCATGGATGTCCTGGGTATTCAGGCTGGCCGCTCCTCAACTCGGAACTTTTCCGAGAGGGAATCGCCATTGGCGGGCAGTCGGCCGTTGCGCAGTACGCTAGCAAACGGTGTCACACTCTGGGTTGATCTTGGCGAAAGCGAGGCTGCAAATCTACTTCGCTGTGCCACCCCGCAGCCGGAACGAACATCTTTTGTCGGCTGCCAAGATGGTCATTTGCCAGCGGGTGTTCAGCGGCTGGACCAGTCGTCCTTCGCATCCGGCAAAGAAGCAGTATTTAACTTGGAACGGTTGATTTTTTTCGTGCCGCACCGTTTGTCAGCCGCGGAGAAAGCAGTGGTTGATCGCTGCGTCACTTTAGTGTCGGCCAACGAAAATTGTCGCGTCTGCTTGATTAGTTCCGCGAGTGTTCACTTTGGCGATCAACGCCTCTTGGCTCAGGAAACAGCCCTCCGCGAACAATTTAGCCGTGTGTCGCCACATGCTTGCTTTGTGTTGCGCAGCGGAAAGATCCTCCAGTCGCCGCTGTCGCGTACGCAGTTCCAAGGCGCAGTTGCTGCTTTGTATCCGCTTGTCAGCGGCAAGTTTCGCAACTGTTTTGTGGACGATACGGAGTTGCTATCCGCAATCCACGAACTCACGGAACAAGATCAACCGACGCCAGGACGAGTTTACACATTCTTGGGACGCAATCGGCTAGTGCGGGATGTACTGGCGGAGCGCGCCTCGACCGGACTCTTGGGGAAATGCCTGACGGGTTTCGCGCAGGTGCTCCGATTCTTCCTGGTGGGTTATCTTGGCGGTCTCTTGTTCAGCCTTGTTGCTCGTTGGCGCACAACCTGGCGGCGCTGGCAGTGCGACACTCTCGAGCCAGCAAGCATGGCGGAACTGCTCTGTCTCTATAACCCTCTCAACGCGCGCCATGTGGCTATCGTGGGCTACAACACCGGGGTCACCCATTTTGGGTGGAAGTTTCCCAATCGTACTGTCGTAAAAACCACGGCCTCGGGAAAAATAGTGCGTGTGCGGGGCGATTTTGTAGATGTTGACGCCGGTGTGACGTTGAAACGAGTGGTGAACGACTTGAATCGGGAGGGGCGGGAACTTTACGTCGTGCCGAACTACTCCTACATCACGATGGGCACGATCTTCTTCGTGCCGGTGCATGGTTCCGGGAGCGAAGTTTCAACACTCGGCGATACGATCGAAAAAGTGCTTTTGTATGATCCCGCGACCGACCGTATTTACTCCGCAAAGCGGGGAGAAGCGCGCTTTGCCGAAACGATGTACAACCCCCGCAGCGGTGTGCTAGTGCTGAGATTGCGACTGCGCGTGCGTCCTAAGTCACGATTTCGCATGGAAACCTCTGCCCTGGAATCGGCCGGTGCCGCGGAAATCTGGAGCGTCTTTGCTGATCCCGAGGCTTCAAACATCGAACTGCGAAAATCGGGTTCGGCAGCGACATCGGTCAGTATTCGCAAATACTATGCAGTCCAATCCAGTACCGAAGGAGAATTGGACGAGGCCAAAGATTCGTTAGGCCGTCTGTGGGATCGTTTGGAAGAAAATCCGCTTACTTCCGTCCTCTTCCACGGCCTGACGCGGCGTTATTTGTTTCATGTCGAGTTGTTTTTAGACGAGCAAGAATTTCTCGTTTTTTGGCAGGCACATGGCGGATTGAAGCTCATGAAGATCCAGCTTCGCCATGTGCATCCCGATGGACTGCCCTATTCACCGATCGGGGATCGCGAAGCGATATCAGCAGATATTATCATGCGCCGCACGGACAGCGCGGCGTTCCTCGCATTTATGAAAGAGCATTTGCCCCATGTCCGGTTCAATCCAGGCAAACACAGCATGTGAGATGTCGGCTCCCGTGCGACATGCGGCAGCGACATGCGCTCAAATCATTCGAGAACAAATTCCAAACTTGTTCCGTTTGTATCTGAATCCGCATGTCGCGCAGGCATGCTATTGCCTAACCGAAATGATCACGGCGGAATGGCCGGCAACTAGCACCGAGCGGTTTCAGGTTTTCCTTGCCAACAGTCTCGAGGAGTCGCTAAGCGGGGCGATCAAGCTAGCGCGCTTCGTTTCAAATGCGGCGGGCGGTTCTCGCAGCGGCTGGATCATCGACGAGGATCAGCGGTTGGAGCATTTTGCCCTGACCATGTTGCCGCACGGAGAAAAGCTCGAATATTTGCCGGAAATTAAGCTGTTCGCCGATCCCAACGCAGCCACTGCAGCACTGCAAGCTGCGGAAGCAAAACCAGGGTTCATCCTGGTTTTCTTGTCTTCCTGGTCAGGGGCGAATGAATCTCTTTACCGAGAGCTGTTCGCACGACTTCCGCCTGATACAAGACCGCTGATGATCGTCTGTATTGGCAGTTCGGACTTGACCGGGGGCAAGACGGCTGCCGCTGCTTCGTGGCAGAATCTCGCGCCCGACATCGTGGTGTTTGACGAGTCGTTTGTCGAAGGGACTGTGCCTTTTGGAGCGTTTGCGGCCTCGCAACGCCTCTTTCAGTATTGGAATGCGCGCGGCATGGCGACATTTCATTCGACCACTTACCAGCCGAACACCATCGCCAGTCTGCACTTCTTGCGTTGCCTGAGCAGGATGGCGCCAGACTTTTTCCAGCAACATCAGCCGGCTTTCGAACGGATGAAAAGCGACCTGAAATATCGGCAGAGTCTGTTTCGGGATCGCTATAGCCCCTCCCTGGCGAAATTGATCTCAATTGTAAACCTGGATCAGAACACCATGCGCGCCGCGGGGCATTATCTCGAAACGCCGGGGCAGCGAATTTTCGATGGTGTCGCCGGAGTGGCTTGTAGTATCCGCGGGCACAATCCGCCAAAGTTTGTGGAGGAACTGGAACAGTTCGCCGGCGAAGAGTGCCGCGCTGAAGTTGCGGAGCGACTAGAGGCGGCGACCGGCTTGCCGCATGTGACGCCCGCCGTCAGCGGCGCATCGGCGGTAGAGCACGCGCTCAAGATCGGTTTGGCCGCGAAACATCCGCGCCAATATGTTTTAGCTCTGCAAGGCGGCTTCGGCGGCAAGACATTGTTCGCCTTGACTGGCACATGGAAACAGTCCCTCAAGTCAGGCCTTGCGCCGCTCTATCCGCACGTCGTTTACGTCGATCCCTTTAAGTGTGATGCTGTCCAGGCCATTCAGCAGTGCTTCGACGAGCACCCCATCGGTGTCATACAGTTTGAATTGATCCAGGGAGTCGGGGGCGTGCGCCCTATTCCGCCTGCAGTGCTTGATTGCCTGAAGCAAATGCGGCAGCGGTATGACTGCTTGCTGTTTGTGGACGAAGTCCAAACGGGTGTCTATCGTACCGGACCTTTTACGCGATCTGCCGCATTGGGCTTGCAACCTGATCTGCTGGCTATTGGCAAAGGGACTTCGGATATGATGTTCCCCTTTGCGCTGACGCTGCATTCCGACGAGGTGCAACGTGCCTTGGAGGCGCGGAACTGTGGATTGCCCGAGACGCTCAATAAACGATACGGCTTTGAACTTGGATGGAGGACAGTGCTCAATACGCTGCGCCGGGCCGAGCAAGAGGGTCTAGAAGAGCGCGTGAACTCGCGGGGACAACGATTTGCGGAGATGTTGCGCCGGGCACTGGGAACCAGCCCTGTGGTGTGCGAAGTGCGCTGTTTTGGGATGTTGATTGGAATTGAATTGGATGTTGACCGCGCTCCCCGCCGTTGGCTGAAGCGAGTGCTCCCCAATTTGTATTTATTGGCGATGTTACGGCATCGCACCTTTCCGTTGCTGGTCGGTTTTTGCCAATATGAACCCAATGTGCTCAAAATCACTCCTCCGCTGTCAATCACGGAGGAGGAAATTCAATGTGTCTGTGAAACAATCGCCGAAGTTCTGCGCGCCTCATTACCCAGTTTGGTATTGTCAGGCGCATGGCAAGCTGCGGTGCGGCCGCGGCTGGCGCGGTTGTTTGGTAATTCCTGAGAGGAGACCCTGGAGATGAATTTGTGGATGGTGGATTTTCAAGAGCTGTATCTCCGTCACCTGCGACGGCACTCACAGTTCGGCATCAATCTGTTGCATCTCATCGCAGTGGCGGGTATTTACGGGGCTTTGTGCGCGATCGCGCTCTCGCTGCCGGGATCTGTTTGGATTCTCGGGATCGTCTTAGGTATCTACTTTGTCATGCTCGCGATGAACTTGCCGCTGCGGCTGCTGCTAGTCAATCTCGTGTTCATGGCGGGGCTTTTGGCGCTAAGTTGGGCGCTTTGTTGGGGACTCCCGCCAGTTTACATTTGGTTGTATGTCGTGCTGATCCTGTTTTGGCATCGCTTTCAAATCTGGAATCACAAGATTTACGATAAGCAGCTCGACATGAGCGACTTTCAAGAAAAATATAAAAAAGGCCCGCTGCTGTTTGCCGTGCTGTCGATTTACGAACTGCCGATCCTGCTCAATTACTTGATCTTTGATCGCCGGAGTTGGAGCTCATGATTCCCGCCACCGGAGAACTGCCGCTCGAGCAAGACCAATCTAGAAAGCACGAGGCCGTGTATCTGCTGCATGGCTTTGCGGGCCGGCCATTATTGATGAGCCGGATGGCCCGTTATTTGAGCAGAGCCAACTACCAAGTTCACAACTGGGGATATTCGGGAGTACTGAAAACGGTCGCCGATCATGCGGCCGCCTTGGGCAGCGATTTAGAACGAGTTGTGGACGCAGGCTTGATTCGCCGCGTTCACTTTGTCTCGCATAGTCTCGGCGGGATCATCATCCGGCAGATGCTGACCGAGTTGCAAAGACCGTATCTTGGCCGCGTTGTTATGCTGGCCCCGCCAAATACCGGCTCGCATGTCGCTTCGCTTTGTTCATTTCTCCTCCGCCGGCTGTGTCCCATCTTGCAAGAAATCTCGACGAAAGCCGATAGCTATGTGAACCAACTCCAACCGCCGCTACAAGCCGAAATAGGCGTGATTGCCGCCTCGCGCGACTGGGTTGTGCGGCGAAAAAACACGCATTTGGCTACGCAAAAGGACCACATCGTCGTCCGCGGCGATCATATTCGACTCCCGTTGCTCCGCGTGGCAGCGGAACAAACACTTCATTTTCTTGAGACCGGCTCATTCCTACGCGATAAATAGTTTGGCCAGTCGGAAGCGATTGCTTTGATAACTAGGAAGATTTAGAACGGCTCTTCACTGCCGAGCATCGGCAGGTAACGCAAAGTCTGCGATTCAACAAAGTTTAATCTAACTACACCCGGCTGGGCTCGAACCAGCAACCTTCGCCTTCGGAGGGCGACGCTCTATCCAATTGCGCTACGGGTGCAAAAATCTTTGACGTTGAACTTTTTCGACGGAGATTCAAGCAATTGATTGTAACCAAAGCCGGAACTTCCGCGACCCCTTTTTCGTGACTTGGAGAGAGCCGCTTCGCCGTAACACGTCGATTTATTTCTTCGTTTCGTCCGTCCAGCCTTCGAGATGCGGAGCGATCTTGGCCAGTTTGACCTTGCCAATTCCTTTGATCCGCGCGCCAAACTCGCTGGCGTTGCGGAACAAACCATTGGCCAGGCGTTCCTCGACGATCAAGTCGGCCAACACCCGCCCAATCTCAGGCAACAACATCAGCTCCGCTGGTTCGGCCGTATTCACATTCACGACAAGTTTGCTCCCGGCGGGTTCGGTGTTGTCGATGTCGATTAGCCCGGGCGGAGATGTCGCCCGCCAGACATACCAGCCGCCGAACGTGAGCGCGAGCATCAAGAGGATCACGGCAGCGAACGGCTGATCGGGGGCTTTGAGGGTAAGCAGACTGGCCCATTCCCGCGATTTGGCAGCTGTTGAGGCGGCGGCATGCTGGCGCGCTTCCTGTTCGGCAGACTTGGCAACATTGTCGATCTGATCCGACATCAAGTTCCCAACAAAAACGCCCTGGCTGACGCAATCCGAAAAGTCAAAAAGACTATCCGAATCGGGATGATTGGATTAAAACGGAGAGTGACGGCAATCCGCTGAGTCTCTGGTTTTTCCCCCTCGACGACGATGACAAAATATACCATTTTCTGCGTGTTGGGGTTGGCCCTGCTAATCGCAGGAGCCAAACATTGGATGCCCGGTTCAAAACCGGCCAGCAATACAACGGCGGCGAATTCCGAGGGGAGCAAGATCGCGCCGTTAACGAACACCGAACACGCGGCCTCGCTGGCAGCCCCTCCGCCTTCGAGCAGCGATTCGCCGCAAGCCGGTCCCGCCGCGCGGCAGCCCGACCGCAGCTTTACCCCGGGCAGCACCTTCCTGGCTCAGTCGGTACAGAACACCGCGGAGCAGGAACCGGGCAAGATCGATGTGGTGCCTCCTTCGGTGCTGACACAAACTCCGCAGCCGGCGCCGCTAGCCTTGCCGACGACTCATAAACCGCAACCGCGAGAAGCCAACCCGAATGCGGTCGTGCTGACGCCGCTCAGCGCAGGAGCGCCTGAACAGCCAAGCTTGCCAGCCGATCTGGCCGCCGCTTCGGCCGAAAGCGCTTCCATGATCTCCGATGCCACGGCCCGGTCCGTGTTGATTCCCTCCGTTGCCGCGCTCAAGCCGCTGCTCGATGGCCCGGTAGAACTCCAGTTTCCCGAGATTGTCCAGAAGCAGATTAATCTTGGCGGCCCCGGGAGCACTCCGATCTCCCCTTACTCGGCGGGGCAAGACCCGCTCGGCCAGCCCGTGGCCGGCGGCGAGCGCAGCAACGAAGCACGGAATCCGGCGCAGGTCAAAGCCGATTCACTCGCTTCACACAATCTTCTACAAGGCGCGCAGTTAGCTTACCGCTCGCAAAAGTTTCCCGTGCAGCACAAGCTCGAAGGGCGGGAATTGACTCTCCAAGATTTATTCATCATTACGAATGATCGCGATAAACGCTTCGCCTTGCTCAAAGCTTACTGGAGAGTTGCGTTGGCGATGGCAGAATATAATTGGGCCGTGGAAGAGTACTACACGATCAAACCGCTCGAAGGTGTTGCGGGACAAGCTTCCACAAGCCATCGTTATATCGAAGCCGCGATCAATTCCAGCGTAGCGCGAGTTTCCGAAACACGCATCCAAACAATTAATGCGCAGTTCGAGTTGTTAAAGTTGATGGGCGGACAATATCGGGCCATGCCGCTCTGCGCTGATATCCCGCTGGTGGGAACATACAACACGCAATTCGAAAAGAATTACCCGACTGGCCGTGCTCCTGCGCGGCTGCGTGAAATCTCGCAGACCGTCGATCTGCGCCGAGATGTGGTCAACTCGCGCTGCCTGTCGATTCACACCACGTTCAATGCTTGGGCGAATTCGGCGATCCCGCAGTATCTTCGAAGTCAGTCGGAGAGCGATGCGCAGGTCGTGGCGATTGGCTACGAACAAGTGATCCGTCATCGCCGCTATTTCTTGGCCGCGATCCGCGAATACAACAACGACATCGCGGAATATGCCCTGAGTGTCTTGAGCCCCTCGTTTCGTCCGGAGCAACTCGCCAGTTTCTTGACACGAACTCCCAGCCCTGGCCCGCTGTGGAATACGAGTGCGATGATTTCCAGCGAATCGGCTGAGGTTCCGCCATCGCTCCAGGAGCTTCGTGCCGACAGCCCGGCTCGTTCGGACAGCCAAGTACGCCCGGCAACGTTCGTCAATGAATCCGCGGGCGAGGACTGGAGCCTAAAGACGCGCGAACCTTTGCCGAGTGTCATGACGAAAAAATAAGATTCACCGTTCGCTTCAAAACTTCCCCTTCTGCGAAGCAATCCCCTGCGGCTGGGTATCCCATCCACAGGCTTGAGTTGGCGCTGAAGTCCGTTGTCTAAGTTCGGCGTCTTGCTTATTTCATCGAATAGCTTCTTCGCGCTCGCGCATTATAATGGTGTCATGAACTCCGTTCTGCCAAAAATCGCACCGCTCCAGATCGGGGACATCGTCGTTGATCCGCCGATCTTGCAGGCGCCGATGGCGGGCTATACGAATTTTGCGTTTCGCCAAGTTGTCCGCGAATTCGGCGGCACCGGGTTGCAAGCGACCGAGATGATCTCGGCCACCGGGTTTTTGTGGCTCGAATCGCACGAGGGCGAATACCCCGATCGTCTGTGGGGCATTAAGGACGAACCGCGCCCCCTAGCCGTGCAGATCTGGGACAACGATCCGGCGACGCTGGCCGCCGTGGGGCAGAAGCTTGCCACCGAGTTTCGCGTCAGTGTCGTGGATATCAACTTTGGCTGCCCCGTGCGGCAAGTCACCGTCAAGGCGCATAGCGGGTCGTATTTGCTGCGTGATCCGGACCGTGTCGGAGCGATTGTCGAACGCGTGGTCAAAGCTTGTGCGCCGACACCGGTGACCGCCAAGATCCGCCTGGGTTGCACCCGCGATACGATTAATGCGATTCAGATTGCGCAGGTGGTCGAGCAAGCCGGAGCCGCGGCGCTCACCGTGCATGGCCGTGTGGCGGCGGATTTTTTTACCGGCTCGGCGGACTGGGACAAGATCAGCGAAATCAAACAGCATCTTCGCCGCATTCCGCTCATCGGCAACGGCGATCTGACGTCGGCCGAAGCGGTCGTGAGGGCGTTTACCAGTTACCAGGTCGACGGCGTGATGATCGCGCGGGCGGCGTTGTCAAAGCCCTGGCTCTATGCCCAGGCGGCGGCGGCGCTGCGCGGCGAGCCGATTCCGCCTGACCCGACACCCGACGAAGAGCGAACTCTGATCCGGCATCATTACGCGCTGGTGCGCGAGCGCTTCGGCGATGAGCGCGGCACGGTATTGATGCGCAAGTTTGCGACGCAGTACGCGCAAGGACGCCACGGGGCCAGGGAGTTTCGCGGCAAGATCAGCCGCGTTTCAACGCCGGTTGAATTCGAGTCGGTCCTCGAGCAATACTTCCCGCGCACTTCGGTTCGCGATACTGTCCGGCCAGCCAGTTGCGAGGAAGGCTGCGAAGTCTAAAGTGGCTTGGGTTTTAACCCAAGCTTGAGATAAATCAAAGAAAAAAACGGCTGCGTTGACGCAGCCGTTTGTGAAAAGCGATTAAAAATATCAAATCATCATTCGTTCGTTGCAATGGCGACGAACTACTTCTGAAACGCACTGTTGCCGCTGCCGGCGGGAGCAGAACGCGGCGGGAAGCGCGGGACGATTTGAGTTTGGTTATCTTTCGGCTTCGGCAGGGTGTCGACTAGACGTTGATTGCCGGCATCTTGCGAGCGGTTGCTGTTCGGCGAGTAACCGACTTCATCGAGAAACTGCTGCAGCGATTGAAATTTAATGTTGTATTTCTTGGCATCCGCGGTGACTTCGTTCCAAGGCTTGGTGAACTTGGCATCCGAGCGATCGTCCGGACCGCGGCCCACGATCAATTTCTCGGTATCCGGCGTGATTGCTCCCATCACTTCGCCGCGTTCACTCACATCGGCCACCACGGTTCCGCCGTTGGCGATGATGAGATCCTTGAGCTTGGCACGATCGCTGATGCCGTCGTTGTCGAAATCGACCGCTCCGGCGATCGCGATCTTCAAACGCTTGCCCGGATACCACAGCGGCGAGTCGATGAAATCACCGGGCAGGATCGGATCGGAAACCGAGTTCTCAACAATTCGTGCACGCGAGATTTTGTCGTCGATAATCTCGATAATCTCGATGGCCCCCTTCTTGACGGCCGTGGCGACATCGTTGGTGCCGCGATCGTAGACACTAAACGTTACGCGGCGTTGCAGGCTGTCCGTCCGGCCGATGTTGACATAAGCCGACTTGGTGCGCTCATCGACGTACACGATCTGGCCATCGGTCAGTGTTGGTGTTTCATCCCTGTGGCTATCAATGATCTTCTTTTGGTTTCCTACGGTGACGAGCAGTCCTTTCTCGACGACTGTTGCTTTCTTGGTGATGGCCGCGATTTTGTCATTGAGGACTATGTTTTCGTCCCCCTTTTCCTTGATTGCTTTTTCGGCTTCGAGTTTGGATTGTCCCAACGCGGCGAGGGCTGTTTTAATCGTGCCGCTATAGGTGGTGTAATCGCTTTGTGCCTTGGTGGTGTCGTTCTTGGCGTTGGCAAGTTCGGTCTCGTGCTTTGCTTTGACTGCGGCGAGCTCCGCGACAGCCTTGTCTTCTCCATCTTTGTGGGAAGCCAGCTTGATATCTTTCTGTTGGAGCGTCTCGGCCATTTGTTTCAAAATCTCGGGGTAGCTTTTCAGTTGAGTGTTGACACCCGAGAGCGCCAGGTACTTTTCAATCTTGGCCTCGTTCTTCTTGACGATCGATTCGGCGCTTTCTTCGATATCCTTTTGATCGATCAGCTTGAAATAGCCTTCGCGTTCCAGGTTGACTTTCGTGAGCCGGTTGTCCGCCTCCTTGGCTTTCGCGATCGCGTCGTTCTTTTCGCCGATCGCTTTTTTGTAGTTGTCAAAAAAGATATAAGTCGTCACGCTCAAGATGATCGTGAGCATCACAAAGATGATCAATGCGATTTGCAAACCTTGGTTTTCGCGAGCAGCCATGTTCGTTGCCTCAGATAATTTCCAACTTACGGGAATCAATAGAATTCCCGTGCGACTCGCGGCGCTGATGCCGCGCGACGAATTACCGGCCGTTCTGTTCCGCAAAACGGCCCGCCAGCTCCTGGCCACGGATCGTATGACAAGGGATCCCGTGCAGCGGGATCTGTTCCGTGGGCCGGTTTCGTTTGCGAATTGTCGAACAAGAGCCACTGGTCTTGCCAACAATCCAAACGAGTATCCGGTCCATTTAGAATAATCGCCGTGGATTTCCCGTGTCAAACAATTTGCGCCATTCTCTCCGAAAAGCGCGAAAATCGCTGATGAATCCCGCCGAACCCGCAAACCCGTTAGAAGCGTTGGAACTCGCCCGTTGGCTGACCTCGGCCGCCGCCGAGCCGCGGTTGACCGCCGCGGCTTCCTCCGAGCGAATGTCCCCCCAACTCGTCCAATCGTTACGACGTTCGCTGACCCACGAGCAAACGCGGGCCGTGCTGGAACTCGCGGCGCTGCGCGAACGGGCCGCGGAGAAATTTCCCTGGGCCGAACGGCTCTTTTTTACGGCCAAAGGACTGGAGCAGGCCAGTGATTGGCGGCTAGCGCTATACAAAGCTACGACCGCGCAGCAGCGATTGCCCAGCTATGAGGCCTACGACCTCGGCTGTGGGATCGGCGGCGACTTGTTGGCCCTCGCGAGGTTAGGCCCCACGACCGCCGTGGAGCGAGATCCGGTCGCGGCCGAATTTGCCAAAGCCAATCTGCAGAACTTCTGGCCGTTCGGCCAAGCGGCACAATTCGATAAAACGAGTCAAGTGATTTGCGACGACATCGGCGAGACGAAACTTGCCCCGAGCTCGTTTTGGCACCTCGATCCCGATCGCCGGCCGCTTGGCCCGCGGGCCGTGCAATGGGAATGGCTCGAGCCGGGTCCCGAGACAATCGCCGCGCTGCTTCAGCGCCAGCCGAATGGCATTATCAAGGGAGCGCCTGCCGCGCCGGCTCCGACAATGGAACTCGGCGACTACTCGCGCGAATGGGTAAGCACACGCCGCGAGTGCCGCCAGCAGTTGCTCTGGCTAGGCGCGCTTGCCGAGAAGCGGGACCTGCATCGCGCGACGCGGATTATCGATGCTGAAACCGCGCAAAAATATCTGCAACGCTCGAGCGACATGTTGCGCACGAGCCCGATTGCTGATCCGTGGCAGCCGAGCGTCGCGTATTCATTTCAAGGCCGACCGGAGCAAGTTACCGAAGGGACCGCGCAGTGGGGGCAATACCTTTACGAACCCGATCCGGCGATTCTTGCCGCCTCGCTGTCAGGCGACTTGGCGCAGATTCTCTGTTGGAAGCAAGTCGAAGCAGCGATTCCGTACTTTACGAGCGAAATCTTGGCGCACCATCCGCTCTGGTCCTCGTTCCGCATCGAGGCAGTGTTGCCTTGGCGGCGCGAGCGGGTCAAAGCCTTGCTTCGAGAACGAAATATCGGCCAACTCGAAATCAAAAAACGCGGGGTCCCGCTCGACCCCGCGGAAGTACGGCAACAGCTTCAACCGCGCGGAGAAAATAGCGGCGTTTTGATCCTCACACGCCACGGCAAACAGGTCCAGGCGTTGCTCTGCGAACGTGTGTTGGCGGGCTGAAATCTAACGATCAGCGGGGCATCTCTTTGGCCAAAATCTCGCCCTGCAACTCGTCGCGCAACATCGTCAGGGCGGCTTGCAGAAAAACCACGGCCATTGGCCCGACGAACAGCCCGATCGCGCCGAGAGCTTGCACGCCGCCGAGAACGCTGAGCAACGCCAAGAGCGGATGTAGGTTCGTTTTGCCATTTAGCACCAGTGGCTTGACCAAATTGTCAACCATCGAGACGACGGCGATGCAGTAAACAGCCAACAAGATCGCCGGCAACGTTCCGCCATCCTTGAACCAATACAACCAAAGACAGGCCGGCACCCAAATAATGGCGGCACCGATGAACGGGACTAACGACGCCAGTACCGTGATAAAAGTCAGCAAGATCACCGACGGCACGCCGGCAAAATAGTAACCGATCCCGGCGAGCAACCCCTGGCACAGTGCCGAGAGCAACGTCGCCGCAGCGACCGCGCGGCTGACATCGACGAAATCGCGCAAGAGCATCCGCTGGTGATCGCCAGCCAAGGGCAGAAGTTTCCCCACGGCTTCGATCATCGAATGGCCATCAATCAGAAAGTAGTAGACGGCGATTAACATGATCGACAACCCGAAGAGAAACGAGAGGACGCGCGTCGGTGTCTTGAGCGCAAGTTCCTGGAGCCAAACCTTGGCCCGCGCGACGATCGTCACTTGGACATCGTCCGGATGCAAGCTCAGTCCCGAGTGCTCATTGACCCAGGTGACACCGCGCACGATCAGATCGTGAAATTTTTGACTTTCGAGGGTATTCAAGTTCGGCGGGATGACGGCTAAATCCGCCATGGCGGGACTCGTCTGCAGGTTCGTCGCCGAGGCCTTGGCCGTTTGTTGGATGGTGCTTGTCCAATCCGCATCGGGGAACATTTTTTCGGCTTCGTGAATCGCCCGAAAGCTCAGCAGCACTGCGGGGATCAGAATCATTGCCAGAATCGCAAATACCGTGGCCAGCGCGGCGAGCCGCGGCGAGTTTTTGCAGCGCGGCAAAAGCCACTCGAACAAGGGGGACGCCAGCACCGTTATCAACATCGCCAAAAACAATGGCACGATGAATTCGGCCATGACCTGATAGAACATCGCCCCGAACAAGACCACGAGCCCGACCAAGACGACTAGGCTAATGACGCGCGGAAGTATCGTGGACGATGTCGGAGTAGTTTGGCGAGGAGTAATCATGGGCCTGATTCTACGGCCAAGAGCTGCTGGATTACCAGACGAGTCTCTTCACTTCCGAGCGCCTGCCCCACGGTCATTGACCGTGGGGCTAATGGATTGCGCGATTACTTCTTGGCTTCGACCTCGGCACGTGCTTTTTTCAAGACATCGGCCAACAGCACCTTGGCCCCTTTTTGGCGTTTGCTTTCGTCGGCCGCTTCCATGAAGGTGTAGATTTCGATCGTTTCTTCGGCCGAGACTGGCGGCGTGCCGGTTTTGAAGAACTTGACGATTTCATAGACCAGCGGATCGTAACCCTCGTACGTGCCGATGTCGCTTTTACCTTTGTCGCCCTTGGCGTGTCCTGAGTAGCCTTTGCCTTCGCGGAAGATGCCGATCCGAACCTCGGGCCATTCGCCGGTGACTTCGATCTTGCCATCGGCGGTTGTGCCGCGCTGCACCGAGATGCAGCCAGTGCCCATCACGGTGTAAAGCGATTCGACGCCATGAATCCCATACCAGTAGAGATCGACGTGATGCGATTCCAAGCTCGCAGGACTGCTGGCTTCGCAGTGCGTGATCTTGCCGAGAGTACCCGCGCGTGCGGCGAGTGTCGATTTGCAGAACCGCAGTGATGACGAGGAAAAAATCGGCACACCGGCGGCTTTGGATTCGTCAAAGATGCGCAGCACATCGGTCAGATTCGCCGCTAGCGGTTTGTCGATATAGACCGGCTTCTTGGCTTTCAAGACTGGCCGCAATTGTTCCAAGTGAACACGCCCGTCGAGACTTTCAATGAACACAACATCAACTTTCTGCACCAACTCGTCGATCGTGTCCACGATCTCGACACCGAGCTTCTTGACATCTTCGGTGAACTTCGGCACCCGGTCGATGCTCGACGGGATATCGGCACTTCCACCCGACCAAGCCGCAACGACGCGCACGCCCACGGCCTCGGGTTTCGGTTTCTCCGCGTTCAACGTTTTGGTGAACGCGACGACGTGCGAGGTGTCGAGACCGATGATGCCGGCGCGGAGGGGCTTCGTGTTTTCCGGTTCGGCCGCAAAAGCTGATGCCGCAAGGAGGCAAGTAGCAGCAAATAATGAAAATCGCAAGCCACCCATAGCACGCACCCAAAGTAAATAGTTGCCGGTCACAGAATCGAAAGAAATGCAATTTTGCCGCAAAGAAAACAAGAAAAGCAAAGGGGAGAATGGTTGAACGTGAAGCTGATTGCTACACGAGCGCCTTCTTTTGTTGTTTTTCTTGTTTTTCTTGTTTTTCTTGCGGCAAAAAGTGTATTCCTAATTCGCGAGCATCTTGAGCATCGTTTCGGCGACAAGCTTGTTCCCGGCTTCGTTCAAGTGGACACGGTCGCCGGTGAGGATGCCTTTTTCCTTGTCCTCGGGATTGTTCTCCTTGAGGTGATCGACAAACGCTTTGCGCAGATCGCACAGCGGCAGTTTCAATTCCGCGGCGACCTTACGGCTGATGCCGGCATACTCGTCGAGCTTGGCATCGAGTTTATTGGCGCCGGCCTTCTTTTCGCCAATCACCGTCGGGGTACAGAGAATGACCTTGGCGCCGGCGGCGGTGCATTTGCCGATTACTTCTTTAAGACCCTCTTCGAACTTGTCGGGCAAGGTGCCTTTGGCCGGATCGCTTTGGCCGTGCCAGACATCGTTGATGCCGATGTAAATGAAAACAATCGTCGGCTTCTTGGCGACGACATCCTTCTCGACGCGCTTTTGTAGGTCCGGCACCTTGTTGCCGCTGATCCCAGCGCCGATGATCTCGATTTCCAGGTCCTTGTGCTTAGACTGAAGTTCTTCCTTGATCTTGGTGACATAGCCGTTTTTCCCTACGCCGCCCTGGGTGATCGAATCGCCGAGGAAGACGATCCGTTCGCCCTTCTTGAGCGGCACGAGTTCGTCGGCGGAAGAAACATTCAACAGACCAAAGGTCAACAAAGCGGCACAAGCGACTCGCAACATGATGGCTCCTCGAAACGGAAAATTGGCAAGCAAACTAAATAGCAAGGGTAGTCACACCCGGTTAGCCCCGACGCGCAGCGGAGGGCTTGCCGTCAGAAAAAATCCAGGAGCTATGCTTGTACCCGGTGGAGCGCAAGATGTCAATTTTCACAAGTGGCTTGGGTCTTAACCCAAGCGAGATGAATCCGTAGTAATGCTCTTCGATTCCAAGTGCGTTTGAAAGAATCAAGTAGTATAATTAACATTAGTACTCAGACTTTATCAAAGGCGGAAACATGTTTAACGATCCAAACTCGATTATTCCATACATTCCAATTCAGGTGGCTAAATCACTATCACCGAGACAGCAGTCGGCATTAGCGATGTTTCTGTCTTCTGAGGCCATGCGAATCTCGAAACGAACCATAGCAGCATTAAACCCAGAATTCACGGAACGAGAAATCGCCCATAAATTCGTCGAGATCCACTACGGCAAAGAGCTTGCCGATGGGATGCGCGAGTGGGAAAAAACGAGAGCCGCTGCCCGAAACACCGACAGCTCAGAACTTTCGGATAACACTGGCTCCAACTGACCGGACTCGACGCGCGCAAAAAAACACCGTGGCGATGAACCACGGTGTTTCGGAGAGCGAATCGTGCGGCGAGAGCACGCGGGTTGGAAGTGCCCGCGGGTGGACAATTGGGAGAGATTCAACGAATCTGGTCCCAGTGTACGCCCTCGCTAACGCGTCGGGTTGTTAGACCAGTTCCTTGCGGGAACTGATCAGTGTCTTGAGACGTTCGGCGAGCAGGGCTGCGTCGAACGGCTTCTTGAATGTTTCGTTGATCGTCGAACGATCGAAGCTGGTCGAGCTGCCGTCATCGGGCAACAGCGCGATCAGGATCGTGTCCGAGTATTCCGCATTGCGGCGGAGGTTCTGACAGATTTGCAGAGCTTCGATCCGGCCGATCGAGAAGTCCACAATGATGCAGTCAGGGTGGAAGCTTTCGGCTTGGATGCCGGCTTCGAAGCCGCTGGCGGCCACGGCCACCTTGAACGACTTCTCCATCGGCAATTGGCGCTTCAGGTTCTCGATCAAGACCGTGTCTTGACCGACGACCAGCACCTTGGCCATGGCTTCGTCTTCGAGATCGCCCAGGGGCATCCCGTGTTCCTTGAGGAACTTGATCAGATATTCGCGGGGAATCCGGCGGTCTTGCGAACCGGGAATCCGATAACCGCGGAGGCGGCCCGAGTCGAACCATTTGCTTACGGTCCGGGGGGCAACCTTACAGATCTTGGCGACCTGTCCAGTAGTGAAAACCTTCATCGCAGGCTCTCCGTGTCTTCTTCCAAATTGTTTTTGCGGGAGTGATCGTCGCCATTGGCCAAGCGACAAACACATCATCGGCTCCTAGGCGCGGTTGCGACTTCCCTGCGGGGGGAAACGCGGATGTCCACTGCGGGGGCAGTTTCGATCACCATGCCAACTGGGTAAGAGCTGACGAAAAATGCTTCTCTCGGGCCGTGGTCTGATCCCTCTGACCCGCGCCACTTATCGACACATCGTCACACCGGTGATCCAGGCTTTGGGGATAATCGAAGCGGGAGGAAGTTTCGTTACAACCTCGGCTCGACTCGATCCCTACAACCGTCACAGTCGTTGCCAACCATCACGGCAACGCTGCGGACACCTGTGCGACCAACTTGGAAGTTCAATCGAGAGAGCGCGTCCCGTGACGCCCGACACTCCGTTTGGCAGGACCCCCCTGCAGCTTGGCTCTTGACGGGGCATTCGTTTGGTCTGCTCGAAAGCAGAGGGAGCGAATTCGTCGCCAGCGCAAACCTTCCGTAAGTTACTTTCGATTCTTCGGGGGGGAGGACTTTAAGGAGATTCGCGTATTATGCGGCTTGCAACGAAAAGCCCGGTATTTGCGGCGTTTTCACGGCGTTGTTCGGCGATATTTTTCCTACGGTGTGGGTTCGCGCTTGGTTCAGTGGGGTGTTGCTAGCGAGAAAATCGTTGGCATTTCGCTGAAGTTTTGGGGAGAATTTGAAGCAACGTTATTGAATCGATTGTTCGACAAGGAATTCGTCTCATGAAAATCATTGCTCCCTGCAAGTCATCTTCGCTGTTAGTAGTCTGCATTGGCACGATGCTTATAGTTCAATCATTGCACGCCGCCGAGCCAACGGAGGCCGAGATCAAAGCATTGATCGAGCAATTGGCGTCGCCGAATGCAGCCCCCAAAGTGCAAGGTCCAGATGCTGTGTATCCAAAGAATTACGACAAAAAAGCACAAGCAAAAGTTTGGGAAGCTTATCGTAAATTGGAAAAGCTTGGACCAATCGCACTTGAACAACTTGCTCAAAATATTGATGACGAGCGATACAGTCTCACGGGTGATGGCGGAGCAGCTGATGATAATTTTAATGTCGGTTTCCTTTGTCGCTGGATTCTGGAGCAACAGATTTGCCCGTTTGAAAAAACTGTATATGGCGAAGGATATACACGCGGGCACCCCCAGAACCGTGTCGTCGAAGGTCTGCGTGGCAAACCTCCTCTGCGGCCAGATTTCATCAGCTATCTCAGCAAAAATCCAGAACAAGCTAAACAATGGGCTAAAAGAGCGCGGATGATGGATTTGCGACTTATCCAACTATCTGCATTAGAATGGATGATCGCCGAAGAAGAAAAAGATCCCAAAACTTACGATGAAGTAGAGCGAACAGCACTCAAGGTATTGCAAAGAGAAATGGCATGGTCAAACTCAGCGCTGCATTCCAAGAAGTGGTTTCTATCTAAGTAAGCGGTTTCAAGTGAACCCTACGGCTCATTCCGCTCTCTCTAGGATTTCAGTATCCTGAGACATTAACTGCTGGGGCAAATCACATACTCATATTACACTGCGAATGTCCGTCCGGCCCGACAATCTTGATCTTGGCGAGGTGCCGGATGATGAGACGCTTGAAGCAGCTGTCGTAGCCGCGATTCCTGCTGAGCCGGGGCGACGTAGCGAACTCCGCGAAGGCCTCCGCGCCAGCATTCCCGTCATCATTGCTTCATCGCCGTTCGGTTTGCTGTTCGGAGCCAAGGCCGTCGAGCAGGGGATGAGTGTTGGCGAGGCGACGCTGTTCAGCGCCGCGGTTTACGGCGGCGCGAGTCAGATGGTGGGGCTCGATCTGTTTGGAGAGCGGGTCGCGCCGTGGCTGATCGTGTTGTCGATCTTCGCGGTCAATTTTCGGCATGTGCTTTATTCGGCCGCCGTGGGCCAAAAAATCGCGCACTGGCCGTTCTTGGAACAGATGTTCGCGTTCTTTTTTCTCGTTGATCCGCAGTACGCCGAAAGCGAACGCCGCGCGGCATCGGGCCGCACGCTGACATTTGTCTGGTATTTGTGCATGGCGCTGCCGGTCTATGTGCTCTGGATCGCCAGTGCGGCGATTGGCGGGACGTTTGGCAAGCTGATCACCAATCCCGAAGCGATTGGGCTCGATTACTTGCTGCCGATTTATTTCCTCAGCCTCGTGATGGGCTTTCGCAAGCGGCCATTGTGGTTGCCGTTGGTGTTGGTCAGCGGCGGTGTGGCTTTGCTCGCGGTGAAATATGTCGGCTCGCCTTGGCATGTTTCGATCGGTGCCGCGGCAGGGATTCTTTTCGCCGCGCTGATGCCGCCAAAAGAAAGCGAAGAAGCGCAGCCCACAGAGAATCCCACACAGGAACCGGCATGACGACGACCGTTGGAATTATTCTCGCGGCCGGCTGCGCGACGTACCTGACCCGCTGCGGCGGGCATTTGGTGCTGTCACGTTTCCGCAGCATCCCCCCGCGCGTGCAAGCCGCGCTTGATGCGGTCCCGGCCGCGGTGTTGACGACACTCATCGCGCCATATCTACTGAAGGCCGGCCCCGCGGAAGCCGGCGCGCTCGTCGCTGGAGTTCTGATCTCACTACGCGGCGGGTTGATGACGACGTTTCTTGGGGCGACGGCGATCTTGATCGCACTCCGTAACACGTTGTAGGCCGCAAGAGAAAAATGCAAATGCGATTCTGCCGCAAAGAAAGCAAAAATAACAAAGAAGAGACTTTAAAATTTCCCGGAGCGAGGTATTTGAAGGTTGGAATAATAGATGCTTAACACTTACCAGCCAATTTAGAAAATGTATTTGCCAAATAAGAACGTACTCCGGGGACACAGGCAGAAGAATGTTTCTGAACCATTCTCTTGCCTTCATTTCTGCCAATCGCTAGCGAGCGAAAAAACTTAGGCGTAAAGCATTGTAAACAGAGTCTTTTGCATTTCTTTGCTTTTTTTGTTTTCTTTGCGGCAAAATTGCATTTAAGCCGCGTCGCTTTCGGCGTCGGCTTGCTTTTGCGCCGTGATCCGGATTTCGCCGTTGTCGCTGACGTCTTCGAAACGGACGGAGACGCGTTTGCTGATGCCGGACTCTTGCATCGTGACGCCGTAGAGCGTCTGGCCGCAGGCCATTGTCTTTTTGGAGTGCGTCACGACGATGAACTGCGTCCAGTTCAAGAACTCGCGCAGCACGCCGACGAATCGCTCGATGTTTGCTTCGTCGAGCGCTGCATCGACTTCGTCGAGAACGCAGAACGGGCTCGGGCGGCTGCGGAAAATCGAAAGCAGCAGCGCGACGCAGGTCAGCGTCTTTTCACCGCCGCTGAGGAGCGAGATATTGCGCGGTTCCTTGCCCGGCGGGCGGGCGACGATTTCGATGCCGCTTTCGAGGATGTCCATTCCTTCTTCGAGAATGATATCCGCGCGGCCGCCGCCGAACAGTTTGCGGAACAGCGATTGAAAATGTTCTTTGACCTGTTCCAGCGTTTCAATAAATAGCCGTCGACTGTCGGCGTTGATCTTGTGGATGATCTGCTCGAGCGAGGCCTTGGCTTTGCTGAGGTCTTGAAACTGCGTGCTCAGGTTTTCGTAGCGCCCTTCAAGCTCATCAGCTTCTTGCAACGCTTCCAGATTCACCCCGCCAAGGTTCGTCAGCTTGCGGCGCAGGTCATTGATCTCTTCGTCAACCGCGGTGCGCTCGCGAGCTTCTTCCTCGGTAGGGGCCAAGTTGTGCTGCGAGAGTTCGATCTGATAATCTTCGCGCAATCGATCTTCGAGTGTCGCTCGTTCGAGGCGTAATGTTTCGGCGGCGAGTTCGCGCATGTGAAGTTTTTCTTCGATCTTGCGGGCTTTCGCGCGGGAACGCTGAGCTTCTTGCTGCAAGGTAAGCCGCTCTTGCCGCAACGCTTCGCGCTCGGCGATCCAGCCACTCGTCTCGCCGGAAAAGGCCTCTTTTTCCAGGTAAAGATGCGCCAGTTGCTGTTCTGCCGCGAGGATCGCCCCTTCGGCCGCATCGATGCGCTGCGTCGTCGCAACGACTTGGTCGCGGAGTTCCGTCAGGCCGCGCTGGCGTTCCATCCGGTCGGATTCGAACTGCCGCAACTGCCGTGACAAGTTCTCCACCTGCTGCTCACTGCGGGCCAACTCGACTTTCACGCCGAGGGCTTCGCGATTGCGCGTCTGGCGGGCTTCTTCGAGTTGATCGAGCCGGCGGCTGTTTTCCTGCGCACGCGCTTCGGCTTGCGCAAGAGCGAGTTGCAACTGGTCTAAACGAGTGCGTGCCAGAGTGCGCGTTTGGATCACTTGTTGGCTTTGCTCGGCCGCGGAACTCGCGTCGCTGCTTAGGGCGCGGTACTGTTCGTCGAGTTGACGATGCCGTTGTTCTTCGGCACTTGCACGCGAGCGAATTTCAGAAAGTTGCTGATCCGCGGCGCGGGACTCGGTTTCGATTTTGTGCGTTTCGGCTTCGTACGCCGCGAGTTGTTCTTCGAGCGACTTGCCTTGGGCTGTCAGCTGTGTCAACGCGTTTTCTTGAGTGGCGAGGTCGGACTTCAACGCCCGCAATTCGCTGCGCCGCGAGATCAAACCGCTGGCCGCCGCGGTTTGCCCGACGCTGATCGCGCCATGCGGCCAGACGATTTCACCGCGTTTGGTCACGAGCTTCGGCAGCGCGACAGGGTCTGCCGGTAGATTGGAACGAGTGACGTAACTGCTCGGGTGTGCTACGCCGGTCAAGACAATCGAGAGCTCGCTGTTTTGGTCAGGCTCGCTACGTTCGACTCCGGCCACCCTGTAACTTTGTTCCGCACCGGTCGCTTGCTCACGCAGCCAATCCCGCCGCAATTGCAGGGCGGTGGCTAAATCTTCGACGAGCCATGTGTTGGCGAGCAACCGCTGCGCCAGGCCGCGATGCTCCGGCGCACTTTCAACCAACCGGTCTAGCGGCCCGATGACGCCAGGCGTTTCGGAGCGAAGCAAAAACTCGGCGGCCAAGGTTGGTGCGATGCTGTGTTGGGAATCGAGCGGCAAGAATGTCACCCGGCCTTGCCAGGATGCCGCCGCTTCCGCGAGTTGTTCCTCAAATGCAGTCGTTGATTCAAAAATCAGACTTTGCGAGTCGCCGGCCAGCACCGCTTCGAGAATCGGCGCGTATTCGATGCTGGTTTGCAACAAATCGGCGACCATTCCTCGCACCGCCCCGAACGGTCCGTTGGGTTCGTTGGCCGCGAGTTGCAGGACGCTCTTCACGCCCGCATCCACGCCTTCGAGTTGGGCTTCCCATTCCGAGAGCAGAGCAGCGCGGGCGGATTGCCGCGCGTGGGTTTCTTGTTGTTGGGCCAGCTCACGCTGTTGCTGGGCGAGCGCTTTGCGAGTTTCATTCAAGCGCTGCCGCGCGGCGACAAGTTCCTGCTGCAGCGCGTGCGATGCTTCGACGGACTTGGTGCGCTCCAGTTGCAATTCAGCAAAGGCGGCCTGCGATTGCTCGCGTTGACTGGCGATTTCCGCCAGACGCCGCAAGCATTTCTCGCGGCGTTCTTCGCTGCGGGCCAGTTGGGCTTCGAGAGCCGAGATCTCATTGGCGAGCGCCGCACCCGCTCGCATTTGCTCCAGGTAGCTCGTGCGCTGCTGTTCATTTTCGGCACGGAGTTGGTCAGCTTGGTGATTTAGCGTCGTCAGCGAGCGCTCTTCATCGGCCAGGCGCTGGCGCAATTCACGTTGCTTAGCGGCCGCGGTTTCCAGGGCTTCGCGGCTTTCGACGATCGTGCCATCGAGGTCGCCGGCCTTGGTCGAGAGCGTGATTGCTTGGCGACGATCGCGGCCGAGAACTTCGGCCAAATCGTGTGCGCGGCCGCGGTCAAGTTCGACGTGCGCCTCGAGCGAGAGGATCTGCTCGCGGTTCTTCGTGACGCGATACTCCACTTCGCGCAGCGATTCTTCGAGTGTCTCGGATTGCCGTTCGATCTCGGCGGCGCGGCGTTCGCCTTGATCGGCGATCGTGTTGAGTCCTTGCACCTCGTTGCGCAGCGCTTGCAGCTCAGTAGTTGCCGAATTGAGCTTTTCGCTCAACTCTTGCCAATCAACCGCCGCGACTTGCGTGCGTAGGGCTTGCAATCGGTCGGCGTATTCCTGGTAACGGCGCGCCTTGGTCGCCTGCATGCGCACGGATTTCAAGCGATTGCCGACTTCGTCCACGATATCCGAAAGCCGCAGCAGGTTCTGGTCCACGCGCTCCAAGCGCCGTTGGCATTCGAGCTTCTTCGCCTTGAATCGGCTGATCCCCGCCGCTTCTTCGAAGATTAGCCGGCGATCCTTGGGCGAGGATTGCAACAGCACATCGACCTTGCCCTGCTCGATGACGCTGTACGCTTCGGTCGCGACGCCGGTGCCGGCGAAAAGATCTTTGATGTCGCGCAGCCGGCTGGGTTGCCGATTGATTAGGTATTCACCCTCGCCGCTCCGATACACGCGGCGCGTGATCGTGACCTCTGGTTGATCGAGCCCGAGCTTGTTGTCGCGATTGTCAAAGGTGAGCGACACCTCGGCCATGTTCGTTGGCTTGCGGCTGGCCGAGCCGTTGAAGATAACGTCGACCATCTCCTTGCCGCGGAGACTCTTGACACTCTGCTCGCCGAGCACCCATTTGATCGCGTCGACGATATTCGACTTGCCCGAGCCGTTGGGGCCGACGACAACGGTGATGCCCGGCGGAAATTCGAAGCGGGTCTTGTCCGCGAAGCTCTTGAAGCCGATGAGTTCCAGGGCTTTGAGCATGACGGCGGGACGAGAGACACGTGGAGAGAGACGCCCGCGGGATGCTGCGGGGAACGATCTCTTTTAGTGTACTTGCGCCAACTCGAAAAGTTTAGAGCGATATCGTGTCATTTAGCCCCCGGTCAATGACCGGGGGAGCAAATGCCGAGTTTGCGTAATCGTACAAGACGTAAAAGCTTCCTGATTCTACCGACTTGCAGAGCAAGTCGGCTACTCTGGGCAAGCTAGGGCGAGGTTGCGGCCTTGTCTGTCTTTGGCGAGGTCTTCTCATCGCGCTCGCTGTCGATGATCGCCCCGCTTGAACGGCGGCCGAACAGGTTCGGCAGCGCGCCGCCGACTTCGTAGGCTTGATCGTCGCTGACTTCGGTCCCTTCGTCGGATTCGCTTGCGCGGCTGTAGCGCCGTCCGACTTGCGGGTACTTGTCAACTTCGAGCCGCGCACTGAGAACTTTCGTCCTATTCGCTTCGTGCAGGCATTGCACGACATCGGGATAGTGTGCGCCCATTTCGACGAGCGATTTGATGACTTCGGCCAAGTTGTTCGGCACCTCGACGCGCTTGTCCGGTTCGCCGACGACGAAGCGGCTGATGGTGACGCGGCTTTCGGATTCGACGCGGACGAGCAAGTGCTTGCCCGCTTCGAGCGTCGCCGGCGCGGCCAGACGATGCGGTCCGCCAAACAGGACGACCTCGGGGCGGAAGCTGCGCGTCACATGAACCAAGGGCGCAGCTTTGCTGGGGATTTGATGCAAGTGAACGCGTTCGTTGAGGAACACACCCGAGATGATCGGGTCCGCGCTGTTCATCCCCCAGAGCGCGCGGAAGGCGCCGTAGCGAGTTTCGGCACTGGGCGAATCGAGCAGCGCTTTGAGTTCATCGCTCGCGCCGTAATCGTCCATCGTCGAGAGCGCGGTTAACGCAAAGACGCGGAAGGCCGACACATCGCGGGCTGATTCGCCCAGAACCGCTGCGGCTTGAGACTGAGAATCGTCGAGGTAGGCCAGGGCTTCGGCAGCATAGAAGCGGATTTCCTGATCTTTAGAATCGAGGGCCTTGCGCAAGATCGGTGTCGCGTCCTTGCCGATCGCTTCGAGTTTGATCGCGGCGTTGCTCGCGCTGATCGGGTCGTTGAGCTGGTTTTCGAGCAGCGCGAGGCGCTCCAGTCGTTCGCTCGCGGTCTCGCGCAGCGGCACCGCGCGAATGACGCGGATGTACCGCGGGATGTTGTGCTTGTACCGCGGATGCAGAATCAGATCGACATAAGCGTCGTTCTTGGGCGTGGCAATGCCACGCTTGGTTCCATGGACGTAAGTATGAAACCGGCGATTCAGCATCTCGCCAATCTGTTTGCTCAGGTAGACCGATTTGTCTTCGTTCTTGATGACCAGCCCAAACGTGCGGGCCTTGGTCACCTTGGCCCCGCTGAGGATCAGCCCGCGGAGTTTGCTGCTCTTGTCGTCGTCGGCTCCCAATTCGGGATCGACGAGGACGGCGCCTTCGGCCTTGGCTAGCATATGGCCGCTGTGGATGCCTCCGCCGGCATCGTAGCCCATCTCTTTGAGCCGAACTTCGAGCATCCAACCGCCGCTGAGATCGGTGGTCTCGCTGCCTTCGGGCACACGGACTTCGACATCGAGCGGATCGCCCGGTTCCGCGGCAGGCGGAATGTAGGTGCGCGTCCAAACCAGCGCCGTTTGCAGGCTAGCGAGAATCTGATTGGGGTTGGCCACGTTGCGAGCCTGCATATCGGCGATCAGTTGATCGCGTTGCGGGCCGGCTGGCGGGTCGCTGCCGGTGTTGTCGAGATTGACGACGAGTGCCGGCCCTTCGACCTTGGCATAGTTCAAGCCAAACGGGCCCGAGACATCGCCGATCAATTTGATTTTGGATTCAACATCTTCGGTGGCGAGCGCTTTGTCAGGACTCTGCTGACGAAACAACGGGTTCATGCAACCCGCGAGGGACGAAAGCCAAACGCCCCCGGCCAAATTGGCGGCGAGGAACTGACGGCGGGATAGGTTCGTTGGCTTCATGCCCTGGCTCCGTGAGCGGGTGCGGTGATGGCGCGCGGTCCTTGCGCGAAGGAAGACAATAGAGTGGTACTCTCCTTAGGTCAAGACAAAAGCGAATTTCTTGGTAGGGTGCATGCTAGCAATTTGTGTTGCACGGCCCTAGGGGAGGGGCTAGGATGCAAATGCGATATCCGACTCCTTTTCTCAACAAGAGGCCTGTCATGCGCTGTGCTGTACTGTTCTTGTTTGCGGTAACCCTCTGCTATTCCCCGGCCGTCGCCCAAAAGCTTCAAGAAGCAAATTCTGCCTATCGGAAGCAGAATTACGATCGGGCCATCGAACTTTACAATGCGCTGCTCGAGAAGACGCCCGACGACGCGCGGATTCGCTCCCAACGCGCTCACGCACTCGTTGAACGCGCGGCGGGGCTGCAAGCCGGCGGGAACCAATTGGGGCCAGACAGTTACGCCGCGATCCAACGCGATGCCCAACAAGCCATTGATGACCTGACCGCGGCGATCACTGCCGAGATCGGAGCGAAAGGAATAGCACAAACTTGGCGCGCGAGGGCTTATCTCTTGTTGCATCGCCATGATGAAGCGCTTGCTGATCTCAACAGTGCAATTGCACAAAAACCGGATCGCGCCACGGCTTATTTCTATCGTGGGATTCTGCATCGTCAACGCGGACAAACGGATCAGGCTTTTCAGGATTTTCACACCGCACTCCGTTATAAACCCGAGGATGCGCTGGCCTATCGTGAACGGGCCAGATGTCAGCTTAACAACGCTCTCGACGACGAATGGATAAATAGCCCCCCTAGAGAAGGGAAAGTCACCTGGGCAGTTTATAAAATGAATGGCATCAAGGATCTGGATAAAGTCACCATGGCCGTAGCGGATTTTGAACGAGCCTTGGCCGTTGATCCGGATGATTGCGAGTCCCGCCGCGCGCTAGTCGATCTTTATTCGATCACAGGAGACGCAAAACGCTGTCTCGAGCAACTCGACGAAATCTGCAAGCGTCAGCCGGAAAATGTTAGCAGTTGGTGCAACCGGTCTTGGATCCTAGCCACTCACGCGAGTCCCGAATTTCGCAACGGAGCCGAGGCCGTCAAGGCAGCGCAGAAAGCACAGGAAATGAGCAAAAGCAAAACTCCTTGTTTGCTGATGAATTTGGCCGCAGCGCATGCCGAAGCTGGTGAGTTCAAAAAGGCGGTCACCATGGCCAAAGAGGCGCTGCAAGCGATCACGGCGGACAAGCAATTTCCCACGATTCAAGATCATCCCTGCGGAGAGAAGTTCGAGAAATGTCTCGAACAGTTTCGCAAAAAACAGCCCTATCGCGACCCGAACTTGCAAGACTTTTCCAAGAAGTAATGTGTAGTCGCACGGTGTGAAAAATGAAGGGAGCAGAACAAAGCACCGCTTTGTTCTGCTCCCGAATCTTTTCAAGACGTCACGTCGATCTTCTAGTAGGGCTTTTCGTTTTTGATATTCCCACGGGGGTTGTAAAACGCCACGATCAGGATTTCGCCGCTCTTCAGCTTTGCTGTCGCCACGCCGACCATCGTGCTCTTGGCCCAGACCATTTGCGTATAATGAGCACGCTCGCTATCGTATTCAGCTGCCACGAGTTGGCCGTCGTCGTTTTTGTACATCTTGGTGATACGGTAGCTCGGCGGCTCGGTTTGCTTGGGGTCGTAGTTCGCTTTTTCCGCGAGCCATTCATTGGCGGCGGTTGCTGGCGTGAACGTCTCGTAATCGCCAACGGCCATGTTCTCGCCATACTTGCCATCAGGATGATGTTCGAGCTTGTCCGTTTTGGCGATGTGCTGAGCCCAACGATACGCGGCATTCGCCAAATCCGGTGACCATTCCAACGGCTTGACACCGACATCGGCTCGGGCCGCGTTATGAATTTTCAAGAACTCGACGATCACGGGCGATTCGGCCGTGAAGCGTTTCTTGCCAGCGGGCGCTTTCTTGTCGTCGTCATCCTCCGCAGGAGTCTTGGAATTGTCCGCTGGCGGAGTCGCGGCTGTGGACGCTGCCGCCGGCGCGGGAAAATAAATCGGCACGGCTGGCTCGACGACCACCACCCCTGGCGCAGGGGTGCCGCCGTTGTTGTTGATGATCGGCCGACGGCGGCGCGGATTGTTAATCGTCGTGTTGTTGTTCGTGATGTTCTTCTCGAGAGGCGCGACCTTGGCCCCCGGCACAAAGGCATTGCCGTCGTAATCGCCAGCCGGCTCGGGTTGCCCAGGATTTCGCTTATCCGTTTTTTTTGCTAGAGCCGCTTTGTTCGCGGCCTCTTCGGGAGGATTAAATTCTGCGGGCGGATCTCCCAAAACGATATAGGGTTTTACGCTATGTCCAGTGATATGAATCCAGCGGCCTCCGCCGCGCGGCCGCATCTGGAACCCGAGTGTGGCACCCTCGAAGGTCGGAAATGGAAACGGCGTGGTCCCAGTAATTGGTTCCACGGGTTTGCCGTCCGGTACCGGCTGGATTGTGCCCGAGGGATCTACCCAGAATGGCAGTGCTCTGCGTCCGGTGAAATTGTAAACAGCGATTGTGGTCGCTTTGCCGCCCACCACAGACGGCGGCAACTCGGGTTGCTTGGCTGCCATCTTGTCGCTGGCCGGTTCGGCATGCACGGGCCGAGTCCCTGGAGAGAGCCACAGCACTCCCAGAAAAGCAAAACCCAATGCCCCTAGGCACATAACCCGCATGAATCTTGTCATCGCATTCTCCCAAGACTGAAAGGCGAATAAAAAAGCCGATGCATCCGCGCCGCCAAGCGGCTAACAATCTGAGCGACAGCTCAATAGGACGTTTTAGTCAGGATTTTAAGGCCCGCTCTTTGGCAAGTAAAGAAAAAAAGTATGGTAGTATCGCTGATAAAGAAAAAAGGCCAGCGTCTTGCGACGCTGGCTTTCGCCGTTGTTATTCCACCGATCCGCCTAGTGTTTCTATTGATTTCCAGAGCTTGGCCTGCCGTGCGAGGCAACTCGCCCGACTGTTTCGCGGCACCGGTTGTTGAGAATCTACGAAGGCGATCGTTTCTTGAAAGGCTTTCCAACGCTGCAGAGGATCCCAGCAGCGTTCTCGCTTCGCTTCTTCGCTAGCTTTTTCTTCGGGAGTCATCATGGGGCACGTCCTTCACGGAGGATCTGAGTACGTAGAGTTTCAATGCGCGACTTTTTCTGTAAGCCCTCGGGCAAAGCCATCTGGCACCGCAACATATCTTCATCACTGAGAGCCCGATAGGCGGTGCCTGTCGAAAGGGCCGTTGCAATCCCTCGGTCCCAGGAATCTTGCCAGTTATCCAACCCCGCGACAGAACGGAACACGTCAACCGCCCCCTGCTCCGTGGTTAGACAAAACATTGCCTGCTGCTCCAGCCACCCTGACGACATATCCTTGACTGGTTTCCAAGTTTCGACCGTTTGCCCCCATTCCGCGTTGAGTTCCGCCAGAGCTTGCTCACAATTTTGCCGGTTATCGAAGACGTCATCGATCCAAAGGTCGACGTCGTATGTCAGAATCGGTTCATGACGCAAAGCAAAGTTCATCCCCCCGATCAAGAGACACCGGACGCCATGACGGTTCATCGTCTCGAGAATCCGATCAACATTCATGAGCAGGATCGGTGAAATTGGCCGGCGATTGAAATACCCGCACTGAGAATTCGAGCATTGTTTTAATCTGCGGGATTTCTAAGTATATTCCGCTCGCCAGCAAGGGGCTACTACACTTTGACCGACGAAGGATACAAAAAAAGGCCAGCGTCTTGCGACGTTGGCCTTTGCCGTTGTTGAATTATGCCTTGCGGTAATAGCCCGCGGGGCATTCCTTTTGATTGACTACTAGCTGAACAGTTCCTTGATGACCTTTCCGCTGTTGGCGATTTTCATTGGGCGGCCGTTCTTGCTGGTGAACGTGGTTTCCAGCGAGATGTCGAGGCCCTTGATGACGCTCGCCATCAGATCTTGCGAGGTGTACGGTTCGGTTTCAACCGAGCTGCCGTCCGAGCTCGTGGCTCCGACTGCGACACCGCGTTTGATCTTGCCGCCGCCGACAACCGTGCTCCAGCTACGTGCCCAGTGATCGCGGCCAGCGCCGCCGTTGATGCGCGGGGTGCGGCTGAATTCGCCCATCCACATGACCACAGTGTCGTCCCACATGCCGCGATCAACCAGGTCGGCAACGAGGGCCGACATGGCCTTGTCGAGTTCCGGCAGCTTGGTGTTTTTCAGTGTTGGGAAGATGTTGGCGTGGTTGTCCCAGCCGCCGAGATCGACTTCGACGAACGGCACACCGGCTTCGACCAAGCGGCGAGCCATCAAGCAGCCCTTGCCGAAGTTCGTGTTGCCGTAACGGTCGCGGACTTCTTGCGGTTCGCTGTTGACCTTGAACGCCTTCATTTGGTTGCTGGTCATCAGGTTCCAAGTCTTTTCTTGAACCTTGAGGTGATCCAACGCCGAAGGGCCGCGGTTTTGGTTGATGAAGTTCTTTTCCAGGGCCGTCAGCATTTCGCGGCGAACTTGCAGTTGTGCGCCGTTCATGCCCATGTTGAGGTCGCGGACATCGCCGTTGCTGTTGACGACGAACGGAGCCCAGGTCATGCCGAGGAAGCCAGGACCGACGCTGCCGCCGCCGACGGAGACGAACGGAGGAATTTCGAGGTACGGGACTTGGTCGATCAACTCGTGAGCGATGACCGAGCCGTAGCTAGGGTGTTCGACGTTCGGATTCGGCACGTAGCCGGTGTGCATGTAGTAGCGGCCGCGATTGTGATCGGCTTCGCGGGTGCTCATCGAGCGCACGATCGCCATGTGCTTCATCTGCTGTGCCATGAGCGGCATATGTTCGCAGATTTGAACGCCGTCAGCCGAGGTGGAAATTGGATTAAACTCACCTTTGTTGGCGCTGCCTGGCTTCAGATCCCAGATATCCATCGTGCTGGGTCCGCCGCCCATCCACAACATGATGGCCGCTTTGTGGCGCTTCTTCATATCAGAAGATTGCGCCATCAGTTGATTCGTGAAGTTGATCGCCGGCGAGGCCATCAACGCCGTGGCGCCAGCCATGTGGCCCATGAAGTGGCGGCGGCTCATATCCGAGGGGATCATGCTCATCTGGTAGCTCCAAAGTCTGGATGAAAAGTTTTCTTGCTATTGCGCCGCCAAAAAGGCCGTAGAACTGGTGATAGAATCTCTCCTGCCCCAAAATTCGCTGCCAGAACGTCCGATTATTCCCGTTATTCCCGAAAATCACGAATCTCATAGAGATTCAAGACCTTGGGACTGCATTTTAACCCGAGGTTTCGCGTACCTCGCTTACGCTTCGGGTCAAAATTTTGGGCTTTTAGTGGTTAAAGATGAACTCGCTGCTGTTGAGCAACGCCCACCAAACATCGACCATTGCCCCTCGCTCGTTCCCGTTTTTCAGGGCGATCAGTTGCTGCGTTCCTTGGGCTTCGGCTGGCGTCGGGTGACGAGCCAACGCGGCCATGAACAGGTAATTCAGCTTTTCCCGATCAGAAAGCTTCGAGTTCACGATCTTGCCAAGGAAACTATCGGCCTGGGTGTTCGTTGCCTTCTTGACCAAGTCACCATTGAACATCATCAGGATCTGCGGAATCGTCCCGTTGAAGGTCGTCGCGTCATCGCCTTCGTCGGTTCCAAAGGCGATCGTAAACTGACCCATCCACATCGCGCGGTTCTTTTCCTGCTCCTCGGCGCTGCCGGCGACATTGTCGGCTTGAGTCGAAACGACGAGCGATTGATAGAGCTCTTCGGCCCGCATTTGACGCAGGTAGAAGCGGCTGAACTTCGGTTTTTCGCCGAGCGAGGGGTCGTCCACCCGCTCGTTGGATTTGTTCGCCAAACTCGACAAGGCATAGGGTTCGCTCAGCACGATCCACTTGATCAGTTCCTTGATATTGAAGCTGTTCTTGCGGAAGTCGAGGGCCAGTTTCTCGAGCAATTCAGGGTGAGTCGGAGGATTGTGCGGACCCATGTCGTCGATTGGTTTAGTGAAGCCATAGCCGAGGAAGTGTCCCCACATCCGGTTGACCATGACCTTGGGCATGAACTCGGATTGGACAATCAACTTGGCAAGTTCGGCGCGGCGGTCAACTTCCTTGACGTAACCGCTCTTGTTGATTTCGGTGCCATCGACAAACACCGGATAGGCGACGCCAACCACGCCGTTGCGGAGTTCGTAGTAAAGTTCGGCTTTGTTCGGAGTCGAGCCTTCGCCTTTGAAGTTGTCGCTGCCGAGTTCGACATTGTTGACCATCCGCTGCATGCCGCGGTCAACCTTGGTCTTGGTTTGGCGGAAGAAGGCGTTCAATTCCCAGAACCGATTTTGCTTCCATTCGTTGAACGGATGGTTGTGGCATTGGGTGCATTGCACTTGGAGGCCGAGGAAAATCTGGGCCGTTTTGGCGGTTGCTTGGACGCCGTTTTCTTCCATCTTGCCGGTCAAGAAATTGACCGCGCCGTTGTAGTCCTTTTCGCCCGGCGTGTTGCTGCCGGTGGCGGAGACGAGATCGGCAACGATCGAATCGTAAGGTTTATTCTTTTGGAACGAACGGCGAAGGTATTGCTGCAAGCCTTCGCGACTGGTGAGCGAACGTTGTTGATTTTCTTCACGTTGCGGACGGCCGACGAGAGTCACGCTCCAGATCGAGGTCCAGTTGTTGGCGTACTCTTCGAGGTAACCATATTCCTTGATCCCGCGCATCACGCCGACTTTTTCATCGTCGGTCAAAAGCATGTTGACGAGCTTGAGCCGCTTGTCGGCCGAGCGATCGCTAAGAAATGCGTTGAGTTCGGGAACCGTTGGAATTCGGCCGAGGACATCGAGATAGACGCGACGGCACCATTCGCCATCGGTGGCGTGGACCGAAGGAGTAATCTTGGCGTCAGCCCAACCCTTGCGGACGAACTCGTTAATATAGGCAACCTGGGGGATGCCGTAAGTTCCTTTGGCAGGAACCGCCGGTTTTGCTTCAGACGCGGAAGTTGCTGACGTCGCGGTGGGTGTCGTGGCGGCATCCGCCGCGGACACTGGCGACTGGATCGCGACCGCTTGGAACAAGAAAAACGAGCCGCCAAGCACCAAAGTGCAAAGGCCCAATGGCTGCAAAGTACGATCCAAATTGGCACGGGAACCACGGCGATGCGTCATTGCTCACTCCTGAAACAGAAACTCAAGCCGTTATATGAACAGTAGTTATGGTAGAGAACGAGATCCGCTGGCGTCAATCAAACAGTCGAAAATCCTAACCCGATTTTCAAGATTGATTTCCGGAACTCCCACAGAACCGCCAAGCTTTATGTAACCCTAAGAGAATTCGATCGAAAATCGAGAATCTCAAGACTATCCCTTACCTATTGACTATTTCGTTTTTGGGTAGGCGAGTTATTCCCTTGAAGAGTGCTATTTCTTAGCTTTTTCGGGGAATCTCAAGTACCGCAAGCGTTGACTGAAATGAACTGAAAAAATCTCAAAATATGCGTTCGGATCTGAGCTGAGATCAAACACTACCGTCGATCCTTAGTTTCGTATTAAGAAAAAATCATACAATTGCGGCAAAATCGTACAGCTAAAATGCAACAGGCGAACCAAAATTCCCCTCTGGAATCTTGGTTCGCCTGATAGGGCTGCGAGACGAGCAACCGGTTCTCCGCAGGAAAAAGGATGGAGGATGTGTCTTTTTCCTACCCTTTTGCAGATCTCGCGAAACCGCAGTGGCTCTCAAATTCGGCGTGGGGCTGAAAAATTGCCTCTTCTCAGACCGGCCCCGAATCAAGGTGCGTTTCTTCAGCATGCAAGGGGTGTGCCGAGCGTAGTAGTCCATCTAGCGATCGATGTCAGGTACGGGGTAGAGTGACTTCAGTTTAATTCTGGCGTCTGCCGTAGTGAAGCGCCAATTGGTGCCGCGGCGATTTTCATTGCGTTCCTGCTGCCAAGCGGCGATCGCGGCGT
>JBGSSS010000200.1:0-16541 GCA_041736895.1 Pirellulales bacterium
CGTAACACAAACCCCCTCCCCAGCCCTCCCC
The DNA here is from genome assembly GCA_041736895.1 of Pirellulales bacterium. GTDB lineage: Bacteria > Planctomycetota > Planctomycetia > Pirellulales > JALHPA01 > JANRLT01. The sequence goes on from JBGSSS010000200.1 coordinate 32, forward strand.
GCAAGGGGGAGGGGGCCAGACAGGTTTCTTTTATTGACCGCGGCTGAGGAAAATAAACCGCAAAATACACTTTGCGCTCCTGCTTATTCCTACTCCTCGTCCTCGTTCTCATCGATCCGGATCTGCTTGTCGATCGAGAGGCCGAGCGACTTGATCTTGTTACGCAGGCTGCCCCGCGTGATGCCGAGCGTGCGAGCGCTGTGCGAGAGATTGCCCTGCGTCTTTTCGAGGACCCGCGTTAGAACATGCCGCTCCAACGCGGCGAGTGTTTCGGCGTACAGATTTTCGCTGTCGCTCTTCAGTAGCTCTTCGATCTGCGCGCCGAGTGAGCCGGGCGCGTCGGTGTGATGTTCCGCGTCGTGCTTATCCGGATGCCCGCCGTGTTGCGGACCGGGGATGTGCAGCGGCGGCAAGAATTCCGGCAGCAGTACCGGCCCGACGGTGCTGAGCAACCCTTGGCGGACGATGTTTTGCATCTCGCGGATGTTGCCCGGCCAGCCGTAGCCGAGGAGCATGTCGAGGGTCTGCGGCGCAACGCCGCTGACATCCTTGCCGAGACTCGCCGAGTAGAGCCGCAAGAAGTGATCGAGCAAGAGCGGGATATCCGCGGCTCGTTCGCGCAGCGCCGGCAGATGAATCGTGAACCCACTGAGACGGTAGTAAAGATCCGCGCGGAATTCGCGCGCTTCGACCATCTGTTCGAGGTCGCGGTGATGACGCGGACGTTGGTATTGATCGTGGTGTTGCCGCCGACGCGTTCGAATTGTTGCTGTTGCAAGACGCGGAGCATCTTGGCTTGCAGCAAGAGCGACATGTCGCCGACTTCGTCAAGGAACAGCGTGCCGCCGTTGCATTGCTCGAACTTGCCGATGCGTTTTTGGTCCGCGCCGGTAAAGGATCCTTTTTCATGGCCAAAGAGTTCGCTTTCGAGCAGCGCGTCAGGAATCGCCGCGCAGTTCACCGCCAGGAACGGGCCGTCGCTGCGCTTGCTGTGCTGATAGATCGCGCGGGCGACGAGTTCCTTGCCCGTCCCGCTTTCGCCGCGGATCAAGACGGTGACATCCTGCGGCGCGACGCGGCCGATCGCTTTGTAAACGGTCTGCATGGCCGAACTGCGGCCGACGATTCGGTCGCCGACTTCGGGCGTGCTAGCAGAACCGGGCACCGAGACCGGGACGTGCATCAGGCGGCGGATTTCGAGCGCTTGCTTGACCAGCGGCACCAGCACGCCAAGATCCAACGGCTTCATCACAAAATCATAGGCACCAAGGCTCATCGCCTGGATCGCGATATCGCTGGAATCGGCGGCGGTGATAAAAATCACCGGCATCTTGTTGTCGAGCGCATGAAACTTGCGAAACGCTTCCAAACCGTTCATATCGCCCAGCATGATGTCGAGCAAAACGACGCCGGGTTGCTCGGTGCGCAGCATTCTCAAGCCATCGTCGGCCGAGGCCGCTTCGATGACCGTGATGTCTGTGTCGGCGAACGCTTTTTGGACCAAGTGGCGCACGGCGCGGTCGTCGTCGACGACCAATATCTTTGCCCGAGTAACGTTCGCCATGTTTCAGTAAGGAGAAAAAGGTGATAAATCCCCAGGAAAGTGGATGCGGTTATCCGCTTGCATGGGGGTGTCAGCAGTCCAGTCGATTTGTCCCATTCGCGCGTCGCAATCTTGTATCCTACCAAGAGCGGGGATAAATTGAAGTTTAAATCGAATAGACTTTTCTGAGCGTTCGTATTTTTCCTTGCCAGACCGCGCGGCACTCGCAATCCGCGCTGCCTGTTTGATAATTAGAATGCGCGCCTTCCATGATGGGGCCGCGCGCGTTCACCCCGGGTCAATTTCTGTAAGTGATCATGGACTCCCCCAAAGCCTTGGCGAATCATCGTGGCACTCGGATCGCGCTGGTCGCCGGGTTGGTGATTCTGGGCGTGATCGTGTTGAACACGTTCATCCATTATTGGAACATCCGCCGATTAGCGCAAACTAGGGATCAAGTTCTGCGTTCCAGCGAAAAGCTTCGCGCCGCCAACCAAGTTCTGTCGGCGCTCCAAGATGCCGAGACTGGTCAGCGCGGTTATTTGCTCACCGGAGATGCCGAGTATCTGGAGCCTTATCGCTCCTCATTGCAAGTTATCGATCAAGCTGTCCAGCGTTTAGAAGATCGTGTCGGCGATTCGATGCAGCAAAAGGAATTGCTGTCGGCGATGAAGCCGCTGCTCAAAACCAAATTGGATGAATTGTCGATGACGCTTCGGGTTTATACCGAGCAAGGCCCTGAAGCGGCACGCGCGATCGTCCGCGGAAATCAGGGGCGCGAAGCGATGAGTTCGTTGCGGAGTCTGCTTGAGCATTTCGAACAAGACGATCGAATACCCCATCAGGAACTGATCCAGCTCTCGGAAGCCAGCACGTTGAGCACGGTCTGGTTTAGTTTGCTTGGGGCGGGGGTGGGGATCGGAATTTTGGGTCTGATTTATTTTTATCTGCGGCGGGAATTGTTGATCCGCGAGCAATTCTCCAAGTACTTGATGGACCAGGACAAGATGAAGAGCAACTTCCTGGCGATCCTCGGCCACGAGCTGCGCAACCCCTTGGCCGCGATTCGCAACTCGGTCGATGTCTTGCAGATGCAAGACGAAGATTTGCCGCCGCACGTCCAAGAAATCCGCGCGATCATCCAGCGCCAGACCGAGGTCATGGTACGCTTGGCCGACGATCTGATGGACACGTCGCGGATGACCTACAGCAAGCTGCAAATCAAACTCCAGGCGCTGAATTTCCGCGCGTTGCTCGAACGGCTTGTCAGCGACGCGCGCAATACGCATCGCGATGACCGGATCGAATTGGAATTGCATGGTCCCAATCACGCCGTGTGGGTTGATGGCGATGAAGCCCGTTTGTCCCAGGTGGTCAACAATCTGTTGGAGAACGCCTTCAAGTTTTCCCGCAGCGGACAAACGATTCGCTGCGAATTGACGCTGCCCGAGCCAAAAACCGTGCAATTGACGCTGCGCGACCAAGGTCTCGGCATCGACCCGGCGAAGATCGAAGAAATCTTTCTCCCCTTTACGCAAAGCCGTCGCAGCGACCGCAGCGCCGGTGGATTGGGACTCGGGTTGGCGCTGGTGCGCGGCTTCGTGCAGTTGCATGGCGGCACGATCACCGCCGCCAGCGACGGCCAAAATCGCGGGTCGACCTTTACGCTCCGCCTCCCTTGCGTTCCCGAACCGAAGCCGATTGACGATGCGCCCGCCGAAACTTGCCCGTCCGAAGGCCGGCATTGCGTCATCGTGGTCATCGACGATCGTCGCGATGCGTCTTACCCCTTGAAGCGAATCCTTGAACACATGGGCCACGAGGTTCATATCGCCGTGAACGGCACGCAGGGAATCGAGATCGCCCGGGAAAAAAAAACCGACGTCGTTCTTTGTGACATCGGTCTGCCGGGAATATCCGGCATCGAAGTCGCCCGCGAGCTGCGCATCTATCCGGAGACCAACGACACGTACTTGGTCGCGATCACGGGTTACTCGGCCGAAGAGATGCGCGAGGAATCGCAGCACGCCGGGTTCGACGCGTTCTTGACGAAACCCGTCTCGCGCGATGGCTTGCACAAGATCATCACGGCGCTGCCGTGCCATGTGGGGGCGTAAAACGCTCGGCAGAAAAAACGCTCCTCTTCGAGTCGCCGCTAAACGTTTAGCGGCGACTCGAAGAGGAGCGTTCTTGCCGAGTCTCACAAATAGAGTAATTCTACTTCCGCACCGGCTCACTTTCGGGATTCGTCTTGCCGCCGTTGTCGAATTTCTTGTCTTCGCTTTGCACGCCGCCGAGGACAGACCGGCCGTAACGGACGTGGATGTATTCGGTCCAAGGGCCCGCGACGACGCGCGGCCACGATTCGTTTTCCTTAAAGCTCGGAAGTCCTTCGAGCATCTTCTCGGGCAGATCGAGCGTCCAGTCCGTGCTATCGGGTTTGACGACGAACGCGGCGAGTGGGATCGGGTAGACCTTTTCATGCTTGCCGACATGCTCATCTTTATCCTTGTCGCTATGGCCGAGATGCAGCACGGCGTAGGCGATCTGGCCCTCCTTGCGTGCGAGTCCAAAATCGACGACATGGCCGATCGGTTGGCCGCGGCCATCGAGGACACGAATGCTCGCCGACTTGGAAAGCATGATCAAATTCGACGGCGAATTCTTGTTCTCTTTCGGAACGGCTAGCGTCTTGTCCGGCTGCGCGGCCATCGTCACCGCGCCCGTGTCATCGGGCCATTGAAAGTGGCTGAGCGGCATCAACATCGAGGCCTGTTTCTCGTCGACTGGCTTGATCGGCCGAAAGTAAGCGCCCTTCACGGTGCCGCTGCCGATATCGAGCGACAGATCTTCGATCCGCCCGACGGTCATTTCGCCTTGGCTGATTTCTTGGCCGATCGCCGCGCGGGCCGAATGGACGGGGCCAACGGCGGGTTTGCTGAGTTCGACGCCGGTCGGGTTTTTCTCGGGGCCAGTTGCCGGCGGTTTCGCCGGCATCGGCTCTAATGCCGTGGCAAGCGGGGACGACATGCTGAGGAACAACGCTGCCAGGAGGCAGGCCATGAATGAGCGAGACATAAGTTTTTCCTTTGCCGGCAAAAGATCGGTGTTTGATGGTGCGCGGAAAAATCGGATGTGCAGATACTGTGCCTTGCGTTCAAGAATGATTCGAAATCCTTTCCGTTTGTTTAGTCCCAAGGCTCTGGCATTGAAAATGCACATGACCGTGGCTCTATCGATTTCTGTCAGTCAACTCAAGAAGGAATGTCACGATGCAACTCAATTCACTCCACGATCTATTAGTCCACGAACTGCGCGATCTCTACAGCGCCGAAAAACAATTGACCAAGGCCCTCCCCAAGATGGCCAAGGCCGCAACGTCGCCGAAATTGAAGAAGGGTTTTGAAAAACACCTCGACGAAACACTCGGCCAGATCAAACGGCTGGACCAAATCTTCGCCGAACTCGATGTCTCCTCGCGCGGGCCGAAGTGCGCCGCCATGGAAGGTCTCGTCGAGGAGGGGAGCGAACTGATCAAGACCGCCGGCGATGACAACGTCAAGGACGCCGCCTTGATCGGGGCCGCGCAGCGCGTCGAGCACTACGAAATGGCAGGGTACGGGACAGCGCGGGCGTTTGCCGAACTGCTGGGCTTGACCAAGGTCGCCAAATTGCTCCAAGCATCGCTCGATGAAGAGGGCGCGACGAACAAAAAGCTGACCGAACTCGCGGAATCTGAAATCAATGTCGAAGCATTGAGCGAATAACGGCTATCATAGGGAGTCCTTAACGCTCCACTGCGCGTCGCCACTAAACGTTTAGCGGCGACTCGCCGAGGAGCGTTTCTGCCAATTTATTTCGAGACAATAGCCTAGCAAGGAAATAAACGTGAAGTCCGATTTGCCATTAATTGACGGCAAGCGCCGTTTAAAAGTCCGCCACGCCAACCATTTCACTTATGACAACACGGTGCAACGAAGCGTTCATCGGCTGCATTTGCGGCCGATTCACGATCTGTGGCAAACGTTGGCAAGCTATAAGCTGCAAATCAGCGTGAATACCGAACTGATCGAATACGAAGACGTGTTCGGCAACTGGACGACGCGGTTCGAAATCAATCAGCCCTACGCTGAAATTTCGATCACGGCCGAATCGACAATCGAATTGCTCGACACCGATCCGTTCGCCTTTGCCTCGCTCTCGAACCGGCCCGGTTTTCCGGTGAGCTGGATGCCGTGGGAGTTGAAGATGTTGGCGCCATACCTGGCCCCGATCGAACTGCCCGACACGCAGCTCCGAGAAATCCACGAGTATGCCCAAAGCTTTGTGCAGGCGAACAACGGCGATTTGCTCGAGACGCTGTTCGCGATCAATCTGGCGATCAATCGCGATTTTTCGTATCAGCCCTGCACGACATCGTTCGAGACAACGCCCTACGATGTGCTGACGAACAAGCGCGGCGTCTGCCAGGACTTTGCCAACCTCTTCATTTGCATGGCGCGGCTGTTGAACATCCCCGCACGATATGTCTGCGGCTATGTCTACACGGGCAACACCGGCGCGAACCGGGCCATGTCCGACGCGTCGCATGCCTGGGTCCAACTCTATTTGCCGAATATCGGTTGGAAGGGCTTCGATCCGACCAACGGCACGTTGCCGGCGACCGATCATGTGCGCATGGCAGTCGGACGCCACTATCGCGACACGGCGCCCACGGCGGCGACGATCTACACGCCGGCAATCGAGAGCTTGCGGCTTGATGTCGAAGTGACGCCGGCGGAGTGAGTGCTGAGAAATGCAAATGCGTTTTGAACAGAAGGAAACGAAGGGAACGAAGGAAAATAATTTTCAATGTCTTCGTTTCCTTCTGTCGAAACTTGTATTTTGCATTTCTCTGATTCCTTTGCCGCTCGTCTGTTCAAAATGAATTCTTGTGTTGTGTGTGAAATTCACAGGCGGCGGGAACTTTGCGGTTTCCGCCGCTTTTTCGTTGCGGCGTACTGATAGCGCACTGGTCGCAGCGCGGCCAAGTCTTTGTTGATATGTTGTCAGCTAGCGGCAAATAAGAGGAAAACAGTGTAATTTCCTGGCCGATTTGCAACTTTCCCGGTTCTGGCACGATGGTTGCAACTATGTTTTTTTGTGAAACGACTGATCGCCGCATTCATTGCGGTTACTAGAGACAGAATCGTTTGAAGAAGGAGTAATCCTCATGCTGACCGATCCAAAACAAGTCGCGAATCAACTGAATCATCTGATCCAAATCTGTCTGGACGGGGAAGAAGGTTTTCGCCAAGCGGCCGAAGCTGTCGAAGCGGCCGAGCTGCGGACCATGTTCACCGAGTTCTCGCAACAACGCGCTGGACTCGCTGCCGATCTGCAGCGCGAAGTCGTCCGTCTCGGCCAAGATCCGGCCGTCGATGGCACCATCATGGGTGCAGTGCACCGCGGGTGGCTGAATTTGAAAGCGGCCGTCGTGAGCAGCGATGAGAAAGCCGTGGTCAATGAATGCGAGCGCGGCGAAGACGTGGCCAAGGACGCTTACGAAGACGTCCTCAAGGCCGGTCTTCCCAACGAAACCGAACTGTTGGTTTCGCGCCAATATTCGCTCGTGAAAGAGGCGCATGATCGCGTCCGCGCCATCCAAAAATCATACGCCCACGCGTAGTAAACCAATTTCTTCCAGGGGGCGGTGCAAAGCCTGTTTCGCCGCTCTCTGGTTTTTCAATAACGCTGATTCATTCTGAGGAGTTTTACTGATGCTTCGTTCGCTGCAAATCTCGCTGGCATTGTTGTTGGGCTTCACGCTGGCCGGGTGTAACCGATCGCCGGTACAACCCGGACCGGCGCCCAGCACCAACACTAGTTACAAGCCGATCAGCGATGTGCCGCCGCCGCAAGACACCGGCGTTCGCGTGAATGCCGATCGCGGCGAGGTCGATGTCAAGGTTGATCGGCCGGGGCTACTCGGTGACCGCAAGGTCGAAGTCCAGCGCGAGGCCGATGGCGACATCAACATCAAGCGCGAACGCGATCTTGATAACGACCGCCGTCCGCTGCTGAATCGTGATATCGACGTCAAAGTCAATCCAGGCGAAGGCGTCAAAGTCGACGTCGACAAATAGTTTTTCAAGCTTCACGGGTCATATCCGTTACTTTTTTTCGAAGGGATCGCTGTCATGGTCAACGAACAAGTACTCAGTGGAAAATGGAATGAAATCTCGGGCAAGATCCGCGAAAAGTGGGGTCAATTGACCGACGATGACATGCAAACCTTTCACGGCAACGCCCAACAACTGGTCGGGCTGATTCAACGCAAGACGGGTGCGGCCAAAGCCGAAGTCGAGAAGTACATTGAATCGGTCATTCCAAGTTCGGCGACGTTCCAACGCGTCGCGGAACAAGTTCAAGACTACGCCAAGTCGGCTTACAACTCGGCTCGCGAAGGCGTCGATAAAGTTTCCGAATATGCCCGTGACGGTTACGGCCAAGCCGAACGGATGGTGAAGAGCCGTCCGGGAACTTCGGTCGCTACGGCGTTCGGTGCCGGGATCTTTGCCGGTGTGGTGTTCGCGCTGCTGCTGCGCTCGAAGTAGCACGGCTTATTGAACCGTATGACGGACTTCCAGTCCGTCAAAAAGCCGACGGACTAGAAGTCCGTCGTACGAAAAACGAACAGGCGCGGTTGGCTGAGTGCCAAGTTTTTGCCCCACTTGTCCCCAGCCACCGCGCTTTTTTGAAAATTATCCCCGGGTCAATGACCCGGGGGAACCAGCAATGCTCGAAGGGCATCGCTCTGTTGGTCGATCATTCCCCCCCGGTCATTGACCGGGGGCTAATGGGTGAAAAATTCAAGCGTATGAAAAGCTAAAGCCGTTATGAAGGGAAACCATTTCGGCACAATATTTCCCCTTCCTTCGAATCTGGAAACCAATGCCGTGGGGACCAGCCGGGGGAAGGGGAATTACTGACCAAGCCGTACTGCCGCCGTTTTTATTTGTTCCACAACTTCCTCGCCGGGTGACACCAATGGCAACGCAAACTTCGCCGCAACAGGCCAAATCGAGCTTCCAAGAATATTGGGACGACGCCGTTGATTACAGTGCAGACACCATTAAAGAAGCCCCCGCCATGTCGATCTTGGTCGGCTTTGCCGCGGGTTTGCTCCTCGGAGCATACACGGCCAAGTGCCTGATGGACTCGATGGAAGAGCCGGAAAAAACCATGACCGACAAGATCACTTCGGCCGTGCGAAACGCACTGCACGGCATGGTCCCCAGCCGGTTTCAAGCGTAGTTAAAATAGCAGCCCGCAGCGTAAGCAAGGGAGTCAGCAGTGATTCCCTTGCTTACGCCGCGGGCTACTAAATACAGTCGTTCTCAATTTCCTTCGCTGGGGTAAGCGAAAATGAATCCTCCTCCCGATCCTTCAGCCGATGACCTGCGGCAGCGCATGGCACAAATTCGTTCGGCGTCGCACGGCGATGTCGAGACGATCTTGACCGGCCTGCGCCAGAACCTTGATTGGCGCTATCACTTGCAACGTCATCCTTGGGCTTTTGCCGGGGCGGCGGCGTTGCTCGGGTATTGGCTCATGCCCAAGGGCCGCGCCAGAGCGATGCTGGATTCGGCCACGGTTAAGCAGCTTGCCTCCGAGTTAAACCTGCCCGAAGCCAAGCCGGAGAAGCAAGACATTTTGCACAAGTGGGTCATTCCCCTGGCGCTGCGTTGGGGAACGAGCGGCGCAATGTCCGTGGGTCAGATGTTGCTGGCCAAAATGATGGCCAAATCGGCCGTGAAAGAAGCGGTTGAAGAAGTCGAGGAGCCAGCGTTTACCCCGCCGCATCGGCCACGTTAAACATCACAACATGAGGTTCATCAATGGTAGCCCGCAGCGAACTTTTTCCGCAGCCGCTGAGCTGGCAAGTTCAAGCGACTCCGCCAGCCTTGGATACGGAAAAATCAAAACACACCGTGTCTGCTTCATGGCGTGAACAACTCGGCAGCCCGCAAACAAAAGTCCTGGTCGCTCTCGGAATCGGAATGGTGCTCGGATGGATTATCAAACGAAGTCGATGAACGGCCATGCCCCGGAAAGCGCGACCGCCACGATGGTCCGCGGGGCACGCGAGTTCACTGCGGACGTCATTTCGCTCGCCGAACTGCAATGGCAACTCGCGATGGCCGACTTTGCCATTGCCAAGCAAGAAGCCCTCGCACAGACGATGAAGCTTGTGCTGGTGCTCGGGCTGGCAGTTGGCGGGACGCCGCTCTTGTTGTTTGGTGTCGCGGAGTTGTTGGTCGAATATGCCGGCTGGAGCCGCGGGTGGACTTATCTCGGCGTCGCGACGATTGCCCTGGGCATCGCCGGTGCCGTTGGGATGAGCGTCGTTAAAAAATTATCACAATGCGGCGCGAGTTTTGCTCGTTCCAAGTTTGAGTTGAATCAAAACATCGCCTGGTTGAAAAAGGCTCTGACACGCAAGTCTGAACCGACACAACCAACCGCGAGATATTAGTTTTTTTGTAGCCCGTAGCGTTAGCGAGGGCGACAAAAAAATTAAGGTAATCCCCTTTCAAACCCACGCATAAAACTGAGGAGACAAACCAATGGCCCAATCTTCGACTTCGACCAACGCCAAACGTGTTCAACACCAAGCCGAAGAAATGCTGGACCAAGCCAAAGAGGCTCTCCGTAAGCCAGCGGGCGATGTGATTGAGTCGCTCCGCGATTACGCCCACAAGAATCCCGAATCGGCCGCGCTGTGGTGCCTCGGCATCGGGTTTGTCTTGGGTTGGCGCTTGAAACCTTGGTGAGATTTACCAGCAAGTCTCCGTGGGAATTGGTCACTCGCACGGAGAAGAGATTAGTCGAGATAAGCAAGAACACTGCCGTTCAGTTTGAAACGCGGCGATTGAGCCCCTGACCCAGGCTCGGTCGCCGCGTTTGTTTTTTGGAGTTTTGTAGCCCACTCATCAAGAATTTGGTTTGGTCCCCTCCCCTTTGCGCACGAGGGTTAGGGAGGGGGGCGGGCGAGAGCGGATCAAGTCGACACACGAAATGCAAAATGAAGTTTTTCCTTTTGCCTTTTTGTATTTTGAATTTTGCATTTAACAAAACCCCCTCCCCAGCCCTCCCCGCAAGGGGGAGGGAGCCAGAACAGAGTTGGTTTAAGAAGGTTGAACATTACCCATGATCGTCTCCTCCGAACGCGCACAAACTCGGCTCCTTGCTTTGGCGACGATGATCGCCGTGGTGTCGGTGCTCTATTTTGCGCGCGAGATTCTGATCCCGCTCGCAATGGCCATCTTGGTGAGTTTTATCCTCGCCCCGATCGTGCAGCGTTTGCAGCGCGTCGGGTTTCGACGCGTGCCGGCCGTGTTGACGGCCGTGGCATGTGCTTCGGCCGTGGTCTTTGTCGCGGGTTGGATTTTCTTGTACCAGATGATGGACCTCGGCGAACAGTTGCCGTCGTACCAGAAGAACATCGTCAAGAAAGTCGAACTGCTGAACAGTTCATTCACCCCGTGGATTCGCAAAGCCTCGAAAACGATCGAAGACGTCAACGCGCAAATCGACAACGAAAAAAGCAATCCTCAGCCAGAAACCAAACCCGAGAATGGGCCGGAGACCAAAGACAAAAACCAAGCCGCCCCGCCGCCGCAGCAGCCCAAGACATTCACCGAAAAGCTCGGCGACTTGGTAAGCGGAGGCGACGTTATTAAACCCGAGCTTGACGAAAAAACGTCTGTCGAATCGTTGCGCGGCCGGGCGGCGAACGGGGCCGTGCCCGTGCAGATCGTCTCGACTCCGACTTCGATCCCGGAAATCTTGAACAGCTACGTTGGCCCGGTGCTTGGCGGTTTTGGCACTGCGGCCGTGATCGCCATCCTGGCGATCTTTATCTTGATCGAGCGCGAGGATCTGCGCAATCGGTTCATTCGCTTGATCGGCGACCGCCAGTTGCATTCCACGACCGAGGCGCTCGACGATGCCAGCACGCGCGTCAGCCGCTACTTGTTGATGCTCCTGATCGTCAATGTCACTTATGGCATTGCGGTGAGCTTGGGGCTGTGGTTTATCGGAACAATGACCACACCAGTTCCCAACGTCGCGGTGTGGGGATTGCTGGCGACCGTGCTGCGTTTCATTCCGTACATCGGGCCGTGGATCGCGGCGTCGCTGCCGATTCTGTTGTCGTTGGCGATCTTCGATGGCTGGCTCCAGCCGTTATTGATAATTGGCATGTTCGTCGTGCTCGAACTGCTGAGCAACAATGTGATGGAGCCGATGCTGTATGGCTCGAGCACTGGCATCTCGGCGTTTGGGATTATCATCTCGGCCGTGTTTTGGACCTGGCTCTGGGGCGGCGTCGGCCTGGTTCTGGCGACGCCGCTGACGGTCTGCCTGATGGTCCTCGGCCGGCATGTGCCGCAGTTCCGGTACCTGGAAATCTTGCTGGGCGATCAGCCGCCGCTGGCGTTTTCGGCGTCCGTCTATCAGCGTTTGCTCGCGCTCGATGAAGACGAAGTCGCGAACACGGCCAAGAAATACCTGCAAGATCATCAGCTCGGCGAACTGTTCGACGAAGTTTTATTGCCAGCGCTCTTGCTCGCCAATCAGGATCATCAGCAAGGCCGGATCGACGAAGTGCGCTGGCATTACATCCACGACGCGCTCCGCGAACTGGTCGTCGATCTGCAAGAAGAAGCCGAGAAACTCGCCGCGAAAAACCAGGCGCTCGAAGCGAAACAAACGGAAGCAGCGTCCGCGGCAGCCAATGCCGAACCAGAAGCCGAGCCGGTGGAGCAGAAACCGGCCGCGAAGGGCAAGGTCGTCTGTCTCGCCGCGCGCGACCTCAGCGACGAACTCGCGGGCCAGATGCTCGCGGTGCTGCTCATGGCCGAGGGTTACGACGTCGAAGTCTTCGCCGCCCACGAACCCGCGGCGGGGCGCGAAGCGGCCAAGGAATCTTCCACGCGCGAATCCGTTGCCGAACAACCGCGGCTGATGTGGATCTCGGCTCTGCCGCCTTTGGCGGATGCACGAGCTCGGGAACTTTGCCGGCTCTGGACACAGCGTCATCCCCGCGCGGTGATCAACGTAGGTCTTTGGCGCGAAACACTGCAAGCGCGCAACATCGCGCTGCTGCAACGTGCCGGGGCTCATGACATCGGTTCATCATTGCGGGAAGCGGTAACGTTGACCAACCAGTTTCTGCATCCAGAAAAGAACAAATTGCCGGCAACCGAAGAGGCCAAAACGATCCCGATATCTATATCCCCTTCTGTCGCGGAAAAACCGTCGGCGCTCGCGGGCTAGGTAATTGCTAGGGATTGGCACGGCAGATGCTCATAAGAAATCTGGGGAATAAAGGTGTTAGACCAAATACGGTCGCCGAGATATTCTGCCATCCCAAGATTTGAGGAGTCAAAGATGAAAACGACATGGTATTCGATGGGCGCGGCGATTGTGACCGGTCTGATGCTTGTAGGCTGCAATAATACGCCCGCGGAAAAGGCCAAGGACCGAGTCGAAGAAAACAAGGAAGCCAAGCTCGATGCAAATGAAAACAAAGCCGATGCGGAGGCGGAACGCATCAAACGTGAAGCCGAGATGAAAAAAGATCAAATCGACGCCAATGCCAAGGCGAACGAAGCTGCCCGCGATCAAGCGGCGGAGAACCTGGACGCTGCTGCCGATGCGAAGCGGAAGGAAGCCGACCGGCTCGAAGACAAGGCTGACGCCGTCAAGGATTAACCCCCTTTGCTGTAGCCAATAGGCATAAAAACGCCCCGGGAAATGAGCAATTTCCCGGGGCGTTGTTTTTGTGCCATGTGCCGGAACTTAACTATACCGAACCGACTTGCAGTTGATCGTTAATCCGGAATGCTCCAGCAGCTTTTTGGCAGCATTGAATCGCCAATTGACGAAGATAAAAGCTGGCCACGCGACCCTCGACGGTGACGGTACCGTGATCGCTGGTGATTTGCAAATTGCGAAACTCAGGCCGCGCTCCATTTAGCAAATGTTGAATCCGGTTCTTACAAACCTCGTCCGAAGGGGAGTGCTGAGAAATACCCGGGGTGGGCAGTGTTTCGAGCAACGAAAGCGTTGTGGCAGGCGCGGCAACAATCATAAAACAGCTCCAAGCAAAAAACAAAAAAATAGGGGCGCTCAGAAAATGCCGGATTCCGAGCGGAGCTTTCAGCAGCAGTTTTTATGCCGCTTTTGCCGATTGTCCACATTTCATCGATTGCCTCTAGCGCGACAAAATGTCGTCGCAATTTTCCCGCTGACTGTGAATTGGACATTCTGATCGTATCTCCACCGCGCACCGGCGGTAGTTCGATGACCAGCCTCGATGCTCACAGCGAGAGCAGTTGCTCTGCCCATCCCTCTGCCTACTAGCATTTCACTTGAGGTCTCAATCGACGTTGTCTCATGACCAGCGAAAGGAATGGCACATTCTTTGCTCCTTGTTCTTCTGACCCACAGATTGCGTCGTGACTTTGATCGCGGCTTCACAGCATTTACCACGATGGCTGACAGGGTCACAGCCTGTTTCAATTGGAGACTCGAGCATGACACGACTAACGAACCTCCGGCATAAATATCAACAATGGCGCGAAGGCGCATTGGGTTATGCCTTGCTTTGGCTGCTGGGAATTCCGATTCCAATCTTGCTCCTGATTTATTTCATGCGCGGCTGCACTTAAGCTGCCATTTCATTGTTCGCGTTGTTGGTTAACCCGCGGCGATAGTCAGGGTGTGCGTTATCACCCTGGTTCGCGCCGTGGGCTTCTTTTATGATCGAAACCAATGACAGCACAAGCCATGGCCCATCTGCCAGGGGATATGCGTATCTGATACACTCGAAAGAACCAATCTTTCGAGGAGCTTATGCGTTACGCCATTTGCAACGAAACCTTTCACGATCGCAGCCACGCCGCCGGTTTCGCGTTTGCCGCCGAATGCGGCTACACCGGGGTCGAGGTCGCGCCATTCACCATGGCGCATTACGTCCACGACATCACCGCCGCACAGCGCGCTGAAATTCGCGACGCCGCGAAACAAGCTGGCGTCCAAATCATCGGCCTCCATTGGCTGCTCGCCAAAACCGACGGGTTTTACCTGACCACACCAGACGCCGCGATCCGCAAGAAGACCGGCGAGTATCTTGGCCAGCTCGCGTGGCTCTGCCGCGAGCTCAATGGGACGCTCATGGTCCTCGGTTCGCCGTTGCAGCGGAACCTGCTCCCCGGCGTAACGCTCGCGCAGGCCCATGAGTATGCCGCCGATACATTGAGCTATGCCTTGCCCGCGCTTGAAGAGACCGGCGTCACGATCGCGCTCGAACCGCTGGGGCCAAGCGAAGGCGACTTCCTGCTCACCGCCGCCGAAGGCGCGGGACTGATGCAGCGCATCGCCTCGCCCTGGGTCCGGCTGCACCTCGATTGCAAGGCGATGAGCTCCGAGCCGACGCCGATTCCCGACATTCTCCGCGCGCAAGCGCAGCACCTGCATCACTTCCACGCCAACGATCCAAACCGCCAAGGCCCCGGTTTTGGCGAATTGAAGTTCGAACCGATCATGCAGACCCTCGACGACATCGGCTATGAAGGCTGGGTCTCGGTCGAAGTCTTCGACTACACGCCCGGCATCGACCGCCTCACCCGCGAGAGCATCGAGTACCTCAAGAAATGCGAACCGAAGAAGAAGATTTGACCGCAGATGGACGCGGATATAGACGCAGATGGCCGCAGATAAAATTCAAAATTTGATTATGATATTCCTATCGAAACAGAACCTTGTCGATTGCTCACTTGTCTTGATCTGCGTCTCATCTGCGAGATTCATCTGTGTCCATCTGCGGTTAAATGTCTTAAAAAATGGCTGAAAACGCTCCTTATCACTCGCTAACGCATGCCGGGTTGACCGTCGAAGGGTACAGCCGCGCCGCCGTGCAGACGTACTATCGCGTCCCCGAACTCAAGCTCGGCTTCGACTTCGGCGCGCAGCCCTGGGCGTTCATGGGCACCCCGACTTGGTTCATGTCGCATGCACACCTCGATCACGTCGCGGCGCTGCCGGTCTACGTCGCGCGGCGGCGGATGATGAAGATGGAACCGCCGACGATCTACATGCCCGAGTCGAATGTCGAGACCGTTGACAAGATCCTAAAGCTCTTCACGAAACTCGACCGCGGGCGGATGCCGTGCCAACTGATCGGCGTGAAACCGGGCGACGAGATCGAACTGTCGCGAGAACACGTCGTCACCGTCTCGGCGACGAAGCACACGGTGCCATCGGTCGGATACGTTGTCTGGGAACGGCGGCGCAAGCTCAAGACCGAATATGTCGGACTCAGCGGCGAGCAGATTCGCGACATTCGACTCGCCGGCACCGACGTCACGAGCGAGTTTCGCTTGCCGCTGGTGGCGTTCCTGGGCGATAGCTCGCCCGAGGGGTTGGACGATTGCCCGGCGATGTACCAAGCCAAGATTCTGATCACTGAGATCTCGTTCGTCCATCCGTCGCACCGCAAGGAGAAGATCCACAAGTTCGGCCACATCCACCTGGACGACATCATCGAACGCCGCCACAAGTTCGAGAACGAACTCATCATCGCGGGTCACTTGAGCACGCGTTACACGAACGATCGTGCGCTAAAGATCATCGCGAAGCGCCTGCCGGACATGCTCGGCGGTCGGTTGAAGGTTTGGGTGTAATCGTAGGTCAGGCTTCCCAGCCATACTGCTTAACCCGAGCGTCCACGCCGAGTTTTCTCAGCTTGCAGTTCGCGCTTCCACTGCCGGCCGAGCGCGAGGAATTCGTCTTTATGGGCTTCGACACGGGCCAATTTCACACGGAAAGAAGCAGATTGTTCGGATGTGTTCTTGTGAATCGTTCGATTTTTCATGGCAAGAGTTAGCTAGGTGAGACCAGATGAACTTCGTATTCCTT
>JBGSSS010000204.1:0-75459 GCA_041736895.1 Pirellulales bacterium
TGCTTGTAAATTACCGCCGCCGGACCAGTTGCCATGCATCACCTCCGTGCGAGAAAATGAAGCCGGCGTCCTCGACGGCTTGACTCTCACGAAGCGAATGCAATCGTTAGACCATAGAGAACCAACGTGCGATTGCCCTGATGACAGGGCCAAGCCAGCGGCTAGTATAAGAGTTCATGCGGAAACCACGCAGAGAACTGATGATACAGCAAATCAACAAGCTCTTCGGCACAAACAGGCAATTCGTACCTGTTGTCAGTCGGCCAGCGAGGTTTATACTAATAACAGTGCTGGATGTTACGCCCTAAAAAGTAAATCAGAGGTGTCTCCTTGGAGAGTTCCGTACCCGCCGGTTCCCAACCCCGGTTGTGGCAATTTATTCTCTATCGGCTCTTTTCCTTGTCAGGGCTGATCCCCATCGGGGCTTATCTCTGCGTCCATCTGCTGACGAACATGACGGCCATCGCCGGTCCAGCAATGTTCCAGAAGAACGTCAACACAATCCATTCGCTCGGCGCGTTTTTGCCGTTCATCGAGTGGACGTTTATCTTTGGGCCGATGATCTTTCACATGCTCGTTGGCATGCTGATCATTAGCGGTGCCGTGGTCAATGTCGGATCGTATCCTTACGGCTCCAACATTCGCTACACACTGCAACGTGCGACGGGCGTCATCGCATTTGCGTTTATTGTCTGGCACATCGCGCACCTGCATCATTACGGCAAAGCGGTCGGGTTTGGGATGTTCGAACCGGATAACGCCGCCTCGTCCGCGGCCGCCGCGTTGTCGCCGCTGACCCAAAAACTGATCTACATCGTGGGCGTCTCGGCCGCAACGTTTCACTTTGCCAACGGCCTCTGGACGTTTGGAATCACCTGGGGCATTTGGGTCAGCCAAGGGGCGATGCGCCGCGCTGGTTACCTCTGCACCGCAATTGGCTTGGGGCTGTTCACGTTTGGCATGATTGCCCTCGTCGCGTTCGATCGGATGGACATATCCGAGGCTCAAAAGATTGAGAACTCGATGAAGCCGGTACCGCCTGCACAAAACAGCACCGACATCCAGGGCGACCCCAAGACGGGCAAGGCTCCGGCGACTAAGTAACGCGCACATTACCGATCCCAGTGGGTGAACCCCTTGGCTTTGCATTTCTTCGAAATCCTGACTTCTAACTCCTTCCTCCTTTCCGTAATGGCCAAGCAACGTGTACTGATCGTCGGCGGCGGACTCGCGGGTTTAGCCGCGACGATGAAGCTGGCCGAAGCCGGCGTCGAAGTCGACCTGATGAGCCTGACCCCGGTCAAGCGTTCGCACAGCGTCTGCGCCCAAGGCGGCATCAACAGCGTCAACGACGTCACGCGCCAACAGGGCGACAACGAGTGGCTGCACTTCGACGACACGGTCCTCGGCGGCGATTTTCTGCAGAACCAACCGCCCGTCAAGGAAATGTGCGAATGGGGCCCGCGGATCATCGACCTGATGGATCGCCTCGGCGTTCCCTTCAATCGCACTCTCGAAGGCTTCCGCGATCAACGCCGCTTCGGCGGCACGCTCTTCAAGCGCACCGCCTTTGCCGGTGCGACGACGGGTCAGCAACTCCTCTACGCGCTCGATGAGCAAGTCCGCCGCTGGGAAGTCGCTGGTTCGGTGAAGAAGTACGAGTTCTGGGACTTCCTCGCGCCGATTCTCGACAGCAACGGCAATTGCCGCGGCGCGGTGGCGCAGGACCTGGTCAGCATGGAAATCCGCGCGTTCCCGGCTGACGCCGTGGTGCTCGCGACCGGCGGTTGCGGCCTGATCTATGGTCGCTCGACCATGTCCATGGCCTGCACCGGCAGCGCCGTGAGCCGCCTCTATCAAGTCGGTGCAAAGTACGGCAACGGCGAGTTCATCCAGGTTCACCCGACCGCCGTGCCCGGCGCGGACAAGCTCCGCCTCATGAGCGAATCGGCGCGCGGCGAAGGGGGCCGCGTCTGGGTTCCGCGCACACCGGCCGATCCGCGCCCGCCGAAAACGATTCCCGAAAACGAACGGTATTACTTCCTCGAAGAACGCTATCCGAAGTACGGCAACCTGGTCCCACGCGATATCGCAACGCGCGAGATTTTCAGCGTCTGCACCAAGGATGGCCTGAGCGTCGACAAGGACAAGCTCTGCGTCTACCTCGACCTGACACACATCCCGCGTGCGACGCTCGATGCGAAGCTGAAAGGTATCCTTGAAATTTATGAAAAATTCCAAGGCGTCGATCCGCGCGACGAACCGATGAAGATCTTCCCCGCCGTCCACTACTCGATGGGCGGCCTCTGGGTCGATTACGAACGTGCGGCCAACGGCGGCCTCACCCAAGGTTCGGTCCGCAATCAACAAACCAACATCCCGGGCGTCTACGCGATCGGCGAGTGTGACTACCAATATCACGGTGCGAATCGCTTGGGGGCGAACTCGCTGTTGAGCTGCATCTTCAGCGGCTTGATCGTCGCGCCGGGCATCGAGAATCGCCTGAAGTCCCTCAAGGGCGGTTCCGCCGCGGATCAACCGACGTCGCTCTACAGCGATGCGGTTGCTTGCGAAAAGGCCAAGCACGAAACGCTGCTCCGCCGCTCGGGTGGCAACGAGAATCCGTACCTGATTCATCAAGAACTCGGCTTCACGATGACCAAGGCAGCGACCGTGGTGCGTGAGAACGAGGAACTGACCCAGGCGATTGCCAAGGTCAACGACCTGGAAGCCCGCGCCGCGAAGTGCTCGCTCTCGGACACCGGCAACTGGACGAATCAAAACGTCATTTTCACCAAGGCACTTGTCGACATGTTCCCGATTGCCAAGGCGATCCTGCAAGGCGCACTGCAACGCGACGAATGCCGCGGCGCGCACTACAAGCCAGCTTTCGAATACCCGGGCCTGAAATCGACAACCGACGCCGAAAAGATGATCGAAGCCGAAAGTTGGTGCGACCGCTTTACCGCCAGCACCGCGAAGTGGCTCAAGAGCACGATCGCCACGAAGAGCAAAGACGGCAGCGATCCGATCTTGACGTATGAAGACGTCGACACGAGCCTGATCCCGCCGCGTCCGCGGTTGTATGGACTCGTTGGGGCCGAACAGATCGAACAAGTCTGGAAACAACGCGCCGCCCAAGCAGCCGTGACGCGCGCGGATGGTGTCAACAACGCCAACGGGTCTGCGGCGACGAAGACTCCCACGGTAAATGCGTAAGAATACAATTGAAACATTAGCCCCCCGTCAATGACCGGGGGGATCGACTCGACTACTACGCTTAATCCCCCCGGTCATTGACCGGGGGCTAATCTCATGTCCAACACATCGCACGACAACTCTGCTCCGAAGCCCAAGGATTTCGAGGTCCGCATCTTGCGCCAAGATGGACCCGGCGAAGGGAGCTACTGGGAACGGCATCGCGTCGAGTATGAATCCGACATGAATGTCATCAGCGTCCTGCAAAAAGTCGCGGCCAAGGCCACGGCCTCCGACGGCCGCCGCGTCGCGCCCGTCGCGTGGGATTGCAACTGCCTCGAAGAGGTTTGCGGCGCTTGCACGATGGTCGTGAACGGCAAAGTGCGGCAGGCTTGTTCCGCACTCGTCGACAAACTCCTCGCCGACGAACCGGCGGAGATCGAGTTGCGCCCGATGACCAAGTTTCCCGTCGTGCGCGACTTGATGGTCGATCGCCAGCGGTTGTTTCACAACCTGAAACGCGTCAAAGCTTGGATCCCCGTCGATGGCTACTACAACGCCGGCCCCGGCCCGCGGCAATCGATCGCGCAGCAGTCTCAAGCCTACCCCTTAAGTGAATGCATGAGCTGCGGGTGCTGTCTCGATGCGTGCCCGCAATTCGGCAAGATCGAAATCGAACCCAAGGCCAAGGAAACCGAAGAACAATACACAGCCCGCAAGGCCGAAGCCTACAACGACGGCTTCCTTGGCGCCCACGCTATCAGCCAGGCGATCCTGTTCAACACGCATCCGACGGGCAAGAACAACGCCGACGAGCGGCTCGACGCCCTGATGTCAGTCGGCGGCGTCCAACAATGCGGCAACGCCCAGAACTGCGTGGCCGTCTGCCCGAAACACATCCCGCTCACCGAATCAATCGCCAAGGCCGGGCGGGCGCTCACGGTGCATGCGATTAAGAAGATTTTCGATCGGTAGCACGAGACCGTGATCTCGTGCGCCAACTCGCCGGCGCAGCCGGGCGAGTTGGAACGTCCTACATGATTCGACGTTATCTCTCATGGCGACTCTTATTTTTCGCTCGTGATCACGGTCACGTGCTACAAAACTTCCGCAATCGGGTTCAACTTCTCCAGTAAATACTGCGGCCGCCCCGACAGATCATTGACCGTGGCGGTTTGGGTGTCGATGCCGAGGTTGTGGTAGAGCGTGGCGAGGACTTCTTGGAAATGGACCGGGCGATCCTTGGCTTCGGCGGCGATTTTGTCCGTGGAACCGATCACTTGGCCCGTGCGCATCCCGCCGCCGGCGAGGAGCGCATTGCTGACATTCGGCCAGTGATCGCGGCCGGCGTCTTTGTTGATCTTCGGCGTGCGGCCAAATTCACCCCATGCACAAACGGTCACGTCCTTGTCGAGCCCGCGCTCGTAGAGATCGTCGATCAAGGCCGACAGCGCCGCATCGAAGACCGGCAGGTTGCTCTTGGCACTTTTGAAGTTCTGCCCGTGCCAGTCCCAAAAGCTGAAGCTCAGCGAAACACATCGCACGCCCGCTTCGACGAGACGCCGCGCGACAAGGAACTGCTCGGTCAACCGCGGCGCGCCGTCGCCCTGATGCTGCGCCGTGCTCTTGCCGTAGCGGGCGAGCGTCTCCGGCGATTCACGGCTGATATCGAGGGCGTCGGCCAATTTGCTCGACGTCAGCACGCCGAGGGCTTGCTGCTGAAACGCGTCGAGGCCGGCCATCATGCCGGTCTGATCGAGGTCGCTCTTCAAGCGGTCGAGCGAGCGATTCAACTCCCGGCGATCGCCAAGACGTTCGAGACTGATCCCGTTCAGGACCAAGTCCTGCTTCCCTTCGCCGTTCGGCTGGAAGGGCGTATACGCCGGACCGAGAAACCCAGCGCGGCCGTTGTTGTACGGCTTGTGCTGCATCTTGGGCGACAGCCCGACGAACGGCGGGATCGCCGGCTGCGTCGCGCCTTGCAGCTTCGCGACATACGACCCGAACTCCGGCCACCCGCCGGTTGGCTGTTGGCGATCGGTGCGGCCTGTCAAGCATTGGAACGACGCATGATCCCCGATCGAACCGACGACGGAGCGAATCGGGACCAAGCGGTCCATCATTCCGGCGAGCTTCGGCAGCAATTCGCAGATCTGAATCCCCGGCACGTTCGTGTCGATCGGCGAAAACTCGCCGCGCACTTCGCTAGGCGCGTCGGGCTTCAGGTCGTACGTATCCTGATGCGGCGGTCCACCCGGCAGGTAGACCATGATCACGGCTTTGTGAGACCGCTTGCCCGAGGCCGCTTCGGCACGGAGCAATTGCGGCAACGTCAATCCGCTGAGCGCCAATCCGCCGATTCGCAAGAAATCACGGCGCGACGAGCGATTGCACAGGGAACCGGAAGCAGATCGGGCATTGATGGTCAGCATCGGAAAGCTCGAACGGTAGTTGAACGTATCGATTGGATTGGCAGGCTTGGGGTAACCTGGCTTCTGGCCAATCCCGGGGCGGGAAACTGTCGGCGGGCTATTTAGCATACTCGATATGCCGGAAGGACAAAACTCAATTTCACGCAACCCTAGAAATCGCTGGGTTTTAGGAGGTTAAGTTTCCCATCCTGCTGCGGGTGAACTGATAGAAGATGACGTTTGTCGATCTTCAGTTATCCACATTATTTCCCTACAATCGTGCCATGAACGAAATGCGTGGATTGAACGTCGGTGCGGTGAGTTACCTGAATACCAAACCATTGGTTTATCAGCTGCCGGACCTCGCGCCGCGTGCGAATTTGACCTTTGATTACCCCAGCCGCTTGGCCGATCAATTGGCCGCGGGTCAGCTCGACGTCGCGCTCATTCCGGCGGTCGAATTTTTTCGCGGGCGAGATTATTCGATTGTCTCAGATGCATGCATCGGCTGCCGTGGGCCAGTCTTGAGTGTCAAGCTTTTCAGCCGCGTCCCGATGAACGAGATCCGGACACTCGCCCTCGACGAAGGCTCGCGGACGAGTGCAGCACTCGTCAAGATTTTGCTTCACGAGCGCTTCGGCATCCGACCCGAGACATCGCCGCTGCCGGTCGAGGCCGATCTGCGCGAGACGACAACCGACGCGGTGCTGTTGATCGGCGATCGCGCGATCTTTTCGCCGATGGGTCACTTTGTCGAGGTCTGGGATCTGGGCGATGAATGGTGCCGCTGGGCAGAGTTGCCGTTCGTCTTCGCGATGTGGGTCGCGCGGCCGGGACTCGATGGAGGCGAACTCGCGGAACTCGCGACGGCGCTCAGCACCGCGCGCGACCGCGGTGTCGCGAACCTTGAGTCGATCGCCCACGCCGAAGCCGCACCATTGGGCTTGACCGTGCCGCAGTGTCATTCATACCTGCGCGACAATTTGTATTTTTATTTTGGTCCGCGCGAACAACGCGGGCTGGCATTGTATTATGAACGGGCGGTGAAGTTGGGCCTTGCCCCAGCGGGTATCGCCGTAGGTCAGGCTTTGCCCGACTGCGTTTGACGTTGAATTTTAACCCGAAGCGTAAGCGAGGTACGTTAGACTTCGCACATAAAGGTTCGGCAGGAGCCTCACCCTCCCAAGTTATATGCCAACTGACAAAACCATCACCGCGATTCTCGACAAAGCCGTCTCGGGCGAACGGATCACCGCCGACGAAGGTCTGCGTTTGCTTGAATCGCACGATCTCACCGCACTAGGCCGCGCAGCGGATGCGGTCACACGACGGCTGCACCCCGAGCCGATTCGCACATACAACATCGACCGCAACATCAATTACACCAATGTCTGTACGGCGGTGTGTGATTTTTGCGCGTTCTATCGCGGGCCGAAATCGCCGGAGGGTTACACGCTCCCCCGGGAAGTGCTGCTCGAAAAATGCCGCGAGACGGTCGAACTCGGCGGGGATCAGATTCTGCTCCAAGGCGGCTTGCACCACGAGCATAAACTCGAGTGGTACGAGGAGATGCTCCGCGACATCAAAGCCGCGACCCCTTCGATCAACATCCACGGCTTCAGCCCGCCAGAGATTTATCACTTTACGAAGTTAAACAAGTTGCCGCTGAAGACGGTGCTCGAACGGCTCAAAGCCGCGGGGCTTGGAAGCTTGCCCGGCGGCGGGGCGGAGATTCTTGTCGATCGTGTGCGCAACGCGATGACGCGCGGCAAGGTCATGACCGACGATTGGCTGAACGTGAACCGCGTCTGGCACGAGCTGGGCGGGATCAGTACGGCGACGATGATGTTCGGCCACATCGAAACGCTGGCCGAGCGAATCGAGCATCTCGAACGGCTGCGGCAACTGCAAGACGAAACGCACGGGTTCACCGCGTTCATCTGCTGGACGTTCCAACCCGAGCACACCGAGATGGCGAACATCCCGCCAGCGGGCGCGTTCGAATACTTAAAGACGCAAGCCGTGGCAAGGCTGTACCTGGACAACTTCCCTAGCATCCAATCGAGCTGGGTCACCCAAGGTCTAAAAATCGGCCAGCTCGCCCTGCTCTACGGCGCGAACGACATGGGCAGCCTCATGATCGAAGAGAACGTCGTCAGCTCGGCCGGCACGGTACATTACCTGAGCCTCGAAGAAATCAAAGACGCAATCCGCGAAGTCGGCTACACGCCGCGGCGGAGAAATGTCTGGTACCAACTGCTCGACGACGCCGCCGACATCCCGGGCCATCATGTGCCGGCATACGACGCGATTAAGGTGCAGCGGGAAACGAAAGTCACTGCGAAGTCAGGAAGCACTGCGAAACAAGCGGGTGAAGGTTCGGTGGAATTGCTGCCGGTGATTCAGCGGGTGTGAGATACATTCACTTGATTCATCTCTGCTAACGAATAAACTTAAAATAGCTTATTTCAACACGGAGCCACAATGAAATTAAGAATCTTGATCCAGCCAGAAGCCGAGGGAGGATATTCTGCCAGCATTCCCGCGATGCAGGGTTGCTATTCGCAAGGCGATACCTTGGCCGAAACAATCGCCAACATTCGTGAAGCAGCAGAATTGTGGGCGGAAGTTCAATATGAGCGAGCTTCGCGTGAAGCCAATGAACCGGCAGATGCTCAATTACAGGAAATTGAACTTTGAGAACCGTCTCGGGCAAAGAGATGTGCCGTATCCTGGTACATCATGGGTGGGAATTAATTCGCGTCCGAGGCAGCCACCACGCATATGAAAAAGCGGGCTTTCTCAATATCGTCGTCGTGCCTGTCCATTCGAACAAAGATTTGAAAACTGGCACTCAGCGTAGCATCATGAAAGATGCGGGATTGACCGAAGACGATCTCTTAGTCTCCCCACACACCGCAACCTTCATACCCAGCGCCGTCGCCATAGCCGCTTTCACGGCTAACACTTCCGCCGCTTTCTCACGGCTCTCCGCATACGCCACTTGGATGTGATTGCTCGGGTGGCGGGCCATCATTTGGTCGCGGGTGATGCCGGGGAAAACGGCGTGCATGATCGGCCACTGCTTTGTCGTGGCGTTCCAGCGGCGTTCGGTTTCTTCACGCGGCAGTTCGACGACCTTGGCTAGGCCGATGTCCATTTGCAGTTCGCCTTCGGCGACGTAAATCCGTGACCAGACGATGTCGCCCGGCTTGCTGATCCCCTTGAGTGTCCCGCCGCCGAGACGGAAGTACATCGGCGGTTGGCGTTCGCTGCTCGCGCCGCGCCAGCCATCGATGAAATGCGCCGGCGGGGCCGCACCGCTGATGAGCAAGACCCAAACGTAATCGCTGACCGTGCCGCTGCGGTCGATATCTCCCCAGCGCAAGTCATGCAGCGTCGTCTCGACCGGCTGGCCGAGTGCGGCGTGAACGCGATTCGTGAGGAGCGCATCGAGACCCGCACACTCGTCCACCTCGTTGAAGTGCGGCAACGGTTGGCCTTCGAACAAGGTTCGCTGACCATCGCGGCTGCGGACCGGCGGGCGGTCCGTATTGTTGAGCGTCCCTTCGACCAAATCGCTCGCGGGCAGCAGATCCTTGAGCCCTTGCTGGTATTGGATTCCAATCGCCGCACAGCCGAAGTCATCGGCGATGCGGACGGCGGCGATGTACATTTTGCATTGCAGCAGGACCTGATCCAGCGTCAGATCCTGCTCGGGGTTTTGCCCGAAGTCGAACTTCAGCCCTTGCTCGACAAACCAATCGTAAACGGCCCGCGCTTCGTGGTCGGCGACTTGCGTCGTTTCATAGTACAGCGCGGACTGGCTCAGGCGTTCCTTGAAGACGCCAGTCGCATGCAGCAGATCATCCGGGATGATCGCGTTGTACATGCCCATGCAGCCTTCGTCGAAGACGCCGAGGATCGCCTTATTTTGTTGCAAATCTACGGCGAGGTCCATGCCGAGCTTGATCGCGACACCTGGCAGTTTGACCTTTTTCAGCGGTTTGACGTGGCTGGTGTCGTGCTTGACGCGGCCTTTCTTGAGCCAGCGTTCCAGGTTTTTCAGGAACGGCTCGTCGTTGAATTCTTCGCTCCAGAGCGTCGAGAACGGGATGCCGGCTTTGAGCAGCGAGCCGTTCAGGTTCAGCATCCCGACCAACCCCGGCCATTGTCCCGACCAATTCGCGACGGTCAAGATCAGCCCGCGATGGGTCGTGAGCCCGGCGAGCAAGTGATGCGAATATTGCCACACGGCTTCGGCGACGATCAGCGGCGCATCGGGATCGAGCTTCGCAAACAGTTCTATGCCTTGTTTTTGCGAGGCGATGAACCCATGACCGGTCGAGGCGTCATACGGATGCGCGCGGACGAGTTCAAACCCCTGCGCGGCAACGGCCTTGGCAAGAGCTTGTTCCATCGCGTTCTGCGCGGGCCAGCAAACCTGATTTGCCGAGAGCCGCAGATCGCCGCTCGCGACGAGCAATATCTGTTTCTTGCCGACCTTGGCCGCGTTCTCCAACACGCGAATCGACTCCGGCGGGTGAGGGTGCTCGTGCGTGTCGCTGTGCTGATGATGCACATGCTCGGCCGGCGGAGGGGCGTGCTTTTCCTTGGGGACGCGGGCGGTTTTCTTTCGGGCAGGAGTCTTCGGCTTGGGCATAGCGCTACAAAGTTGGGGCAGTGAGGGGCGCAGCGGCATTCTTTTGACAAGAATGTCCAAATTATGCTTGTTAAGTTCGCTCGATGAAAGTGCCTAACAAAAGATTCGCATGCCCTACGCATAAAAAAACCACTCGCCGCGGCGAGTGGCAAACATCTTCATTCTTACTTCTTCCTCCTTACTCCTTCATTCTTTCCGCTCAATTCATCCACGGTTCCGGCGGGATGTGCTTGATGTTGAGTAAATCCGAAAGCCGATTCGTATCACGCAAGCGCAGCATCAGCTTCTCCCACAGCTCTTCGTGCGGACCAAAGATCAACGCCGACTCCGCGGGAGCAAGCAGCCAACCGCCGGCGTTGATTTCATTGTCCAATTGCTCCGGTCCCCAACCCGAGTAGCCGCCGAAGAGTCGATAGGTGCTTTCTTCGCGCGCGACGAGTTCCCGAATTCGTTGGATCTCGGCGGTGAAGTAGACACCGTCGGGAACCTGCAGATCGCCGAATTCGTACGTGTCATGCAACGCCATGAGCGGCCCGCCGCACGGTCCGCCGATGTAGAGCGGCGCTTCGACGGGGCAAGGCTCCGTGCTCAGCTTTTGCCAAACCGCATGAAATGGCAAAGGCGCGAGGCGATTTAGAACCAACCCCAGCGCGCCGTCCGAGTCGTGCTTCAAAATCAGCACGACCGATCGTCGAAAATTCGGGTCTTGCAGCGACGGCGCGGCGATCAGAAATTGTCCAGCGAGCGAGTTCATGCTCCTATTGTTGGGGGGAGCAAGTCGCGTGGCAAGCCTCTCTTCACTGTTCTTTATAAAATGAAAAAACCCAGGGGGATGAACCCCCTGGGCTTAGTAGATTGTCTGACAATCACTCACTGTATTCCTGACATCCTGCAATCCTGTCATCCTGACTTTACGCTCCGCCGTTCATCGTCGTGAACATTTCGCGGACCATCTTAATAGCCGCGGGTCCGACGAGTACCACGAAGATGCCGGGAAAAATGAAGATCACCAGCGGGAAGATCAGCTTCACCGCCGTCTTGGCCGCTTTTTCTTCGGCGATCTGGCGGCGGCGGGTGCGCATCGAATCGCTTTGGACCCGGAGGGCCTGGGCGACGCTCGAACCGAACTTGTCGGCTTGGATCAAAATCGCGGACAAGGCTCGCAGGTCATCCACGCCGGTACGCATGCCAAGCTCATGCAGCACCTCGTTGCGCGAGCGCCCCATTTGGAGTTGCATGTTGCAAAGCTGCAGCTCTTCGCAGATCTTCGGCGCGACGTCCTTGAGCTCTTCGCTCACTTTTCGCATGCCTTGATCGAGACCGAGACCTGCTTCAACGCAAACCACGAGCAAGTCGAGCGCATCGGGCAGGGTGAGAAAGATCTGCTCCTTGCGGCTCCGGCCGATCAGCCACACGATGATGTCGGGAAGATAAAACAGCAAACCGCTGAATAACACGGTTGTGGTCAGTGTCGTTTGGGTCGCTCCCTTGAGCAACAACATCGGCCCGCCGGCGAGGAACAGCCCGGCGATCATGCCGGCGAACTTCAGGCCGAGGAACGTCGCCATGGCGCTTTCGTTGCGAAAACCGGCCATGCTCAGCCGCAGTTTGAGCTTGCTCGTTTCGAGTTCGCTCTTGGGCTGCAACGGCGAAGCCATGGCCGTGGTTCGTTCGAGAACCATGGAGATGGCGTCTTTTTTTCCTTCGCGCTTGCGGCGAAGTTTCGGGTCTTTGAATTCATCGAGGCGATTGGTCGTGCGGTTGTTCTTGGCCGTCATGTATTCCATGACCAAAAACGCGACCACCGCAAACACTCCAAAGAGCGCGAAGGGGAGCAAATTGTCCCAGTTGAACAAACCACTTACCGCGAACAGCGTTGATTTTGGGAGCAACACGGTTACACCTTGATGTTGACGATT
Organism: Pirellulales bacterium; assembly: GCA_041736895.1. GTDB lineage: Bacteria > Planctomycetota > Planctomycetia > Pirellulales > JALHPA01 > JANRLT01. The sequence continues at coordinate 12,192 of JBGSSS010000204.1, forward strand.
TTGCGAATGACCAACGCGCCCAACAACTGCATCACGACTGCTCCCGCGAGCATTTTGATCCCCAACTCATCCTTGAAGAGCACCATCAAATAGTCGGGGTTCAGTTTGTACACGGCGGCAAACAACACTGGCGGCAACCCGAGCAGTACCACCCCCGACAACCGGCCTTCGCCGGTGAGAGCTTGGACTTGGCCCCAGATTTTGAACCGTTCGCGGACCAGTTCACCGATCTTGTCGAGTATTTCCGCCAAGTCCCCGCCCGTCGTTCGTTGCAAGATGATCGCGGTGGCGAAGAACTTGAGGTCGAGGTTCGGAATCCGCTCGACCATGTTTTTGAGCGCTTCGTCGATTGGAATACCGAGATTCTGTTCCTCGAACACCTTGGTGAACTCACTCGCGATCGGGTCGCTCATTTCCTGGGCCACGAGATTGAACCCAGCGCCGATGCTATGCCCCGAACGCAGCGCGCGGGCAATCAATTCGAGGGCGTCGGGCAATTGGGCGGCAAATTGCTTGAAGCGTCGGGCGCGTTTGAATTTCAGCCACAGTAACGGCAAAAACGCACACGAGACCGCGAGCAAGACGCATAGACCGATGTGCCATTGCAACACCATTCCAAAGATCAACCCGCCGGCTGCCAAGCCGCCGGTGATCGTCATGAACTTCATCGGGGTGAGGGCGACGTTGGCCTGAGTAAAAAGGCGATTCAGGTTGAACGCCTTGACCACCTTGTCCGCCCAGTTGATCGCGACGCCCGAGAGCGGCGAACTCAAGACGCTACCCGCGCCAAGTTGATCCTTGAGCGTGCTCTTGGTATTAGTGAGCTGCGCGAGGCGGGATTCCATGACCTCTTCGGTGCGGCCGCGCAAGAGGAGCGCGACGCCGCCAATCAAAGCGGCCACGCCGATAAACGCGGCAATCGGAATCAGCAATGACATCATCATGAGCGTGTCTCCAGTTAGGAGCTCAAAATCAGCAGCAACTCGAAATCATCCGGGGACTTACGTTCCCGGCTCAACATTCTTCTTTCGCAGCCAAAGTCGTGAGACTTTGGATTTGCCGCGGCATGTTCCGGGGTCATCCAAGGTCTTTCGACCTTGGCTACATCTCATCAGTCGTCGCGCATCATCACGCGTTGGCGAAACGCGCTGCCCGGCAGGCGGATGCCGCATTGCTCCAAGCGGTCCATGAACGTGGGGCGGACGCCGGTCGCTTCAAATCGTCCGACACAGCGGCCTTGATCGTCGATGCCTTCTTTTTCGTAACGATAAATGTCCTGCATCACGATCGTGTCTTGTTCCATGCCGCAAACTTCCGTGATGTGCGTGATGCGGCGTTTGCCGCCTAACATCCGGTTCGCCTGGATGACCAAATCCACCGCACTGGCCATCTGCGAGCGCATCGCCTTGAGCGGCAGTTCGAAGCCGGCCATCGTGATCATCGTTTCGATACGCGCCATCGCGTCGCGCGGCGTATTCGCGTGGCACGTCGTCATCGAGCCTTCGTGGCCCGTGTTCATCGCTTGCAACATATCGAGCGTTTCCGGGCCGCGACACTCGCCGATGATGATCCGCTCGGGCCGCATACGCAGCGCATTCCGCACCAGGTCCGTTGCGGTGATGCCGCCTTTGCCTTCGATATTTGGCGGGCGTGTTTCCAAACGGACGACGTGCTCTTGTTGAAGCTGCAATTCGGCCGCATCTTCGATGGTGATCACGCGTTCGTTGTGCGGAATGAAGCTCGACAGCGTATTGAGCAAGGTCGTCTTGCCCGAACCGGTGCCGCCGCTAATGACGATGTTCAAGCGGGCTTTGATCGCCCCTTCGAGCAGCATCACCATCTCGGGCGTAAAGGCTTTGTAATTCAGGAGATCTTCGAGCTTCAGCGGGTTGCTGCCGAAGCGGCGAATCGAAACGCTCGCGCCGTCGAGAGCCAGCGGCGGAATGATCGCGTTGACGCGGGAACCGTCGGGCAGACGCGCATCGACCATCGGCGAAACTTCGTCCACACGCCGACCGACGCGTGAGACGATCCGGTCGATGATCTGCATCAAGTGGTTGTTGTCGCGGAACTGGACCGGGGATTTTTCCATCTTCCCGCGGCGTTCCACGAAAATATTCTTAGGGCCGTTGATCAAAATATCGCTGATCGATGGGTCCTTGAGGATCAATTCGAGAGGCCCGAGCCCAAACGTTTCATCGAGCACTTCGTCGACCAGGCGATCGCGTTCGCTCCGGTTGAGGAGCGTGTCTTGGGTATCGCACAGATGCTCGACGACCATCCGGATTTCGCGGCGGAGGACGTCGCCCTCGAGATCGCCGATCTTGGTGAGGTCGATCTTTTCGACGAGCTTCGAGTGAATCCGCCGCTTAAGGAGTTCGAACTCCGCGGCTTGATTCTTATCAGTGGTGCGGCCTGTAGCCGGCAATGGTTTCATCTGGGCCATAACATTACTCAGTTCAAGCGAGAGGGATCCGCGACATCGGGGGAAGACGTCGCCGCCAAGCATCAAACGACACTCGGCACACATCACTAGCTGAGCAACCCTAGCTTATAGAAAGGACTATGTTGCAAAAAAGAATCAGAAAAGAAGGAAGGAGGAAGGCGGAATCATCTGGCCATCAAACAAAAAGCGTTGCCGTTCGGCAACGCTTGGATGATTTCTTCTTCCCTCTGACTTCTTCTTTCTTATTTCTTCTTATTGAGAAACGAGAAGAACTTGCCCACCGACGAGCCGGCCGGTTTCGCGGCGGGTTCCTCTTCGGCCTTTTGTTCGCCGCACAGCGCCTCGGTCATCTGCGAGATGCTCGTGGTCAGTGCGGCCTTGGGAGCATGCTCCAGCAGCGGCACGCCGTTGTTGCGGACTTCGACCATCGTGCGATAGTCGTTCGGCACTTGCCAGAAGATATCCTTGCCGATCGTTTCCTGGGCCTTCTTCAAGCTGATCGAGCCGTTGTCGAGACCCGCGCGGTTGACGACGATCTTGACCTTGTCCTTGATCTTCGGCTGATCGTTGAAGGACATCATCAAGCGGACGACGTTGCGCAGACACGGCAGATCCATCTGCGTCACCAGCAGCACATGGTTGGCGGTTTCCATCGCCAGCATATCGATTTCGTTGTAGCCCTTGCTCAGATCGAGGATCATGTGGCTAAAGGTCGCCTTGAGCAACCCAAAGACCCGCTGCATGTCGTCGACGGTAATATGGCGGGCGTCCTCGAGCTGCACCGGACGCGGCAGCAAGTACAACCCGGAGCTGTGTTTTGTGAGGGATCGCTTTAAGAGCGAAAAGTCGAGCCGCGAGATGTTTTGCGAAACATCGGCGAGCGTGTAATCGGGAATCGTGTCGAGAAACACGTCAGCGTCGCCCAGACTCATGTCCAAGTCGACCAGGCAGACGCTGTTCTGCGGATTCGCCGCGAGCGCACAGCCGATATTCACGGCCAGGCTCGTCGTGCCGACGCCGCCCGTCGCGCCGGCGACGGCGACGACTTGGCAGCTGGCGCGTTTGTTTTCGCCTTTGCCGGTCCGGCGTTCGCCGATCCGTTCGAGCGCGGCGAGGAGATCGTCGAGCTTCAGCGGCTTGGTTAGGTATTCCTTGGCCCCGGCGCGCATCGCCCGCAGAATCAGATTGCCATCATTCGAGCCGCTGATCACGAGGATGCAGCATTCGGGCGAGTTGGCGACGACCTGTTCGACGAGCCGCAGCGATTTTTCTGGATCGGCGTCGATCGAAACAATCCCGATATCGGGATGCGTTTGCGCGACGACGTCGGCAAAGAACTCGTACCGCGAGCATTCAGCCTCGAGCCAGACCTTGTCCAGACCCAACAACGTCGACTTCAGCGAATCTCTTGACGAGTCGCTGGGGTCGACAATCGCGATGCGGAGGACGTTGCTCATGGGCTCTCAATAGACGAATTACCGCCATACTCTCTGGCATGCTGCGTCCAACTCTAGTTTCCAGTTAAACAGGTGTTGGCATGTTGCGGAAAAGATTCACCAGTTTCTCGGGGGACCGCAAGCCGCGATATCGGAATAGACGGAACAACCGGAGTTATACCCGCCATGTCGCGCCCCAAGAAAACTTGTCTGGCCCCCTCCCCCTTGCGGGGAGGGCTGGGGAGGGGGTTTCGGCGTGCTTAGAAAACTCTATGTCTTCAAGGAATATTGAAGGGAAAAGTCGCTTGATAAGTCAGAGTCAACTCTAGCCCCCCTCCCTAACCCTCCCCACGAGGGGGAGGGGACCAATCCAAGTTGTGATGAGGCTTTCGCTCACTCAAAAAATCCCAGGGGATGAACCCCTGGGCTTTGGTTTTGCGAACGATCTCTTGCACTACCGCTGGATCGTGTCGTAACCGACCGGTCCGATGAACCCGGCGTTCGCGGCCGCTGTCGGCCTTGTTGCCGTGCGTTGCTCCGGCTGTCCTTGCGGCTGATTCGATTGATAGAACGATTGTCCCGCTTGCGCCTGACTAATCTGCGCCGACGGCGCAAGCGGTGCCGCCGAAGAGCGAGCAGGTGAAGTCACCGGATAAGTGTTTGAGACGACACGGTTCGAATTGACCCGAGCCGCTGTGTTCCCCTGCGGAATCTCTTCTGGCGCGCGTTGCGGCTGGAATTGCGGGGTCCCCGGCATGCCCGGCATGATCACTTGCGAAGGATATTGCTCGTTGCAATTCGGACCGCAGCCGCCTGGACCGCAGGGAGGACCGGCTGGTTTTTCCACGTTGCCGCGAAAGTAAAAGTCGCAATCGTTCGGCAACACCGTGCCAGAACCTGGTCCGCACGGCGGCAACTCGCTGCAATCGACTGCGTTGACATACTGCGGCGTGACCAAGATCAGCAGTTCCACTTCGTTCATCGCATCGGCCGTTTTGCGGAACGGCACACCGAGGTACGGCACATCGGCCAACCACGGGATGCCGGCTTGAATCGATTCGACGCGGTTCTGCACCAACCCGGCGAGTGCCAGCGTTTGCCCGGCCTTCATTTCGACCGCAGTATCAACTTCGCGCACACGCAGACCCGGAACCGTCGTGCCGTTGATCGTGACGCTGCGGGTTTGATCGATTTCGCTGACGCGCGGCTTGACCTCGAGCCGAATATTCCCGTTCCCCAGCACAATCGGCACAAAGTCGACTTGCGTGCCGTAACGTTGATATTGAATCGAGACAGTCCCAAGCGATTGCGGGATCAAGATCGGAAACTCGCCGCCGGCATTGAACGCCGCGGGGCGGCCGCTGACCGTGGTCAGCGTCGGTTCGGCGAGCACTTTCATCAGCTCATAACGCCGCAGGGCGTTCAAAAACCCGAAAAACGTGCTATTGCCGCCGACAAACCCGAAGCGAATCGTATCACCGTTGGCTGTCGCGGTGCCGGCTTGCGCGGCCGCGGCCGCGATCATGCCGCTCACGCCCGAGACGATGAAATCCCCGCTGCCATTGGCGTAGGACCAGTCCATGCCGAGTGTGCGGAGCTTGGTGCGCGAGACTTCCATCACCTTGACGTGCAGGGCGATCTGTTGCACGCCGCCGACGGTGATGTTGTTGATGACCTTGGGGTAATAGTCTTCGGCGATACGCACCATGCCGCTAATGTATTCCTGGTTATCGACATAGCCGCCGAGGATCACGCTGTTGGCGATCGGGCGGACTTTGATCGAGGAACGCGGGAATTGGCTGGCCAGAACCTGTTCCAATTCACGCGCATCGCCGAAAACCACGACGTCGATCGTGTGGATGTTGCCAACTTCGTCCCAGAGATTGATCTGCGTGACGCCCGGCTTCTTGGCAAAAACCTGGACTTCGTTCGGCGATAGCGGCGTGATGTCGAGCAGATCCTTGTTGTTGACTTGGACCTTGGGAATTTTTTGTTCGAGCTTGATGATTCGGCTTGTGTTGGCCGTTAGCTCCATGCGCTCGCTCGCGCCGCGGATCTGATGGACCAAGGCGGGCGGTGCGGCCAAGCCAACCGAAGGCGGCAACATCGCCGTTTCAAGCGCAGGCTGCGCTTCCGGGAATTCGTCTTGGGCTTGCAACAAGGCGGTGTTGCATTGAATCGCGGGCATCCAGATTGCCATACCCAGGGCAATGGCGCGCGAGCGCTTCTTCAGAAGAGTGACCATCCTTGGCCTTCCTTGCGTTAACGAACAAATCGGGGTTCGTGGCATTGGCCGACATCCTCCTTGACGTCGGGCAATCTCCAGCGGCAAGCGAGAGTGCGGACTCTCGTCGCCACTGGCGGCTTCTCATCCTTCTCACTGCGTATCTGACAATGCTCTTAGGGGAGTGAACCCCTGGGCTTTGTTCTCTCACTCACTAAAATGTCGTGCTTTTGACGCTCGAATCCGTCGGTTGCGTCGGCAAGCCAAGCGAATCGGTCGTCGTCGCGGTCGCGGTCGATGTCGGCGGTGTAGTTACCGTGGTACTCGACGAAACACGCGGCATCCGGGCACCCTTGATATCACCATTGACCCAAGTCCCCTTAGGGTTCTTCTTGTCACGGCTCATCTCGACAACCCGCGGCGTGGGGCCTTCGATGATGACCTGGGTAAATGTTTCGTATGGCAGCGCCGGCGGAGTGCCAGCCGAAGCCGGTGCGACGGGGGCTTGGTTTTCCTTGGCTTGCTGGGCGACGGCTTCCAGAGTCTGAAGGAACGAGCCAAATGATTTGCCGGCAGTTTGCAGCGGATTCAGCGCATCGTCTTCGGCTTTGCCGCTGCCGGCGTTGTTCGCTGAATTCTCGGCTAGGATTTTGCCCACACTCTTGGGGTCGTCCTCGTTGACGATTTCTTCATCTAAGGCACCGCGCAAGCTTAGTTTGAGTTGGCCTTGGTTTTGAGCAAGCGTCACGACTCGAGATTGTTCCGGCGTGACCAGCAAAGTTACATAACGAGTAGTCTTCTCCATATTCTGTTCGCCCTGATCTCCCACGGCGCGAGTGTTGTCGTTCACGGAGAAAATCTTGATGTTCTGGAGAATCGTTTTCACAACCGCAACCTGGTTATGGTTATTGCCAGGGACATGCAGGAGGACGTCGACGCGATCATTCGGATTCAATAGATTTCCCGCCGCCGAAGTAGAATCAGCCACGATGGAGACCACGCGCATCCCTTTGGGGATAAAACTGGTCACATCTTCTTCTTTGTTTTGAAACTTGGCGGCGACAATCGGCTCGCCTTTGAGGATCAACGTCCGCAACTTCAACGTGTTCTTTAGGGCTTCATCGAATGAACGATAAGCACCCTCGGGAACGGTTCCCTTGACCATGGGCTTGATTTCGAGCGAGGCGGCTTTGAGCTTATCGCCTTGTTTGAGATCCATTGCCGCGACGACCACTTCTTCGTACTCAAGCGCGGGTCCGCCTTGCTGACGGTTCCGCTCGATCACTTGGCTAATGCCAATTGACGCGATCAACCCGCAGCCGAGGGCCAGGAGCAATAGCACTAAGGATTTGGTACGCATTGCGAACTCCGCCGTCGTAAAAAATGGAAACTCGTAAGGACGCTCGATTCGGACGTCCAATGCGCGGAAATCAGTCGGTCGTCTCGCGGCGCATAATGGAACGCGCCGAAAGGGTCTTATTTCCTAAAAACATTGGCTTTGGCAACCAACTGACTTTATTAAAAGGAACACCCACGGTAACCGTTACCGGTTCGCCATAACCCGCATTGCTAGGCGGATTCGGCGTGACCTTAATGGTTGCCCCTTTGATCCCTCCACTCGCCAGGTAGTTTTTGACCACGCTGGTCACTTCGACCGTGGTTGCTCCGTCCAGCACCGCGCGGCGAGCTCCCTCGCGCGAGGCATTGGTGATCAACTGCTGGACCATGACCATGCGGCCGTATTCAATGATTCCAAACACGAGCAGGAAGAAGACCGGCGCCACGACAGCGAACTCGACGACGGCAGCTCCCTTTCGGTTTCTTCGGCATGACCGACAGACCTTCTCCAGTTTCAACGCGAGCGTATTCATGGTCTGGAGAAAGTTTTTCGGAACCGCGGGAGGACAATTCGTTCAAGTTTCAGTGCCGCTAGCAAAATCTCTTGCTGCTCAAAGCCAAGAGGGTTTATCCCCTTGGAGTGTCTTTTGCAAATGATCCAAGGGGAAAATCCCCTTGGCTTTGCTTGTCATTTCCTGACTCCCTGGCTTACGCCGCGGGCTTTCAAACTAGTTTGTTCCCGTCAGCATGCCCGTGCAGGCAAAGTACAGGATGCAGCCGATCGCGATCGGAATCCCGTACGGCAGCAGAAACATCCGCGGCTTGCGCTCGGCGGCGATCGTGGCCAGCGTTTCAGGGTTCTTGATCGTCGTGATTTCGTTGATGATCGAAAAGAACTGTTTCTGGTGCTTGGCCCAGACATTCCGCGAGAGAACCATCAGCACGGCGAGAACGCCGCCGATGATGGCCGACCAGCAAAAGCCGTAGAACGTGGCATAGCTGCCCACCCAGGCTCCGACGCCGGCCAGCAACTTGACATCGCCGGCACCCATGCCGCCGATCATGTACGCCGGCAGGAGCAAGGCCAACCCGACCACGGTGCCGAGCAAGCTGTAACCCAATCCAGCCCACCCCCACATCGTGGTGCAGTAGATCCACCCGCTGATAATCATCGGAAACGTGATCCAGTTCGGGACCTTGAGTTGACGGCCATCGATCCAGGCAGCCACGATCAAGGTGATCGTCACCGCCCACACGGGCCAGTTATTCACGAACGCGGTTTGCATGGTATCGAGCGACATGACGGCGAATCCTTGATCTCAAACGGCCAAGTGGTGGTGGAAACTGGGGGCAAAACGGCGGGTGTGCGACGCGCCAAGGATGCCTCTCTACGGGAACCCTAGCTTGCGGAATGGCGGCTTGCTGGAAATTACTTGAGCTTTTTACTGGGAATTTTTCTAAGCTGCGGAGCTCCGCCCTCTGGGGAGCCGAGCATCCAGGGGGCGGAGCCCCGGGGCTTTGAGTTGTCTTGAACAACGCGTATTTTTTATCAGTGTCGCAATTAGCTGCCGCCAGCCCCGAGAGACTGCGCCGTACGTTCAAACACCGGCGCGGTATTGGTGCCGACCGATTGAATCGCGGCGAAACAAACTAACACAATCAGCGCGATCATCACGGCATATTCGACCGCCGTGGGGCCATCTTCAGAACAGACAAAGCGTTGAATTTTTTGGATCAAGCTTTTCATCAGCGTTCTCCTATCGGAAAAGCAGCGTAACAGGATAGCTCCGCTACAATCGTGTCCCCAGCGGGGAGAGATTGCAGCGGAGCCAAGCATGGACTTGGCAATCCGTTGTGAAGCCGGATAACCAAGTCTAGGTCGTGAGTTTAGTCCAGTACGCTTAGCTACCGCCGCCGATCGAGTTGGCGATGTTGGTGAACTGCGTATTGGCATTGGTTCCAATGGAACTGATGGCCGTCAGGCACACGATGACAATGAGTGCCAACATCACGGCATATTCTACCGCGGTTGGACCATCTTCTGATTGACAAAACTGACGAATGGATCGCAAGAGCTTGCACATGGTTTGCATCCTTTAGATAGGACGGAGGATGACTCGAGGCAGGAGAGGAGGGAGGATTGATTATCGGAATAATCAGTCCTTGAGGCATAACCGTTCGAGTGGCATGCCGTCGAGTTGCAGTATATTAGCGAAGGTCATGAAATCCCCTGCGGGATCGCGCCGGGCAAACCCGGCGCGATCCGTACAGAGACCACACCACCACACTTAGCTACCGCCGCCAATCGAGTTGGCGACGTTGGTGAACTGCGTACTGGCATTGGTTCCAATGGAACTGATGGCCGTCAGGCACACGATGACAATGAGTGCCAACATCACGGCGTATTCAACCGCGGTTGGGCCATCTTCCGACTTCAAAAACTTCTTGACGTTCAAAAACAGATTCTTCATGGTGTCCTCCGATCCAGCCGTCTACCGCGCGGAACGCCCGCACTGGCATTTGGCCGAAAATAACGAGATCTCGTGGATTGCCCGCGACACGAAGTGATCGCTTCGCGGCCTGCTGTTGTTGTCACAGACAATCCAACTGGGACGTGGAACCTCGGCTCATCGCTCGTGAGTCGCAACCCCTCGCGGGATCGCGTCCGAGATTACCAGGAGGACAAAATTGATCCACATGGCAATCACACGGGTTAAGACACAAATCACTTTGCATCCGTCATCCATTCGGCAGCCTGGCTATCAACTCACTAAAGTGATTACTAACCGCGAACTGACCCTGGGCTTTGCGTCGCCAACTTGCGTTGGTTTAGCCTTTGTCGAGGATGATCCCCGGTTCCAACAGGCCTAGCACTGCTGCGGCCAAATGGGGCGAGAGAATTAAGACAAGGGTTGTCTCTCGCGTTTGACCGCTTTCCCACAACTCCAGAGAGCTGTGTGGCGAAGAACTTGTTAGTTGTTTTAAGACCAACTTGTCTTTCGTTACTGAAACCTAGGTCGATTTGGCCGAGTGTCAAATTCTGAGGACTGAAAAAACTTGAGCAATCTGGAAAACTTTTCCGCAACGAGAACTTTTCCGGGGCCAGAAACGTGCGTTTGTAACGAAGTTGTGGGTCGTGCGCGGTGACAAGTTGACAGGAGAAAGAGTAACGCCATTACCAGAGATTTCGGATCGAGAGCTTTTCTTTTGCAGAATCTGGATTCGAGCGCATTTGCCAGACATGATTTTCTTTTTCAGAGAGCGTCCGAGCTTCTGCAAACGGCAGCACAATCCATTGATAGGAATGTCCAACCCGAGAATCGTGGGCCAAATAACGCCATTTCCATTCAAACCACCAGCGCTGTGGATCGGCCGGATCAATCAAAATATATCGCGGCCAGCCCCGCGTCGTTCGATCAAAGCTCTGCAACAACTCGCGGTCCATATCGGCCCAATTGCCGTAGTTGTCCGCTCGATAAGTCCAATGAGCGAGTCGCTGTTCCGCCGCGGGAACTTCAAAGCGCCGTTGATAGTATTGCCAATAACCCGCGAGTAACAGCATAACTTGCACCATCGCGAGAATCGTTACGGCGACGCGCGCGGGGCGAGCAATAGTCGAATACGCCAACACGATCAACAACGTTACCGGAGCAATGAGCCATAGCCCATAACGCTCGTAACCCGGTTGAATCGCGGCCGGTCCCGCGACGCCGAGAAAACAGAGCAACGCCAAGCCAGTGCCATCGAACAAGACCGCGTACTGACCAGCCAAATTATGCATTCTTTGCGACAAAAGCGGGATTCTGCCCCGATAACGTGCCCAAATTAGCAACACGATCGTTGGAACACTCAAGAGCAAAAGCCAAATCCGCACCGCTGGCAATTCCGCGGCTGGGAATGAGATTGACCCATAAACCGTTGCGCCATCGAAAAGGCCAATGACATCGCCGCTCCATAGAGTAACTGCGGAAAAGAAGTTGTTCAGCTCGACGCCGGCCCAAGCGCCGCGCGTGATCCCGAGACAAACGGCGCAGCCGATCGCGGCCATCGCCAGCACAGCGCGCGATCGTAACGACAATTCCAATTTTGCCGCCGCGCTGATCCGCGGCCAAAGCAATGCCAAGCTTAGCGGCAGAAGAAAAATGTTCGTCGGATGAACTAACAATACCGCGACGAGTGCCAGCGCATAGTAAAGCGCGAATCGCGCCGCGGACCAAGCTTCTCGATGGAGAATCCACGGCAAATAGAAGAGATGCAAGCAAAACAAGATCGACTGACACGCATCCCAGCCCAGGCGACTGTAAATCACCGCGACGGGCAAGACCGCTAGTAAAGCTGTCGTCAGCCAAGCCGTCGTCTGATTGATCGCCCGGCGGCAAAGCTGCCAATTCACCAGCAACGCCAAGATTCCGCTCGCGAGCGCTGGCAAACGCAGCGACCAAATGCTCGGCGCGAGCGTTGCATCGAGCACAAGCCGTGGAATCATTAAAAACGGATTCCAAATGTTCCCCGTCGGCGTCCGAAAATCGACGCGTTCCGCGGCAGGCAACGTTTTGCCGTAAAGGTACTCATCGAGAAATCGCTGCGCTTGGACGCCGTACCAAGCCTCGTCGCCGTTCACGCCGGGCACTCGGCCCAATTGCCACGCGCGCAAGCAGATGCCCAAGACGATCAGCGTCGCGCAGACAAGGATCAACGGCGTCGAAATCTTGTGGCGTGGGTTATGACGATTGTGCGGTTGTTCGGTTGGCCACGAACCTGCCTGGGCGAAATTCTTCGCCTCGAATTGTTCAGGCTCATGTTCTAACAGTGCAGTCATAACTGTTACGAAATCTCGATTAATTGGACAATTTTGCGCGCGTAGGGACATTGCAACGCCTAGAGAAAGGTATCTTTTTCTAACGACTGGCGCGGGAAATCTTGTTGAAAGTTCTTTCCCCGTTCGTTCCCGCCTCGATCCTCCCGCCGCAACCGCTAATGTCACTCTGGCTCGATCTGCTGTCGCAGTTTCGTGGACCCATTGGGTACCAGCGTGGAGAAATTGCGCACGCCGAACCGACCGCCGTTGCCGCGCTAGCGATGTTGGCTTGGGATTCTGGTCGTTTCGCATCGACCATCGCGCGTCACGAAGCTTGGCTCGCCGAGCGTCAGCAAGCTGACGGCAGCATCGCCCCGAATGAACAACTCGCCGAGCCGGGTTGGGCTACCAGTTGGGCGCTGCTGGAAGCGGCAGCACGGCAATCGCTCTCCAGCAGTGACGTTCCCCACAAATCGCCGGACACGACAAGTGCTTTGCAGTGGCTGCTCGCCACTAGCGGCATGCCGCTCGAAAACACGCCCAGCATGGGGCACGATACGATGCTGCTCGGTTGGCCCTGGGTTGTTGGCACGCATACCTGGCTCGAACCGACGTGTTTGGCAGTCATGGCGCTCAAGGCTCATGGCTACGCTGACCATCCACGCTGCATTGAAGGAATGAGGGTCGTTAAAGATCGTCTGCTCCCGCGCGGCGGCGCCAACTACGGGAACACGTTCGTCCTGGGACAGCAGTTGCTGCCGCACCTGCAACCGACGGGGCTCGCGCTCATGGCGCTGGCCGGCACGGCGGACGACAACGGGTATCAAGCTGCGGCGCGTGAGTACCTTCTACGCGAGCTGCCGATCTTACCCGGCGCTGCTTCACTCGCTTATGGCTTTCTTGGCCTGCACGCACAGCGCACAGAACTGCCCAATGCCGGAAACTTATTGCAAGCCGCGGCCGAGCGCGTTCTGCGCCGCGACACGTCGCCATATCGCCTAGCCCTGCTCTGCTGGGCCGCGTGGGCGATCGAACAGCCGCCGGGAACAATCTGGCCGGGGAGCATTTTGCAGCCAGCCAAGCTGACGGCGGTGCCGGCATGAGTCTTGACAAGAACGAATCATCTAATACGACGCGTGGAGAAACGACGCACGCCGTCGATTGCTGGCCCTGCGGCACGCCCAAGCACAAACCGGCGGAGAATCCGGTTGTCGCTTCCAATGAAAATCCAGTCGCTGAGACGAAGTCAAAATTGCTAAGCGGCGAAGCCGTGGGTAGTCATGCGAGTCATCCATGCGGTGGAAATCGAGCTACGGAATTCTCTGCTGACAAAGCGAATCCCGAGAAGCTCGACTCGCTGACGCTCGATCGACGAACATTACTCGTCGGCGCAGGGGCTGTCGCAGTCGCGGCGGGGAGTTACAACCTTTGGGCTAACACCTCTGGGCCACGGGCTTCGGTCTTTGTCGCGCGTAATCAGCGATACGACGGACAGTTGGAGACGACGATCCGCGATGGCTTGCTCGCCAGCGGGTTCGACGCAAGTTGGGTGCGCGGGCGGCGTGTGTTGTTGAAGCCGAACCTGGTCGAGCCATCGCGGTTGTCGCCGCAGATGACGACGCACCCGCGAGTGATCCTCGCCGTGGCCGAAGTTTTTCTGCGCTGGGGCGCAACGGTTATTGTCGGCGAAGGGCCCGGCCATGTCCGCGACACCGAAAACGCGCTTTACGAGTCTGGCTTGGCCGAAGCCCTCGATGACGCGCGCCTAAAGTTCATCGATCTCAATTACGAAGAGACGGCCTGGCTGCCGAATCGGGGCAACGCGTGCAAACTCGCCGGGTTTCACTTCCCCAAGAGCGTGGTCGAGGCCGACCTGCTCGTCTCGATCCCCAAGATGAAGACGCACCACTGGGTCGGCTTCACCGCGTCGCTGAAAAACTTTTACGGCGTTATCCCCGGCATCCGTTACGGCTGGCCGAAGAACGTCCTACATCACAACGGCATCCCCGAAACGATCTTCGACATCAACGCGAGCATCCCCCGCGCGATCGGCATCGTCGATGGCATCGAATGCATGGAAGGCGATGGACCGATCCTCGGTACGCCCAAGCCGATGGGCTTGCTCCTGATGGGGACGAACCTCACGGCGCTCGATGCGACCGTCGCGCGGATCATGGGTTTGAAACCCGAGTTAGTCAGTTACCTGCAATTGTTCGCCGACAAATTCGGCCCCATTGCCGATAGCCGCATCGAACAGCGAGGCGAAGATTGGCGGCCGATGGTCAACCCGTTCAAGGTTCTCGACGAACCGCACCTGCGCGAGTTGACGACGCAAAAGGCGCAGTTGATTACATAACGATGAATCTTGTTCCACAACACGACGAACAAACCCCGCCGGCCGAATGGCATGGCGGCGTGGCGGAGCATGCGTTAGAAACCCGCAGCGTTAGCCAGGGCATCAAAGTAAACGACGCGAATTCAAAAACAGACGACAAGCAGCTTTCGTCAACAACTCAAGTAATTTGGCTCTGGTTGACACTTTGGTCACTGCTGTTGCTGCCGCTGGTAATGGGCCTCATACCAATTGCGGACGATCTCGGCGCCTATCATTGGCCGCTGCGCTCGTTTTATCACTCGTCGTTACAGTCGGGCGACGACTGGACATGGTGCCCCTGGATTTTCGGCGGGTATCATCTGCAAGGCGAAGGTCAAATCGGCGGCGATCATCCGCTGCATCAGTTACTCTACCGTGTCTTCCCGTTACCGATTGCGATTGGACTTGAGAGTTGGTGGGCTTACCCCGCAACCTTCTTCGGCATGTGGTGGTGGCTGCGGCAGATGCGATTTTCTCGCGTTGCCAGCCAAACAGCCGCGCTCGCGTTTAGTTTCTGCGGCTACATGTCGCTGCGTTTTGTGCACACCAACGCGATTCAGGTAATCGCGCATCTGCCTTGGTTGTTAGGTTGTTTAACGTGGCTTGAACATCGTGCGCGACGCTCCATGGCGCTACGTTCGATACTAGCGCCGATTATTTGCAGCGCTTTACTCACGGGCTCGCAGTTACTACTCGGTTATCCGCAGTACGTCGTATTTACATTGATTGCCGAAGCCCTGTGGCTTGCGACGCTGATGCAGCGTTCGCCTAAGCTCCGTCGTACGCTGGCCTTGAGTTGGCTGACCGCAAAAGGTCTCGGAATTCTGCTGGGTGCCGCGCAAGTTATGCCCACGCTGGAATACTTGACGCTTTCCGAACGCGCGAACTGGACTACGGAACAAATGTTCGAAGGTTCTTGGCCGCTGCTAAATCTTTCACAGCTTGTCGCGCCGTATTTGTTTAAGACTCGCGTCGTTGGCCAGAACACGCACGAACTGACCATCTTCGTCGGTCTGACGACCGTCGTTCTGGCCCTCGTGGGACTCGTGCAGCGGCCGCAAAAATCGTTGCAACCTGTTAAAGCTTTCGCCGTGTTGCTTTGCTGCGCCGGCTTACTGCTTGCCCTCGGGCAGGATAGCCCGCTGGCGGCGGCGCTACCGTATATTCCTGTGTGGAATCGCTTTCGGTTTCCGTGCCGCGCGACACTCTTGCTCTGTCTAGGAGTTGTTTTACTTGCGGCGCTCGGCATGCAGCACCTTTCCACGCGCACAAGGAAGACTCGCGAAGACAAGGCTCCGCAAAAGCTGCCGCAGCGAGCTTGGACGTTGTTCACGATCTTGTTGTCCGTCAGCGTCGCACTACCAATATATGCGGCTTTGCAATGGCCGCAATTTGTCTCCGCAGCAACTTGGCAATGGTGGGCTGCACCACTGTTGTTGAGCGTGGTTTTTTTGGCCGTTTGGCGGTGGCCATTTTCCAGCAAAGCCTTGGGTTGCTTCACCTTGATGTTAGGCGTCGAATTGGTTTACTACGCCGCGAGTTACCCGCATTGGCAACAGTGGGAATTTTCGATCTGGCGCAGCTGGTCAACGGTGGAATCGAATGATCATCAATCGTCCTACGCACAACCAAGATTCGTCCCGCTGAATGCAGTGCGTAGCAATAGCAACATCGATATTGATGTGCTCAGCTGTCGCAAAGACCAGCGTCATCATAGCGCCCCAACGGCCCAGATCGACGGCTATGCCGGCGTTCGTCCGCAGCGGCGATTGACTTACGACTTGCAACATCCGAATGCCCTGTGCGCGGCTGGAGTCACTCATGGACGAAAGCCATGGGATTACAAATCAAGAAGTACTGAGGAAGAAATTTGCCTCAACCCTATTAATCGCGCTGAGTTAGTGGCCGAGACACGTGTCAGTAATGATCCGGCTCGAGATCTCGAACAGATCGATGTGCTGCAGCAAGCCCTCGTGGAAACGGACCAGCACTTGGCCGCACCTTCGGCCAGCGATGTCTTAAAGCTGAATCTCACCGGCGATGGTCCGGGCCGCCTGGCTTTCAACCTCGATACCAACCGCGATGTTCTCCTCGTCACCACCGAGAGCTTTCATCCCGGCTGGCACGCGCGCGTCGATGGCGCGGACGTTCCGGCCTTGCGGGTCAATGGGGATTTTCTGGGCGTGCGGATTCCAGCGGCTGCTCAGCGAGTCGAGTGTTACTTTTCGGACAACTGGCATGCGGTTGGCCGTTGGATCAGTCTCGGTAGCCTAGGGTTGCTAGGACTTGTTTTCTGTTGGTCGCGCACGCGCGCCGTAGCACGGGCATCTTGCCCGTGAGGCAGCTTGGGCTGGAAGCCCAAGATACGGCATTACCAAGGGTTGGCCCGATGAAGAAGTATTCCCAACGCTACGAATTGCCCTCGGGGCAGTACCCCGCTGAACAATTACCCGCGCGTCCGCCGCTCGAACAATGCACGATCAGTGTCGTGCTGCCGGTCTATAACGAGGCAGAAGTTCTAGCGAATCTTTGTAAACAGGTTCATTGCGCCCTGAAAGATCTCGGCGCGCAGCGCGAAATCATCTTCGTCAACGACGGCTCGCGTGATGCGAGTCCGCAAATTCTCGATCAACTCTCGAAGAAGTATCCCGAAGTTCGCGTGGTTCATTTCTCGCGCAACTTCGGCCATCAAGCGGCCGTGCAAGCGGGTCTAGCGCATGCCCGCGGCGATGCGGTTGTGCTGATGGACAGCGATATGCAGGATAGCCCGCGGGCGATTCTGCGCTTCGTCGCCGAATGGCAGAAGGGCTACGACGTCGTCTACGCGACGCGGACCGAACGGAAAGAAAAATGGTGGAAGGTCGCCCTTTTCAACGGGTTTCATCGCCTACTGAGCAGCGTCGCGACGGTCCGCATTCCGCAAGATGCGGGCAACTTTGGTTTGATGGACGCACGCGTCGTGCGGCAATTGATGACGCTCGAAGAGCGCGACCGGTATCTGCCGGGATTGCGTTCCTGGGTCGGATTTCGGCAGACCGGCATCACCGTCGAACGACTCGCGCGTTATGACGCGCAGCCGCGCGTCTCGCTCCGCGGGCTGTGGCGATTGGCGAAGACGGCGATCTTTTCGTTTTCGTCGCTGCCGCTGACCGTGTTCTACGCGATCGGGTATGGTGCACTGGCGCTTTTTTTCTGCTTGGCGTTTTATGCTCTCGGTTGCCGGTTCATCACCGACACAGCGATTCCTGGTTGGACGACGCATGTCTTGACCGGCAGTTTCTTCGGCGCGCTCAACGCGCTGGGGATCAGCATGCTCGGCGAATACGCGGTCCGGATTTATGATCAAGTTCGCAACCGGCCGCTGTACCTGGTCGATCGGCTGGTCAATTTCCAGTCCCCTGCCCTGCCCCCGCGTGCTGCGCGACAGGAATCGCTTGAATCGAATTTTGAAACGCGAGCCACGGTTTATGAAACCCGTGAGTCGCAGCGTCAGCCGGCCGCGATGATCCGCCGCGAATGGTCGGCCACGGTTGATCCGAACAATGCGCCGACGCTCGCGGAGTTGCTGCGCGAATCCGACGATCTGTTGAACGAGCCTTGCCCGTTCGCGCGGCGTGAGGAAGATCGGCTTAATTACGAATGTCAGGAAGAGGCCCAATTGCGGCTGGCGACGTTCGAGTAGCACGAAGCCATGCTTCGTGCGTCAAGATGGCTGTCGCAGCAGAGTGTGTCGGTTATTGGAGTATATTCTGTTCATACTCGTAGCATTGGTGAAGCGTTACTTGGTATAAGTAATTTCTTCGTAAGCCAAACAGTTCTTGCAGCCACTTGAAACTCGACTGTTCTTTATTTCTCGCTCGAAGCATGGCTTCGAGCTACGGATTACCTTTTTCTCGTTCGTAGCAATGGCTACGAGCTACTGTCATGGAACTCGTGCTGGGAACGCACAATGTCAAGAAGCGCGGCGAACTGGTTGACCTGCTTGCGCCTTTTGGAATCACGCTGAAAACGCTCGCCGATATTCCCAACGCGCTGACCGTTGCTGAAACGGGCACGACGTTCGCCGCTAACGCCGCACTCAAAGCCGGCGAACAAGCCCGGCATCTGCAACGCTGGGTTCTCGGCGAAGACAGCGGTCTCTGTGTCGAGACGCTCGGCGGCGCGCCGGGGGTTTACTCCGCCCGCTTTTCCGGTCCCGACGCGACCGATGCGAAGAACAACGAACTCCTGATGGCAAAACTCGCCGGCATCCCCGCCGAGAAGCGCACAGCCTATTATGTTTGTAGTGCCGCGCTCGCCGATCCGACAGGTGCGATCCGCGCCACGGCCGAAGCCCGCTGCCACGGCGTCTTGCGCACCGAACCGAGCGGTGCGGGCGGATTCGGCTACGATCCGTACTTCGAAGTTCGCGAATACCACCGGACTTTTGCCGAACTCGGCGCAACGGTCAAGACCGTGCTTAGCCACCGTGCCCGGGCGATCCGCGAGATGCTGCCGCTCATTTTGCGGAACTTGACGGCTGACTCTTAGAGACGGCTTATTGTAAAATGTGAGACCTTGGAGGGCGTGGCGTGGTTCATCCAAAGTCTTACGACTTTGGCTACTGGCGGAAAGGAACGAATGCGGTATTGGCCGTGGTTGTTAGCGCTGTTGATCTTGATCCTGGGCGAAGTAGCCCTGGTCGCATGGCTGCGTGACAGCCGCCAGACATGGATCGACAACAACTCGACCAAAGCGGCGGTCGATAGCTGGAAACAGTATCAAAAAGACGCCGCCAAACAAGACGGGAAAGCTGGCTCTGGTCCCGTGAAACGGACCGTTCCCAAAAGCCCCGAACCGCCGTTTGTCGTTCTCTTGCGCGATCACTTCGGCGTCGTCCAAGCGGCGGCCGTGGTGTTTAGCGCTGTCCTGTATCTATTCGCGCTGATTCTGATTCGAGGGTTGCTGATCGCGCAGAAAAACGAGCAGAAGAGCAAGCCGTAGGCCCGGCTGTGCCGGGCAAACGCAGGACGCTGACAGCAGATTCGATCTTGCATGCCAAGCAGTTTAGTTCGCAAGGCGATTTCGTATTCGAGCGTTTGCTCTTTGTGCGGCACAGCCGCACCTACGGGAACTTGAGTCCATATTTCTGCTTTAGCTCCGCGGCGACCTTGGCTTTTTCCGCGAGCATCTGATTCCAGACGCCGTCGCGTTCGTCGACGCTTTTGTCAATCGCGTCTTGCTGGGCAATGCGGACTTCTTGGATATTGCTCGTGACTTCCCACGGGGCGGGAACGTACCCCAGTCCTGTGTAGACGCCGCCGGGTCCCCAAGTGTTCACATTCCACTTGTAGACCACTTTGTTGCCAAGCCGATCGACTTGGACCGGCACCCCGCGCAGTGACGAAGCCAGCGATTGCAACCCGCCGGCGATATAGCTGGCGTATTGGACAGCAATAGGATCGACATTGGTTATGGGGAAGTTTTGAATTTTGGTCGCATAGGTATCGTGCCACGTCGCCGTACGGTCGTACTCCTTGGCCCGGCGATTCAGGATTTGCAAATCCTTCACCGTGTTGTTGACGAGTTCAAAGTATTTCAACGTCGCGTGGCCCATATCCGACGGCGCTACCGGTTTGGGCGGGTTCTTTTTCACATACTCGGGATTCGGCTTATATTCCGAGGGATGAACAGAAATCGGCGTCAGAATCAGCGTCATCAACCGCCGCAGGCCCGGATCGCTCAGCGGCATGACCAACGAAACCGATTGTCCCTCGACCTTGACCGTAGCCCCGCTGAGATCGTCGATCCTCGCACCGGCATCATCAAGCAACTCGATCAAAAGCGGCTTCAGGTGTTCGGCCACCGGTCCCGGAGTGCCGACGAAGTCGAACGCCACGGCCGCATTGATTTGTGTATCGACATCAATGGCCAGCCGCATCCCTCGCAGCTTGAGCAATAACGCCGTCAAAGCTTTAACATCTTCCTGCTTCCCTTTCAACGCGGCAGAATGCTGCACGCGATTCGCCAGCATCGCCGGATCAAAGAAATCGGTCAGGTCGATCGCGTACAGAACATGGGCCCGATATTTGGCCGTGACTTCTTGAATGTATTTGGAGTAGGTCGGTGTACCGCCGCCCCCGAGCGCGTTGAACCAACGCGAGATGCTTTGACGATTTGGGGGACTCATGACGCCGACGATGTCGGGTGTCACTTGCGTGATGTAATAACGATCGGATCGCCACACGGTAAACTTACCTACCTGATCCGCGACGACCTGCTCGGCGGGGAGAACTTTGTCGAGCGACATCCCCGCAGGCTCTGGAGCGAGGGCCACAGATTGGATCGGTCCTTGCCCGAGCGAGCGAATATCCGTCCCACGAACCAACGTCTCGACCCAGCCGGGAACGCGGCCCGATCCGGCGAGGAAATTCGCCTCTTGATGTTCCTTCCAACCTTCGGCGATCGCTCGCGGCGACTTCATCAACTCGTCGATGCGAATGATCGAAACCGAATTGATATTGTTCGGCAGCAGTTTGAGCAACTCCGGAACCCGATCGGCCGCCGAAGCGAAAGGACAGCTCAGCAAAACGGCCGTGACTAGCAAGCCAAACTGGCGCAGAACCAAACCACAAATCGTCGTCATGATGTTCGCCGGGGAAGTAAAGTGTTAATGCCCGAATCGTTGGGATTTCGTATAAAGAAAGAGACCGTCCTCTGATTGTAATCAAACTCGCAGGCCCGCGAAACTATGGCGCATTTTTGCACGCATGGACTGAACGGTGGGGGGGTGGCCTGCTGGATTTGGCTGATTCGCCTAATCGATAACCTTTGCCATTGAAACGGTTTGCTACGCCATTCTTCTGGGGTTAAATCATGCTCAACCGCCGTCACTTTGTTCGTACCGGTCTGGCTGCTACCGCGGGCTTACCTATGATCGATGTCTGCTTCGCGCAGCAGCCTGTTCCATTGAAACAACCGCCCGCCAAGCAACCGCCGACGAAACAGCCGGCCTCGCGGTTCACCGTGGAAGAAGCCAAACGCACAATCAAGCTCCTCGAACCGCTGCACGAGCACAAGAAACCGGCACAACCCGGCGAATGGATCGCGGTGCATGGCAAGGACAAGGACGAACAGGGCCAATCGTTCGACGAATACCTGCGCGGGCGGAAACGCACCATCGAGCAATACACGAAGCTCTATCTCTTGCCACTAGGAACCTTTGGCGAAGTCGAGCAGAAAATGATCGACCAAGTGGTCGAGGGGATGACCTGCTTCTTTGGTTTGCCGACGACACAACTCAAAGCCGACCCAGTCGATAAACTTCCTTTCTTTGCCGAACGCGTCGGTGGAATGGGGCAACGGCAACTCCTGAGTCTCTATCTGCTCGATACGATCTTGCCGCCGAAACGACCCAAGGATGCGGCCGCGCTGCTCGGCTTGACCAATGTCGATCTCTGGCCGGGTGAGGGTTGGAATTTTGTCTTTGGCCAGGCGTCGCTCGGAACGCGCGTCGGCGTTTGGTCCACGGCGCGCTACGGCAACTCATCCGGTACGGAAGAGGAGCGAAAACTTTTCTTCTTACGCTTGCTCAAAGTCGCCCTGCACGAGACCGGGCACATGTTCGGCATGCCGCACTGCACGGCTTATGAGTGCGGCATGAACGGCTCGAACTCGTTGCCCGAAAGTGATCGCCATGTGCTCGAATTCTGCCCCGAGTGCCAGGCGAAACTCTGGTGGACCAACGATTACGCGCCGAAGAAACGCTGCGCGGCGATGCTCGAATACTGCAAGAAAGTCGGACTCGAAGAAGAGGCGAAATACTACACGGGATTGTCGGCTGTTCTATAGCAGCCCGTGTGCCATGCCCACGCTTGACCAGAAATTTTAAGTCAAAGCAGCCGTTCGAGCGTGGGCATGTTCATCATCGAGCAATGAAACATGCTCACGCACCATGCCTTTTTAAGCTCAGCGACAAGACTATTGCGTGAGCATGGCACCCGTGATGCCTATCTTTCTAGCACCGCCGTGACTGGAAAATGATCCGACGGCGTGCGGCCGTTGTCATGGTGGTGATTGATCTCGGCGGCGGTAATTTTGAAGTCCGGCGACACGCCGATCCAATCAATCCGTGCCCCGGCAGTGGCGTCGTGCTTGAAGCCATTGAAGGTTCCCTCGTCTTTGCCGCGTTCGGAATGCAGCTTGCGGAAAGAATCGACCACCGGCGAGTCTTCGCCGGCGACTTCGCCAAAGAGCGCACGGTACGGTTCGGAGCCTTCGCCCGCGTTGAAGTCGCCGGTCACGACGAGCGTGCAATCCTTGCCAAGCTCGAGGAGTTGCCGGCGAATAAGCTTCGCCGATTCGACACGGGCCGTTTTGCCGATGTGGTCGAAGTGCGTGTTCACCCAGAAGATCGGCTTGGAGTCGGGCTGGCGGCGGTCGCGGAGTTTCACCCACGTTGCCATCCGCGGCAGACTCGTGTCCCAGCTTTTGCTGCCGACCTTGTCGGGCGTTTCGCTAAGCCAGAAATGGCCGGCGGCGAGCTTTTCGAAGCGGTCTTTTTTCCAGAGCACGGCCGTCATCTCGCCGCTGTCAGTGCCATCGTCGCGGCCAATCCCGAGTGCTTCATAGCCCTCGAGTTTCTCCGCGAGATAATCTCGCTGCAGGGCGAGGGTCTCTTGAGTGCCGAGTAAGTCCGGCTGTTCGCGGCGAATGGTGTCGAGCAGCAATTCTTTGCGCTTGTCCCAATGATTCGCGCCATCCTTGGCCGTGGCAAAGCGGAGATTGAAACTCATCACCTTGAACGAAGCGGGTTCCGCTGCTGCTGCACTACAGGCGAGACAGAGCCAGAGCGCGAAAAGACGAAATACCATACGCTGTCACTCCGGCAAGAATGGGGCGAGACAACTGACTCGAAGCCGCAAGACATTAGATCAAGGTGAAACTTCCGAGTGGCGTTCGAGTGCCGGGCGGATCAGTGACGATGGGCATCGTCTCGATCACGGTCGGCAAATTCACCGGCGTCTTGGGAAGTTGATGGCCCTCGGCATACAATGCCCGCGGCGGTGCCGGCAGATTCGCGGGCCGCGCCGGGCCGAAAGTAGTTGAAGCTCCGAGCCGAGAAAACGTCGCGAGTGACAAGGCACTGAGCGTCAGCGGCGGCAGCGTGCTGCCCGCTGGCGCAGCGCCGGCGGGAGCCGGCAAAGGTCCGATCGGCGCGGCGTAAACACGCGTGCCAAGGAGCGGCAGTGGTTGGTTCGTGGTTGCCGATGCTCCGCTTGCGAGAGCCGGGGCGAGGTTTGGTGTACCCCCGAGAGTGATCGGCAAGGGAATCGAAGTTGGTGTAGAGATCGTCGCCCCATCCAGCGCATGGCGAGGCTCAAGCGACTCAAAGCCGCGCGGCATGTTACCGGATGAATAATTCGGAGCTTGATGCTTCACAGCGATCTCAATAACGTCAATTACCTGCCGGGGAGAACTTCAGTCAGTTTAGTTTGAATTGGAACATCGTACAAGAATTTTGTCGCAGCTTCCCGATGCCTCGAGAGCCCTGGCCAACGCTTGCATTTAAGCATTTTTGTTCATTTTTCACGCAGTTCGTTGATCGTGCGATGCGGTTCTTTGTCGCCGTTGCCGGTGAGGAGCCACCAACGATTCGGCTGCGTTTGCACGAGCGGCCCAACCAAGGGGCGGTCGTTTTTCAACTGTTCAAAGGCCTGTGTCCCAAGAATTTTGCCCGTTTGAAGATCAATCGTATGACATTCGGGAATCCACGGTCCTTCCTTGGGGTTATCCCGCCGGGTATTCCAGACCGCGAGTGTCTTCGGGCCGAGTTGGTAAGCGGACAAACTCTGGGCGAACGGGATCGTCCATTTCATTTCTCCATTTTCCAGCGAGAAAGCCAAGATGGCCGTCTCGGTCTGCGCGATTACCTGGTCATCGGAGCTGCCGAGGACGCGGCGTAAATCACTCAAGACACGCCGCCAAATCAAGCGGCCTGTTTCGGGATCGAGACATTCGACCGCTTTGACCCCCGGCTGCGCGACGATCAAACGTTGCTCGGCCAGGAGCGGCGGCTGCATCAATTGTTTCGGCCAATCGCGGTCTTCGCGCGGCGAAATCCAAATCTGGCGGCGGACCCATTGCAAGCGCCCCTGCAAATCACAGCAAAACGCCACCCCTGTCAGGTTGCCATACAGCCGGTCGCCATCGTGCATCCATTCGGCCGTGTGATGCTCATCCCAGGAAAGCCGCATATTCAGGAGTGTGCGCTGATTCAGCATGTTGCCGTTGAGCGCATCGAGCGTCGTCAGTTGTATCTGTGATTCCTGCTCGGAACGATTGATGCTGAGAACGCGCAGTTCCTCGTTGATCATGAGCGGATCGCTGATCACCACGAGTCCCGGCCGTGATTGCCAGACTAGTTTTCCCGAATTGAGTGTCAGTGCGACGAGTTCAGGCCCCGACTTCGACAAGCGGCGGGTGTAAACTCGATCGCCGACAACCAGCGGTCGCATCGCGACAAACAGCCAGTCATGAGCTTTGCCGTGATTGTTGTCGAGAGAGGATCGCCAAAGAAGCTTTCCGCCTTGCTCATACATCGCAATTTGGTAACGATTCGACCAGAGGAGCTTGTCACCGCACGGCGTGAGCGTCATTTGCCGGATCGCCCAATCAAATCGTTTGCCCTGATCGAACATCAGATTGAGCGCTTCGGGAAACTCGCCGACTCGATCGCCCGCATCGCCTTCGGTGGCACCGAGTTTTTTGAGTTCGAGCTTTCCGGCGAGCGGGGCTCGCTGCGCCGTGGGAGCGGCAATACCCGCCGTGCGGGTATGCTGTTCCCGCAATTCTCGAACTTGTTTTTCAAACTCCTCCGGCGCTAGCCGTTGATCACCAATTGAAACGGGTGCCGTCACGGGCTGGCCGAAATCGCGGCCCATGAGTGCCGCCGCGAGCCGCTGGCGGGCGGGCAACTCGGCGGCGAATTCCGGCGAGGCAATCGGCAGCGCCGCTGAATAGTTCGCAAGCGCCGAACCAAAATCCCCGCCCGATAATGCTCGATCTCCCAGCCAAGCCAGTGCCGCTCCGGCCGCGTTCGTGCCTGGATACTGATTTACAAGGTTCTGCATCACCGTCAGATCGCCTTCGAGTTCGGCTTTGCGATAACGGAGCATTCCGACTTGACCATACTCGTTCGCGAGCACTTCGCGCAGCTCTGGTTCTTTGTGCAAGGCCAAGCTGATCGCCGCCGGCAGTGCGACGAGTAATTGCTCGTCACGTTCATCCGGCAACAGCCCGCCGCCTTCGTGCGGGCCAGCCCGAGTAATAAGCTGAGCCGCGTCGCGCAGCGCCTTGCTGCCAATCGCCGAGTTCAATTCGGCCATTGTGTTGAAACTTTCCTTGTTGATCTCCTCGATATACGGATGTCGCCGATCGACGTTCCGGAACTCATAAGGTTCGCCTGTCAATTCGGACGGGGGGAGTCCATTGGGCTGTTTCGCGGCGATCCAATTTTCCACCCAGGGGAGAAAGCTGAGCCGCGGAAAGACTGTTTGAGTGAATTGGTAGAGATCGCGGACCCGTGACACCTCGCCGCTGTAGACAGCTTGCAGCAGGTTCTCGCGAGCTAGATGCATCCATTCGGTGGAACGGCTCACGCCGACCCAACCGCGCGAGGTCACCCATTCGTACCAGACACGCGTCCATAGCTGAGGCTGGCCATTCAGAGCGGCCGTGCGCGCCAACTCATCATAGCGCGCGGGGAGGAAGTCCAGCGGCTTGTAAAGTTCCGACTGATGGATCGCGCTGGCAATCCAAGCCGTTTCTCGGAGCAGCGCCAGTTTTTTCGCGAGCGATTCTTGCTGCGCCGCCGGATCGTTCCCTTCGGGAATCGCCGCGAGCGCTTCATCCAAAAGGTGAAACAGCAGCGGGTTCGCCACTTGCCGGCCTTGCCCCAACGTCACTGTTTTCAAAGCGCAAGCCCGACGCCAATCTGCCTCGTCGACATCCACAGGGCGCAGCTTCTGGACTTGCGCGGACCACTCTTCGAATTTCGAGGCGAACTTCAGCCGCGGCACTTTGGCCAGCAGTTCTGCCGGAGCAAGTGCAGTCAGCAGCGGGAGTTCGCGGATGCTGACCTGATGCAAAATGATTCCCTTGGGACGATCCCCCTTGGGGATCAGCAATCCAATTCGTTCGCAGCCGCCTTCGGTATCGAACGAAGGGTCAAATGCCCGGCCCCATGTTTCGCCATCGGTGCTAATCCAGACTCGCAGCACCCCAGTACCTTGCACAATCCGCAGCCAGGCGCGGTTGCCCGACAAGGCCGCTGGGGCTTCCGGCAGATTGGAATCGGTCTCGAAGTTCTGATCGAACGCGCTATGCAGCATCCACAAGTTTTGTCCCGTCCGGCGATCAAGCAGCGGGGCAATCGCATAACGCGGAACATTTTCCGCCGTTGCCAGAATCAATTTCGCGCCGGGCTGAATGACTTCGACTTCGCATTCGATAATCGATGGTCCGCGCAAGTCCAACGCCGCCGTGGCCCACGCATCTCGTTCCGGACGTTCGGCGGAATCTAATTGCACCGAACCATCGGCAAGCTTTGTGAACTTGGCCGGATCTCCTTCATGCAGATCCCACTCTCGTTCCGCTGGTTTTTCCCAGGTCGTAGTAATGGCGGGAGGAGGCGGCAAAGCGGGCGGACCGGCATCGCTCACGCGATTTAACGCTAAGCCATGCAACACGCCGCGCGTGTCGAGGACAACTTCCGGCTCCGGGCCATCCCACGGCAGATCCAGTAGTGTCACGCCGGCGTGGCTGAGTGTCAGCCGAGCATTGGCGCAGCGCAGTTCCACGCGATGCGGCTGATCCAGGGCATGCATCAAGTAGTAATGCTTGTCATCGCTGCTGGCAAACTCGAATTTGCTCGGAGTTGGATCGGTCAACTTTTTTCGCTCGACGCGATACGCTACCCAAGCTTGGTTCTGCCAGTCGTAAAGTTGCAGCGAGTAACCTTGCAAGCCATTCCAGACATGCAGCCGGAATTGATTATTCGTTTCGCTGATGGCCAACCGCAGCAAATGATCCGGCGAGAGCGGCGCTCGCAACTTCGCCGCGCCGCTGATGGTCGGCAAGACCGTGTCCCAACGCCGCGTCGTATCGCTCTTGAAGCCCTGGTAAGGTTGCAGCCAATCACGCAGCGTCGTTTTATTTAACGGGCTCCCCCAATAGCGATGATGCTCGTGGGCCAAATCCAGAAATGGCCGCGGCGGAGCGCCCAAATACTTGGCATCGTTCCAGGGTTCGGCCGTGGTCAGCGCTGTCTGTTCGGCTTCATCCAAATTTTTCTGAGTCTGCAACGCAAACCGGTCAAAATCTGGAATCCCGTAATAGCGCGAGAAGCCCCCTTGGTTGACAATGCTGAACGTATTCTTGCCGGCCTTGAATGGAAACTCGCGTTGCAACCGAATCCAACCCGAGAGGGGATTCCCGCTGAATTTCGGCGCATTCGGAAGAGATCCAAGCGAGCGATACCTTCGATCTGACACCGGAACCCCGTTGATTTCAATTTCAAAGCGAGACCGGCTGATGCTGCGATATTGCATCTCGAGCACATAGTCGCCGCTTTCGGGCACTTCGAATTCATAATCAACGCGCGCGGGATTCGCTGCAGCACGCGCTGTAATGTACTTGCCCGTTGATTCCGTGCGAATATCGATGTTATCACTCTGCTGGTAGTGCTCAGCTTCAAAAACATACCAGCCAGGGCGAACCTTGGTGTTGAGTTTGAGGGCCTGGCCCGGCGGAGGCGGAGGGATCAGGTTGGCCGGATCAAACTCCGGAGGATCATCCGTGATCGGACGATTTACGACGGCATCGGGCTGAGGTTGATCCTTCGGCTTGCCGCCGTCCTCTTGCTTGGCAACCAACTCCTGCCAACCCTCGGGCAACAGCCAAGTCTTCAATCCCCAACCGGCGGCCGCCAGCAGCACCAGGGCAATGCCGCCCAACAACCACCGCGGCACCCCAGCACCATGAGCGCTCGATTTGCGCGCGAGGATCACCTCGGGCTGCAAGTTCACTTCGCCCAGCACTTGGTTCAATGATTCGTCGATTATCAGACGGTCGCGCAAAGCCTTTTGCACGCCGGGAGAGCTTTGCAAGCGCGAACGGACGAGCGCGACCTCGGCCGGGGTCAGCTCTTGCGGCAGTTTCGTTTCCAATAACTGAATTAACTCGGCGTCAGTCATGCGAACCTAGTCATGGGTCATGTCATCGCTACGGAAATCTTCGCTTATCGTGAGATGGCGATGCGACGTGCTGCGTAGTTTGCCATTGAGACAGAATTTTAACGCCTGGCGCGCGCGAAATAAAAGCAATTTGATCGCCCCTTCGCTCCGCCGTAGCTTGTCCCCGATTTCGACGACTCGTTTGTGCTGCCGGTAATACAAATCGAGCGCGTCGCGGGCGCTTGGACCTAGTCCCTGCATGCAATCCGGCAGGTGGCTCGTGTAATCGTCCAGCGGGCTTGGCTCTTTTTGCTGCTGCTCGTCGATATCCAAGCAAAGCTCCGTCCAGGCGACTTCCTTGCGGCGTTTGTAGCGGCGGATATGTTCCCGCAGCAGATTCCGCGCGATCCCCAACAACCAAGGCCGGACCATCTCGCCGGAAACAAACTTGGCTCGGGCACTGTACGAGCGGAGAAACACCTCTTGGCTCATGTCCTCGGCGTCGGACGGCTCGATGACCCGCGCGCGCAGGAACCCGTAGACGGCTTGTTGATGCCGTTGGATCAATCGGGCAAAGGCCGCGCGGTCCCCGCGCTGGGCCGCTTCGACCAATTCATGATCCTGCATGCGGGACGTGATTGGGATAGGTGCGCTGTTCAAACCAGGGAAATCGCGCGTACGCGATCGACTCCGGAGCGAAGGAGGGGGGGATACTATTCCACGTTTGGCCAAGCCGTGCTCGGAAGGTAGGCAATAAGCACGGCACTCATGCGGTTGAGGGATTCCGCGGCCAGTCCCTATTGTGACCGATGAATCGGGTCGCTGCAATTATTTATTAAGCGCCTGCAGACGAAATAATCTCCTACCTAGATTCCCATGCACGGGGAGCCGCAACTTTTAATCACGCAACAATTCTGAGCAAATGGCGTCGGCGATGAAAAGCCCCTCGCGAGTGAAACACAGCCGATCGTCTTTCCAGACAAGCAAATTGTTGTCCAAAATTCGCTGGCCGCGCGTGCCGAGAATCTGAACTAGTTCTAAACCGCTTTTTTCACGAAACCATCGCGCAGAAACACCTTCGAGCCGGCGCAGGCCAAAAACCAGCAGCTCTCGCGCGCGTTCTTCCGCGTTCAACGTCTCGCGTTCGGCAATCGGAGATTCGCCGCGCTCGATGCGCTGCAACCAGGTCGTCGTGCTGCGATGATTCACCGAGCGTTCGCCGTCGATGTAGCGCGCGGCACCCGGTCCGGCAGCGAAATACTCTTCGCCGAGCCAGTACGCCTCGTTATGCCGGCAGCGAAAACCGGGCCGAGCAAAGTTCGAGACCTCGTAATACTCGAATCCAGCCGCAGTTAGCCGTTCGATCGCCGCCGCGTACATCGCCCGTTCCGCCTCTTCATCGACCGGCGTCAGTTCGCCGCGCTCGCGGCGGGTCCAGTAACTTGTCCCGTTTTCCCACGTCAGCCCGTAGGTCGAAACATGATCCGGCGCGAGAGCGATGGCTTGCTGCAAATCCGTCTGCCACTCTTCGAGCGTCTCATCGGGAACGCCAAAGATCAAATCGAGCGCGACCTGCAAGCCGGACGCGCGAATGACTGTTACCGCTTGGGAGATGATCTCCGGTGAATGATCGCGTTCGAGGAGTTTTAGTTTGCGCGGCGAAAATGACTGCGATCCAAGACTGATCCGTGTGACGCCGGCCGCCGCGAGTTGCTCGATGATCGCTGGCGATACGTCGAGTGGATTGGCTTCGACAGACCATTCTCCGTCTGGAAGTAACGGGTGCCATTGTTGCACGATCTTCAGGAATCGCGCCAACGCCTCGGGCGACAAGTACGTCGGCGTGCCGCCGCCAAAAAACAGCGTTTGCACCGGCCGCGGTGCGGCTAACTGACGCAGCTCGCGCTCGATCGCGTCGATAAACGGCCCCACCAAATCCGGCCGACCGCTAACCAACGTGAAATTGCAATACCCGCAACGATGCGTGCAAAAGGGGACGTGCAGGTAAGCGGAAAGCGGCGGCATCAAAGTGGCTTAGGTTTTAACCCAAGCTTCAATAACTCGATCGGGATGTAGTGCATTGTAGTCGAGCGGTGACAACGCTAGTCAGTAAGGAAAAAGGAAAAAGCTGGCACTCGCTACCTTTTTCCTTTTCCCTTTTTCGTTCTCTTAGTAGACTCGTGATGAAATTGCTTGCGGAGCGGATTACAATTAAACACCCTGCCCCCCCCACCCCGCCATTTTTGCTTCTGGAGTAGTTGCCATGCCGCGCGGCCGTCCCTTGGTTGCTTATTGCCTGACTCTCGGTTTTCTCACAACGGTCCTCGCCGCCGATCCGCGTGAATACCAAAGCGGCAAGGTCTGGCCTGAACCCAAGGTCGTCACGCCGGGCGAAGGAACCGCGCCGCCGAGCGATGCAATCGTACTCTTCGACGGCACGAACATGGATGCCTGGAAGGGGGGCGAAAAATGGAAGATCGCCGACGGCATCGCCACCGTCGCTGGCGGCAGTGTCGAGACCAAGCAAAAGTTCGGCGACATGCAACTCCACATCGAGTGGGCCTCGCCTGATCTTTCCACATACAAAGACCCCAAAAAGCTCCCTGGCGGCCAACAACGCGGCAACAGCGGCGTCTACATCATGGGCAAGTACGAAATTCAGATCCTCGATAGCTACGAGAACAAAACCTACTTCGACGGCCAAGCCGGGTCGGTCTACAAGCAACATCCGCCGTTGGTCAACGCCGCACGCAAGCCGGGTGAGTGGCAAGCGTACGACATCATCTTCCACGCACCGAAGTTCGCCGATGATGGCAAGGTCACCAAACCAGCCACTGTGACGGTGCTGCACAACGGCGTCCTCGTGCAAGATCACTTCGAACTCGAAGGGGGCACGTCATACATCGAAGCACCGAAGTACTCCAAGCACGCGGACAAGCTCCCAATCCATCTGCAAAACCACGGCAATCCCGTCCGTTTCCGCAATATATGGGTGCGGGAGCTGTAGTGTGGGCTTCAGCCCACACGTGACAACCCGACACAGATGCGCGTTTCACTTTTCCGCCGGAAGTCAAGCTCCCTCGGTCATTGATGGGGCCTTATTTTGCAACGGATAAATTCATGCTGCGAGTTCGACTCACCCTGAGTTTGCTGTTTAGCATTTTCCTCGGTTGCGCTGCGCCGCTAGCCGCCGAGCAACCGGTCAACGCCAAGCAGTGGTGCGTCGTCCATGAAGAGAAACTGGTCGAGTTGAGCGGACTAGCACCTTATCGCGGCGGTGAGGAAAAACTTTTTTGGGCACACAATGACGGCGCACAGAACAAACTCTATCTGCTCAATAGCGACGGCGAGACGCGTGCAACATTGGAAATTCAGGACATCGAAACGTTCGACTGCGAGGATCTGTGCAGTTTTCAAATGGGCGAAAATCGATTTTTGCTGCTCGCGGATACCGGAGACAATGGACTGCGGCGCAAGTCGAGCAAGCTCCATTTGCTGGCAGAACCGAACTTAAAACAGTTCGATGACGCAGCTGGGAAGAAAAAGAAAAATGACAATGCACCGCAACTCAAAGTCAAGCCGCTGCTGACGATCGAGTTCACCTATCCCGATGGCGCGCGAAACTGCGAAGGCGTCGGCGTCGATGTTGGGACTGAATCAATTTTGCTCGTGACTAAGGAAAAGAATCCCGGCTGCGCAGCCTTCCGCTTGCCCTTGCCACTGGATAAGGAAGGCAAATTGAGCGACTTGCCCACGCAACCGCAAGAAGCCAAGCACTTGGCGCGCATCACCGTGCCGACGATCACCGGGCTGACGATCGCGCCCGACGGCAAGCGTGTCGTCCTGCTCGGCCGGAGTCAACTGTTCGAATTTTCGCTCCCCACGACTCCAGCCGCCGATTCGAGCGACCCGTTTGTGCGGATGTTCAAAGCTGGTCCGCGATCGCTCGCGAAGCCGAAACAAAAACAAGGCGAAGCGGTCTGCTTCAGCCTCGACGGAAAAAAACTCTACGTGGCTAGCGAAGGGAAAAAGGAGCCGATTTGGGAGCTAGAGGCTGGCGAGTGACGGAAATTGCTCCCGTGGATAATTGCTGCTAGGAAAAGGATGTAGGAAAAAGGGAAAAGGTGGTGAATGCTATCTTTTCCCTTTTTCCTTTTCCCTTTCTGCTCGCAATGCGGATATTCCCAGAAATTACGTCCGTATCCAGCAATCCGCCCCCTTGGCAGGCATCAAAACGGCCTGTATCATTTGAGTTTCTGTAATTTTGCCTTGCGGCCGCTAGGAAAAGCGTCGCCGGGTGTTCCTTTTAGGTTTCATAGGATTGCCGGATCATGTCGACGTATATGGCCAAAACGGGCGAGCTCACAGCAAAGTGGTGGCTCGTCGATGCACAAGACAAAATCGTGGGTCGTCTCGCCAGCGAGTTGGCGATGATCCTGATGGGCAAGCATCGCCCAACCTATACGCCGCACGTTGACACGGGTGACTTTGTCATCGTGACCAATGCCGAAAAGGTCGTCTACACCGGCAAGAAGTGGCAAAACAAGCGCTACGAATGGTACTCCGGCTTCACGCAAATCCGCGCCGAAACGGCCGAGAAGCGCCGTGACCGCCGTCCGGAATTGATCATCAAGGAAGCTGTCCGCCGCATGCTTCCCAAGAACAAGCTGGCGTTCAAGATGCTGGCCAAGCTCAAGATCTACGCCGGCAACGCGCACCCGCACCAAGCCCAAAACCCCCAAGTCAAAGAACTGGCCATCAAGTAAGCCGTTCCAAAGAACCGGGGACCTCGCGGTCCCCGTTCACGACAGACACAACGCAATTTTTCAGTCACACTTCTTCATAAGATTTTATGGCCACCAAAGCTCCTGAATTTCTCGGCACCGGCCGCCGCAAGACGGCAGTCGCCCGCGTTCGCCTCTCTGCCGGCACTGGCAAAGTCAGCGTCAACGGACGCGAACTCAACGATTACTTCTCGACCGAGAATGAACGCAACTCGGCCGTCGAGCCGCTTGTCGTTTGCGACAAGCGGAATGTGGTCGATGTCAAGATTTTGTGTGACGGCGGCGGACCAATCGGTCAAGCCGGCGCTTGCAAGATGGGCCTCGCCCGCGCGCTCCGCAAATTCGATGCGGCGCTCGACGAACTACTGCGTCACTCGGGTCTCCTGACCCGCGACAGCCGCATGAAGGAACGCAAGCACTACGGTTTGCGTGGCGCTCGCCGCGGGACACAGTTCAGCAAGCGTTAATCGCTCGGCAATACGATCAATCAACAAAAAATCCCACGAGTTCCTCGTGGGATTTTTTGTTGCGCTCATTCATCAGTCAATGACTTTCATAACGCATCCGGGGACTTACGTCCCCGGCTCAGGAGCGTTGAGATTGCTCCGCAAGCCACGCATCCACTAACTCCTCAAGCACATCCAACGGCACCGGGCCTTCGCGAAGCACGACGTCGTGGAACTCGCGGAGGTCGAACTTGTCGCCGAGTTTCTTTTCGGCGCGTTGGCGTAGTTCGCGGATCTTGAGTTCGCCTATCTTGTACGCCAGGGCTTGCCCCGGCCAGGCGATGTAGCGGTCGATCTCGTTGACGATATCAACCTCGGTCTTGGCCGTGTTGTCGCGAAAGAAGACAATCGCGCGGTCGCGCGTCCAACGTCTATGGTGCATGCCCGTATCGACGACGAGCCGCACGGCGCGCCACATTTCGTACGTGAGCTGACCGAACTTGGAGTACGGATCTTTGTAACAGCCGAGCTCGGGGCCAAGGCTCTCGCCGTAGAGTGCCCAGCCTTCGACAAACGCGGTAAAACTTGCTTGGCGGCGAAACATCGGCAGGTTGGTTAGCTCGCTGGCGAGCGCGATTTGCAGGTGATGCCCCGGCACCGCTTCGTGCAGTGTTAGCGCTTCCATCTCGTACTTGGGCCGCATCTCGGGTCGATACAGGTTCACAAAAAACGCCCCCGCCCGGCGGCCATCGGCCGACGGTTCGCGGTAGTAACCCGTTGTTGTATCGGGGGCGATGTTCAGCGGGATCGCTTCGACGCCGTAGGGGATTCGCGGCAACCGCTTGAAGAGCTTTGGCAATAGCGGGTCGATCCGTTTGCTGATGATTTGATACCCGGCGAGAAGTTCGTCGCTGCTGGTGTAGTAGTGCTTCTTGTCGGTGCGGAGTTCTTGCAGAAACTCGGCGAAGGTTCCTTTGTATTCGAGTTGATTGACGACCTTTTCCATCTCCGCGCGAATGCGGGCAACTTCTTTCAAGCCCAGCTCATGAATCTCATCCGGCGTCAGTGACGTCGTCGTGAAGCCACGCGCACGGAGAGCGTAAAATTCTTCGCCGCGTGGAAACTGCCACGCTCCGACTTGTTCATAACCGGCGGGGATGTATTCTTTTTCGATGAAGTCTAGGAGTTCGCGGTAGAAGGGGATGACGCTCCGTTCAATCTCTTCCATAGCCGCGCGGCGCAGCTTGGGATGAATAAAGGGTGTCACGGTTTCGGGAATGTCACGAAACGGCTTATAAAAGGGGCTTTTCTGCGGGTCATCGACGATCTGCTGCTTGATCTGCGTTGGCAGGCGCCGCAGGACAATCTGCGGATGGATGATACCGCGGCGTTTCCCTTCGCGCAGCAGAGCAATCACTTGCCGTCCATATTCAGGAAAAGCCTTCAGCCGTGCGAGCCAGTTCAAATAATCATTCTCCGTGCGAAAATCGATCACTTCAGTGATTGAATGCTCGTCCTGAATCCCGTCACGCTGATTGATCGGCAAGAGATACAACCCAAACGGATGCTCGGCGATTTCCACTTCCAACTGCCGGCGAAAGAGCCGGTAATTCAGGCGTTCGTCGACCACGAGTTGCGCGGGGTCAATCGCCTTAAGCTCCGCAAGCAATTCCTCGCGCTGCTTCGCGCGGCGTTCAATCGCCGCCAGCGACAGATCGGGCCAGCGATCGTCAAACCGCTTGTCGCCGAGCCACGTCGCCCGCGTCGGGAATTCGGTTAGCCCACGTTCCCAATCATCGGCGACGAGTTTTTGAAACGCGGCGGTGGGCTCGGGTTTCGCTGGTTCCTCGGCGCAGAGGGAGGAAGAAAGCAAGATTAAAGCGCAGCACCGCAGCGTGACTCGAATCATGGAAAGTCTCTTGCCGATTTGAATTGAAGCATCGCTCCGCTGCGCGTCGCCGCAAAACGAGTGACAACTAGCGCGGTGCCAAGTAATCAAACACTACAACCTTTTCGCGACGGTCTTTTACGATTTGGACGTACGCGTCGTGGGCCGGATGTTTCAGGTACGCCGCCAGACCCGCTTCGTTTTCAAATGTCACGACGAAGATATGCGTCAGGCCGTCGGATTTCCCTTCGGTGCTGGTGTTCAAGCCGTGTTCGATGTTAAGGACGATGCCCGGCGCGCCGGCGTTGGCGTTGACTTTGTCGCGCAAGCCGAGAAACGCCGTGACAACTTCTTGAACTTGGTCCGGCGTGACCTCTGGTTTGAACTTGTACATGACAAGGTGCTTGAGCACTTTCCCATCAGCGGCCGGAGCCGTTTGAGCAGAGGGGGCAATCACCATCATCATCAATCCTCCGAGAAGCAACGTTGAAACGAGAATCGTGCGCATGAGGAGTTTCCTTATTCTTGCAAAGGTTGAAAGGCCGTAACTTCAAGCTGCGGTGCTTCTTCTGACTCGAACATCCGCGGCACACAAAGGACCAAGACCGCCGCCAGGATCAAGCCATACGCCAGCCAATCCAACGGGCGGATATTTTCGTGAATATACAGCCAGTTGAACAGAATGAATGCGCCGATGGAAATCACTTCTTGCACAATTTTCAATTGCGGCGCACTGATGCCCGCATTATGGCCGATGCGATTGGCGGGCACCTGAAAAATATACTCTGGCAGCGCGATCAGCCAACTTACCGCGATGACGATAAAGAGGGCGTGCTCTTTGTATTTCAAATGCCCGTACCAGGCCATCGTCATAAATGTGTTGGAAACCAGCAACAATCCAATTGTCTTTATCCACGGAGACATGCGAATTCCATTTCGTCATTAAGAGGACCTATACTCTTGCGAGTTCCGCGACAGGGTTCGGCTGACTTTACAGTTCGACCACTTGGATTTTTCCGGCGGCTGGCATGCCGAGCGATGTTTCGTGGTCGCCGACTCGAACGACGACGAGACCAGCTTCTTGTTTCTTCGCGACTGTCGTTCCCAAGGCATCGAGCGTGATCCCGGAATTGGTCAAAAACCGCAAGAATTCAGGCGATTGATCGACCACGCGGGTGATTTTGAAGCGTTGCCCCGGCATCGTTTCCGCTAAGCTCGTGGTTGGCGGATTCAGCAGCGTCCCGTCGGCGCGAGGGATTGGGTCGCCATGCGGATCGACACTCGGATAACCGAGGAACTTGTCGATGCGGTCGATAAGCAAATCGCTAACCGCGTGTTCCATGTGCTCGGCTTCTTCGTGAACTTCGTCCCAGCTCATCTCAAGAGTGCGGGCGAGGAAGACCTCGATCAAGCGATGCCGACGAATGACGCGCAGCGCGAGCACTTGCCCGGCGGCAGTCAACGAGACGCCGGTGTACGGCATGTACTCGACCAGCGCGCTCTCGCTCAGGGTCTTGAGCATGCTCGTCACCGTGCCGGGCGAAACGGCGAGCGCAGTGGCGAGTTGCCCCGTGGCTACCGCCCCCCCACCGCGATCGAGCCCGAGCTGATAGATCGCCTTGACGTAATTTTCGACAGTTAAGCTGGGCATAGCGTCAAAGATGCGGTCAAAACCAGCGAACAGGGAAGCGCGAAATGATCAGCTGGCAGCTATTACCGAGTCTTCAATCAAGCGAGGATATTTTCGCCAAATTAGAATGGACAAGCACAACGTATTCAGCACCAGAGCAATCGACAAGAGCAGCATCACCCACCACAAATCTAGGGCAATGTGCTGATCATACCACTTCGCCGTCGGCTTGAGTTCCTCGGCGTAAAAGTTCTTGCTATCGCAAGAATACAGGATTTTGTAAGCATAACCCAAAATACTATGCGCATATAGCAAGATCCCCAACAACCATTCGCCGCGGCGGCAGGCAATCCATATCAGCAGCACAGTCCAAGACCAATACCACAATTCGTACTCCGGCATCATCCCCACCAAAAAAGTGAACATGACGCCATAGATTCCGACAATGGCGCTAGGCAGCGTGAAACGCACGCGCAGCGCTAAAAGCATGTAACTGGCCATCGCCATTAGCGTAGGGATCGTGGAAATCGCTTTGGCCCAGTGCCGATGCGCTCGTGACGCGGCAAACGTGGGTGTCTGATCCCAGAGCCAAGCCAAGGAATAAAGCGAACCGCTCATGTAGGATTGGACGCTATGATGGAGTAGCCGGAGTTGGCCATCCCGCAAGTACATAAACCCAAGCAGTACGGAAAGCACGGCGCTAGAAGCGAGGGCAAGCATTTTCCGCTGGGCTGGATAAGCCATCCACAGCGCGGCGAAATAGACTAGTAAAAACGGCTTCGCCACCAAGACGCCCAGCGCGGCAGCCGCCCAGCAAGCCCAAACACCCCCGCGCGACCAGCAGACAAAACAGAGCCCGCACCACATGCCGGCCACCGTTTCATCTTGCGCTAAGACGGCGCTTGGCAACCACGTCAGCGGTGAAATGGCAAAAGCGAGCGCGATCAGAATCTCGCGCTTCGTCCGCGGAGCACCCCAGCGGCGAAACACTTCGTAGACCGTGATACCAAAGCCCAGCGTGAACCAAAAGATCATCGTGCCGCGGAATGCCAAAAACTCGCTGGCACCGAAGTATCTCAACGGATGATAAATCGGGGCCAACAGCAAGGGCAGCAGCGGCGCGGCAACCCAGCCCCCGTTCATCTTGGCGTCGGGTGGCGGGTTCAGCAGGATGAGCGGATGCTCGACATAGTTGCGATACTCGCCCACGTCGCTAGAAACTTCTATGCCTTGCAGCAACTTTTGCAAGAGCAGCGCCAGTGCGACTTGAAGAGCCAGCACCAGAAGCGTCACCCCCACGGCCCAGCGCCGGCTTGACGCCGTGGCTGCCGCTTCGGATTGATGGGTTTCTTGCATCTCGGGGAACGATCGAACTCTGCCGCTTGGTAGTTCTCGCACACATCAAAAAGGAAGCCTCACTCAATCTCTTTCATTTCCAGCTACTAGTCTAACCGGCAAGCGATAATCCGCTATCCGACACAGTCGTATTATTCGGATTAATCCCTTTTTAATCTCTTGAATTCACGGGAAATCTCGGGACGGAGTTGCTGCTGAATTCGACTTTAGCCGTCATAATCAAATGATCCCTCGCATCAAGCTAGGCAAACCTCCGACTCGCTTCGTGCGTATGTCCCAAACTCCCGAGACGATTGAAACTTCCTCGCCATTGCCTGAGGGCATTCTCGCGAAACGGCCGATTTTTGTCGATCTCGATGGCACGTTGATCGCTGCGGACTTGGGGCAGGAAGCATTCTTTTCGGCGATCCTTAGCAATCCCTGGAGTCTCTTAACGGCTCCCATTCATGCCGCTAGGGGACTTGCTCATTTTAAGAGCCAGTTATCCAAATCGGTTGTCCCCAACGTTGAATACCTTCCTTATCATGCGGATGTCATCAAGGAACTCAAAAGACTCAAAGCCGAAGGGCATCCGCTCATTCTGGCCACCGCAAGCCATCGTCTCTGGGCAGAGCCGTTAGCACGACATTTGAATATTTTCGATGACATCCTGGCGACCGACGCGCAAACCAATCTCAAAGGCGCTAACAAACTTGCGGCGATCGAACGCTATTGTCAGGAACAGGGTTGGCCTGAATTCGAATACTGGGGGGATGCGCCGGTCGATCTCCGCATTTGGAGCGCCCCGGCCTCGGCGCGGATCGTGGCGGTGAACCCCAGCCAGAAAACCTTGGCGGCGATTCGAGCGACGAAAAAAGAAACCCACGTTTTTACGAACCGCGCGCCGCGTTGGCAGGCGATCCTGCGCGCGATGCGACCCCAGCAGTGGATCAAGAACCTGCTGATCTTTGTGCCGCTTTTGTTGTCTCATCAGTTAAATGATCCGACGCGGATCACGGCGACTTTCTTGACCTTTGTCGCTTTTTGCCTAACCGCTTCTGGCGTTTACATCCTCAATGATACGCTGGACGCCACCAATGACCGGCGGCATCCTGACAAACGGCATCGGCCATTTGCCGCAGGGACGCTGCCTTTGGTCTGGGGAGTGTTTCTTAGTCTGGGATTGCTGGCCGCGGGTCAACTGGTGATTTGGAACAGTTTCGGGAATCTGCCCGCCGCCGCGCGTTGCAGCATTCTCGTGCTTATCTATATCGGCCTGAATCTTTGGTATTCAGTGGTCTTGAAACGGCGGATGGTCATTGATGTGATTTGCTTGGCCTCGATGTATACACTTCGCATTTTGATCGGCGGCATCGCGGCGGGCGTGCCGATCTCGAACTGGCTGTTGGCCTTTTCCATCACGTTTTTCACTTCGCTGGCTTTTGCCAAACGCTACGCCGAATTGGCGCGCTTGGCCGAAGCAACTTTGTTGGAATCTCCGGAACTGAGATTGCAAACACTCGTGCTCTCGCGCGATACTCCCGCTGCGGAAAAAGTGAGTTCCCCGGGCCGCGGCTATGCGGTTCATGACCTTTCGGTGATTTCCAGCATTGGACCGACTTGCGGCTACATGGCAATCCTGGTGCTCGCATTGTATATCAACAGCGATCAGATGAAGGAGCTTTATAAGGTCACGTTTCCATTGTGGCTGATCTGTCCTTTGCTCATGTACTGGATCACACGGCTCTGGTTTATCGCTCATCGCAATGAACTGCACGAAGATCCGGTCGTCTTTGCGATTCGCGATCGGATCAGTTGGTTGATTGGAGCGATGACCGTTGCTCTCGCGGTTACCGCTTCCTATCTGGAGCGCTTTCCACGAATAGTTGATTATATCTTTGGAAGATAGGAGCTAGCGGATCCTACCCGCCGAGCCATTTGTATCTTGGCTTAACTTCTCATAAAACACCCCATGCCCATTTCGCTCGGCAAAGGGTAAAATACTTAGTTCGCTAAAATTCGCCCGCTGTCTTCGGGAACTTAGGAAATCATGAATTTTCAACTCGTCGCTCCGTATCAACCCGCCGGCGATCAACCGCAGGCGATCGAAGCTCTGGTCAAAGGGATCAACTCCGGCCGCAAGCATCAAACACTGCTCGGCGTGACCGGCTCGGGAAAGACGTTTACGATGGCCAATGTCATCGCCCAAACACAGCGGCCGACGCTGGTGCTCTCGCACAATAAGACACTAGCCGCGCAGCTATACGGCGAGTTCAAGGACTTTTTCCCGCACAACGCCGTTCATTATTTCGTCAGCTATTACGACTATTATCAGCCCGAAGCGTACATCCCGCAGCGGGACATCTACATCGAAAAAGATGCCAGCATCAACCAGGAAATCGACCGCCTGCGCCTCGCTACCACAAGCGCGCTCGTTAGCCGCCGCGATGTGATCATCGTCGCGAGCGTCTCTTGCATCTATGGCTTGGGTTCGCCCGACGATTACAAAAAGGCGCAGGTCGCCCTAATTCGCGGCGCGACAGTCGAGC
This sequence comes from Pirellulales bacterium, assembly GCA_041736895.1. Taxonomy (GTDB): domain Bacteria; phylum Planctomycetota; class Planctomycetia; order Pirellulales; family JALHPA01; genus JANRLT01. The sequence goes on from JBGSSS010000204.1 coordinate 53,653, forward strand.
GGGACGAAGTACTGCGGAAGCTCGTCGATATTCATTACGAACGCAACGATTACGAATTCGACCGCGGCAAGTTTCGCGTCCGCGGCGATTGCGTCGAACTCTGGCCTGCGTACGAAGAGTTCGGCTATCGGATCGAGTTTTGGGGTGACGAGGTCGAGCAGCTTTCGTTCATCAACCCGACCAGCGGCGAAGTTCTCAGCCGCCACGAATCGCTTTACGTCTACCCGGCCAAACACTTCGTCATGGCTGAAGATAAAATCGCCAAGGCGATCGACTCGATCAAGGAAGAGCTCGAAGTTCGGCTCGAAGAACTGCGCAACGTCGGCAAACTGCTTGAAGCGCAGCGGCTTAGCGCGCGGACACGCTTCGACATCGAGATGATGCAAGAAGCCGGGTTCTGCCCGGGCATCGAAAACTACAGCCGCCCGCTCAGCGGCCGCCCCGCCGGCAGCACGCCCGAGACGCTATACAACTTTTTCCCGAGCGATTACCTGATTTTCGCCGACGAGTCGCACGCCACGGTGCCCCAAATTCGCGGCATGTATGCTGGCGACCGAGCACGCAAAATCACGCTCGTCGAACACGGCTTTCGCTTGCCCAGTGCACTCGACAATCGCCCGCTCAAGTTCGAGGAATGGGAAAACAAGATCGGGCAGATCATTCATGTCAGCGCGACGCCCGGCGTGTATGAACTGGAAAATAGCGGCGGCGAATTCGTGGAACAGGTGATCCGCCCCACCGGCTTGCTCGATCCGATCATCGAACTTCATCCGGCGAAAAACCAGGTCCCGCACTTGCTCAGCGAAATTCGCGAACGCGCGGCAGTGGGCGATCGCGTCCTTGTGACGACCTTGACCAAGCGCATGGCCGAAGACCTTTCGTTTTATCTCGACGAGAATGGCGTACGCTGCAAATGGATTCACAGCGAGCTCGATGCGTTTGAACGAGTCGAAGTCCTCAAGTCGCTTCGCGAAGGGCGCTTCGAATGCGTCGTCGGCGTGAACCTGCTCCGCGAAGGGCTCGACTTGCCCGAGGTCTCTCTCGTCGCGATTCTCGACGCAGACAAGGAAGGGTTCCTGCGCAACGAGACGTCGCTGATCCAAACCATCGGCCGCGCCGCGCGCAACGTGAATGCCAAGGTGCTCATGTATGGCGACAAAGTCACGGACTCCATGAAGCGAGCGATCGACGAGACCCGCCGCCGCCGCGCGATTCAGGAAGCCTTCAACAAAGAACACGGCATCACGCCGCAAAACACGCTGCGCACGATCGGCTCAGGCATCCACTCCGAAGCTGCGGCCCACAAAATGGCGAACGCCGCTGTCGGCCGCACTGACGACGCAAAAGTGATCACCGAGGAATACATCAGCGAACTCCAAGCCGAAATGCTCGCCGCCGCCGAATCGCTCGAGTTCGAACGCGCCGCCTCGATCCGTGACCGGATCGAAAAGATCAAGGATCAAATGGGCAAACCGGCCCACGAAGTCGACCCGGGCGACGCGCCCGTGAAAAAAGGCCGCCGTGGCGGCGGCCCGCGCGGAATCCCGGGTATCAACAAGCAAAAAGACACCATCGAGGGCTCCAGCGACGCCCGCAGCAGCCGCCGCACGGGGAAAATCCCGCGCCCTAAGCAGCCGTGATGCTAAGAATCGAGCAGGCGTGAGCAGCTCGTGAAATTAAAGCAACTTCATGGCGTTTGTACTTGGCACATTATCTTACGCAATAAAAATAGCTCCGGGTGATTTCACCCGGAGCTGCAAGAGGAATTTTCAACTAACTACCCCAAGGACAGATTTCTGGTTCAGCAACGACTGCGGCGATAGCAACTGACGGTGAGTGCAATCGCCCCGAGACCGATTAAAACCATCGTGCTGGGTTCCGGCACAGGAGTGTACAACTCGAAGGCCAAGTCTTTGGAGTATTGACCGATGACGCTTGGTCCATCCCAGGGCGGCAAGTAGCTCTGTGGAGTAAAACCAAATTGGTCAACTTCCGGCATAAACGGCATGGTGGCAAGAGGGGGAAGTACCGTGATTCCTCCTGTAACCGCGTCGTCCTCAAAATGCCAGACAGGTAGCGTTACGCCGCCCGGTCCCGGCACACCACCGATCACGCGCTCTGCACCATCCGGGGTGTCACCCGGCATTGCCGCTAGAGCATTGGGAATCGACCAGTCTCGATTATGCCAGCCCCATTGAAGCGGGCCGTCGAGTTGGGCATCGACCAAAGCCACGATTTTCAACCAGTACACATTGTTCTCGCCGGCTTTTGCCGCTGCCTCGGGGAACCACTTATCTATATGCAATTCGGCGTTGTATTCAAATAATCCTTCAAGTGGCGCAACCGGCCCCCCAGGTGTTGGGACGAACTTTTCCGTGAATTTCCCGGGAGTCAAACCACCCGCAACGGGCGGAGTGAATTCGACGATTTGATGCAAATTGCCGGGATGAAAAAAATCCGGATGGCTAGGAGTGACTTGACCGGTAAGCGGGTCAGTCGATGCCGGGACGTTATGTTCAAACGAGATCAGAAATCGCTTGACACCAGCACCAGGCCCAGTTGGTTGGCTTCCATTCATATAGGACCCCCACCAGCGCACATGCGAGACCGGCGTCCCCGCATAGTCCGCAAAATCATCCGCCATGTATGTCCCCTGCCAAGGGGCTAATTCGTTGGTCCTGGTCGCGGTGCTCAGTTCGTCGTGTCCAGGATAGATCGCGGAGGACGCAACAGTGCCGTAAGGCGGCAACATCGTCGGTGCGGCAGGAAAAGAAGGCACCGGCAAATACGGTGTCGCGCCATTATTCAAGGGCATCTGGTAAAACTTCAGATGCTGGCCCGGCAACGGATCAGCCAGCGCAGGCGAAAGCAGAGATATTCCTGTCCCCAACAGAATCAAAGATGTCAAAATGCGATTGAGGTTTTTCATCAGCTAGCTCCTTACAAAAAGAGGCGAAGACGAAACAGTAAACCAGCAACACGCGGTGCTACTCCTTTCACAAAAAATGGAACAACAAAGTAAATGCGTTACGAACGCAACGACAAGTCGGGAATGAAACTGACGTCAGCCAAAGAATGAAGAGGGGAAACGAGCGAAAGCCCCGTAACAAGCCGAATCGCATAGTGGATGCAAAGCCCGATTATTCGACGATCGAGGTGGAGCCTTTGCAATGCCCAAGAAAAGCAATATTGATGATAGGTTGGCAGAAAGCACAAATTTTCTGCACCAAACCGTAATGCTACCCGCCGAGTCTCATGATACAAGCATTATTTTTTCTAATCGGCAAGATTTGATTCTTCATCCCAGATTTCCTCTTGATCCGCCGGGGAGACAAAAGCTCGACGAAACTTTACAATCACAAAACAGCACGCCGCCCCAAATGCGTACATGCCCATTCCCCTTATTATTGACGCTGCTTGCAGGAATTCTTTGCTATGCCGACTCGCGTAACCGATCCGTTTGGAGCCTTTGACACCTTTAAAACATCCACCGGTGACATAGGGATTTATCGCCTAAGCAAACTCGAAGAGGCGGGTCTCGGGCCGATTGTCAACCTACCCTACTCGATTCGCGTCTTGCTCGAATCGTTGCTCCGGAATTGCGACGGCTACGAAGTCACGAGCGAAGACGTCAAGAATCTCGCGTCGTGGCAAGCCGCGAAGCCGGCCGAACTCGAAATCCCATTCAAGCCCGCGCGCGTCGTGCTGCAAGACTTCACCGGCGTGCCGTGTGTCGTCGACCTTGCCGCGATGCGGTCGGCAATGAAGAAACTCGGCGGCGATCCGAAGAAGATCAACCCGCTGATTCCTGTTGACCTCGTGATCGATCACTCGGTGCAGGTCGATGCCTTCGCCCGCGGCGATGCACTCGACTTCAATGTCGAACTCGAATTCCAGCGCAACCAAGAACGCTACGAGTTCCTCCGCTGGGGCCAAAAGGCGTTCAACAACTTCCGCGTCGTTCCGCCAAACGTCGGCATCGTGCATCAGGTCAACCTCGAGTACCTCGCCAAGGGCGTCTTCGTCCGCAACGACCTCAACGGCCGCCCGACCGCGCTGCCCGATTCATTAGTCGGCACTGACAGTCACACAACGATGATCAACGGACTCGGCGTAGTCGGTTGGGGCGTCGGCGGCATCGAAGCCGAAGCCGTCATGTTGGGCCAAGCCCTCTACATGCTCATGCCCGAAGTCATCGGTTTCGAAGTCACGGGCCAAATGCCGCCGGGTGCGACGGCGACGGACCTGGTGCTCACGGTGACCGAAATCCTGCGCAAGGAAAAAGTCGTCGGCAAGTTCGTCGAGTTCTTCGGGCCCGGTGTGTCGTTTATGAGCGTCGCCGACCGCGCGACGATCGGCAACATGGCTCCGGAGTATGGAGCAACGATCGGATTCTTCCCCGTCGATGGCGAGACACTCAAGTTCCTCCGCGGCACAGGCCGCAGCGCCACCGAAGTGGAATTGGTCGATCGCTATTCCAAGGAGCAGGGACTGTTCCGCACCGACGATTCGCCGGCCCCGACCTATACCAAGACGCTGCACTTTGATCTCGGCACGATTGTACCAAGCCTAGCCGGACCGAAGCGTCCCCAAGATCGCGTCCCTTTGACCAAGGTCAAGAAAAGCTTCCTCGCGTCGCTTTCCGCCCCCGCCGCCGAACGCGGGTTTGGCCTGCACGATGACAGGCTACAAGCGACCGCGCGCGTCGAAGACAACGGCCATTCCACCGACATCGGCCACGGTGCCGTGGTCATCGCGGCTATCACGAGTTGCACGAACACGAGTAATCCGAGCGTCATGATCGCCGCCGGCTTGTTGGCAAAGGCCGCTGTTGAGAAAGGCCTGACGCGCAAACCTTATGTGAAGACGAGCCTCGCTCCCGGCTCGCGCGTTGTGACGGATTACCTGGACAAGTCTGGCCTCACGCCGTACCTCGACCAACTCGGGTTCCAAACCGTCGGCTACGGCTGCACGACCTGCATCGGCAACAGCGGTCCGCTACCCGACAACGTGGCCAAGGCCGTCGTCGCTGGTGATCTCGTCGCATCGGCTGTACTTTCCGGCAATCGGAACTTCGAAGGCCGCGTCAATCCGCACGTCAAAGCGAACTACCTCGCCAGTCCTCCGCTCGTCGTCGCCTATGCTCTCGCCGGCTCGACGGCGATCGATCTCGCCACGGAACCACTCGGCACGGGCTCGGACGGCCAGCCGGTGTTCCTCGCCGACATCTGGCCGACAACCTCCGAGATCGGCGACACGATGGCCAAGTGTGTCCTACCCGAGATGTTCACCAACCGCTACGAAGGCGTGTGGGACAGCAATCCCAAGTGGAACGCGATCCCCGTCAGCGGCGGAATGCTCTACGAATGGAAGCCCGACAGCACCTACATCCAAGAGCCGCCGTTCCTGGACAATCTCGGCGGCGACATCAAGCCGATCGAGCCGATCGTCGGCGCACGTTGCCTGGCAGCACTTGCCGATTCGGTGACCACGGACCACATCTCGCCCGCCGGGTCGATCAAGGCCGACAGCCCCGCGGGCAAGTACCTGCAAGAGAACGGCGTCAAACCGGTTGACTTCAATAGCTACGGTGCCCGCCGCGGCAACGACCGCGTGATGACCCGCGGCACGTTCGCCAACATTCGGATTCGCAACCTGCTTGCGCCGGGCACCGAAGGGGGCGTGACGCGCTACCTCGGCAACAACGTCATCATGCCGATCTACGACGCGGCGATGATGTACAAAGCGAGCAACACGCCGCTCGTGATCTTAGCCGGCGAAGAGTACGGCACCGGCAGCTCGCGCGACTGGGCCGCAAAGGGGACTATGCTCCTCGGCGTCAAAGCCGTCCTCGCCAGCAGCTTCGAACGGATCCACCGCAGCAATCTCGTCGGGATGGGCGTCCTGCCGCTAGTCCTCGAACAAGCCTGGCAAGACTTCCTCACCGGCGAAGAAACCTTCGACATTCCCATGGCCGAAGGGATCGAACCCCGCTCGACAATCCGCATCACCGCCACCAAACCCGACGGCACGCAAGTTCTGTTCGACGCCAAGGTGCGCATCGACACGCCGGTGGAGATGGATTACTACCGCAACGGGGGGATTTTGCAGACGGTGCTGCGGAGGTTGATGGCGAGTTAAGTCTGAGCGGTACTATTCCCACTTATTCAGCTTAGGGCAGGCATGCAATGGCGATTAAGAATTGGCTGAAGAAAACGATTGGACAAGTGTTTGATCCGGACAAAGAAGTTCGTGTCAAACGGCTTGCAGATTATCTATTTGCAAATCTCAATGGGTTGAAAGATAAATTCAGCCTTGGCTTTGTATTGCAAAACCATCAATACTCCCCAGCTGATTTGGTCCTAGCCCAGGAAAATGTTTTCGGTCAATTTCTTTCTAAGGCTTGGGGCGATGGTTTCATAAGTGTTTCGGAACAGCAGCAACTTCAATGGATCGCAGTTAAACTTGAATTGCCTAGCGAGCGTGCGAAGGAAATTGTTTTCCAACAAACATTGGAGAGATTTAGACAAGCTCTTTCTCATGCTCTAATAAGTGGCTATCAAGCCAACACTTGTGAACCCCAACTTGAGCAAATTGCAAATTCCGCACAGATCTCTCGCCATCAATTGATGGCTCGTTATTGCAAACCAGAGGTTTCGCAATTCATCTTGAATGCAATTCGACAATATGGCTTTGATATCAATACACTGATCCCCGCTATCCAACCAGTATTCAATCTCGCGGACAGGATGGGACTATCAAATCATGATTATCGACAAATTGTGCAACCGCTGATTATGAAATGCCTGGAATACGAAATTGCAAATGCAAAATCCGAACGCAGCATTTCTCAGGCTGAAGCCCATAAACTCAGAACAATTTGCAACCAATACTGCCCCGAAATAAACCATTTTCTTCATGACATAGACCGACTAGAACGTCTTGGGAATATTAAGGATGGCAATCTACCAAGACTGAATGTCCCTCTGAATATTGCGGTGAAATCAGGTAGCTTCCTTCACTATGTTGGCAAATGCTCTTGGTTAACGACAAAAACCAAGCAAGGCCAGATTTATTACATCAATAATCCAGGTGAAGTCGTTGTAACTGATTCAAGTTTGATGTTTTCATCATCAACAAAATCTTTTTCCATAAGCTTCGGCAAAATTATTCAGCATAGCTATTGGCACAATAAATGTGTCATCAACGCCATGAATAAGCCGGAAATTATCCTGCATGGCATGGGTGATGACGAGATGTTTTACTGCATCTTGTCTAGAGCTATTGATCTATACAATCAACAATTGGTTGGCAAAACAGACTCTCCATCAAGATCAATACCACGGGACGTGCGTCAAAGAGTTTGGCAACGAGACGGTGGAAAATGCGTTGAATGCTCTGCTATTGAGTATCTCGAATACGATCACATAATACCGCATTCTCGTGGCGGAAGTAATCATGATGCAAACATTCAACTTCTATGCCGACGGTGCAATGGCAAGAAATCAGATAATATTTGATCTAATTTTGTTCATGACTCAAGGGCCTCAGAAATGTGCGGAAGGAATTTCGAAACACGGAGCAGGGACAGAGAAGTTTCTGAGTGACACAGGGCTTTAAACCACGCATATCGTAATTGCTGCAAGCGAGTTATTGTCAAATGTTGTAGATTTGCAGTTTCATTAGGGCGGCGGCTTAGGCGAGGAGGATTCCGACTTTGAAAACGGTTTCTTGAAGGACATCGAGGAGTAGTCTGGCTCTGGTGCGAAGTGATGTCTCGCGGTGCTACAAACTTTTTTAATTTAGATCAATGCCGCTGCCGCAACGATTCCATGTTCGTTGTTTTGATCCGACACGCCGTTGGCCGGGCCGGTTGCGAACGGCGCTGAAGTCGGCCCTGTGGCAAGTGATCGCGGTCGATTCGTGCGAGGAGTTGCTACCGGAAGCCATCCGTTCGGCGGGAGCTTTGCCCTCCCAGATGAGTTGCCCCCCTGCTCTGCTCTTGTGTGTCATTGACGACGTGAACGAGGCGGATGTGGCACGCTGGTGGAGCCAGAATCGTGAGCGGGCGAATCCGCGTTCGCCGTTGGTCGTCGTCGGAAATGCCGCTAACGACTCGAGCATGGCCGCGTATTGGCAGGAACTCGGCGCGACGGCCGTCTTGACGACGACGCTTGAATTGCCGTTGGTTTTGCAATTAGCTGAGAGTTTTGCCGCGCATCCTGACAATCTCTCGGCTATTCAGGAGCATCCGCTGACTCCGTTTTGGCAAGCGCTGCCCTGGTCCGACGCCCTACCCAAAGCGGAGCCAGCAAGATAGGCTGAAGGGGTGATTTTTGCCACTGATAAACACGGATATCAGGCTGATTTTCACTGATCTGTTTCCTGAATGTATTTTCTAAGGATTCGATCAGAGATGGATCTGGTTGATCCGTGAAAAATCAGTATTTCAATCAGAAAAATCCGTGGCGAAATCTCTCCTTCCTTCTTCCTTCTGTCTCCTGCATTCTGTTCCGCCATGTCCTTCGATCGTGCTGCCGTCCTTGCTGCTCTTGCCAATGTCAAAGACCCCGAATCGGGCCGGAGCATTACTCAACTGGAACAGGTGCATGACCTACAAGTAAACGGTTCGGACATCACGCTGAAACTTGGACTAACAACGCACTCGGCCCCGTTGTGGGACGAGACTCGAGAAGAAGTCGCGGCAATGTTGAAACAAACCTTCTCCGGCAGCAACGTCACCGTCACGATCGCGCCGCATCAACGGCCCGCCGTCCCGGCTGGCGCAACGGGCTTGGCGATCAAAAGCATCATCGCCGTTGGCTCGGGCAAAGGGGGCGTCGGCAAGAGCACGATCGCCGCTTCGCTCGCCGTCGGTCTCGTTCGCGCGGGAGCGAAGGTCGGGCTGATGGACGCCGATGTCTACGGGCCAAGTGTGCCGCATCTGTTCGGAGCCAAGGCAATGCCTGAACCCGTCGGCGGGCGACTGCAGCCGTTTGAAACGGCGGGCTTGAAGCTGATGTCTATGGGCTTTCTCGTCCCCGCCAGCGAAGCCGTCGTCTGGCGCGGGCCGATGCTGCACAAAGCGATCCAGCAATTCCTGGGCGGTGTGAACTGGGGCGAGTTGGATTACCTGATCGTCGATATGCCGCCGGGCACGGGCGACGTGGCGTTGAGCTTGTCGCAAAGCGTGCCGCTCACAGGTGCGGTTGTCGTCTGCACGCCGCAAGACGTCGCGCTCATCGACGCAGTCAAGGCAATCACGATGTTCAAAAAGGTCAACATCCCGATCCTCGGCATCGTCGAGAACATGAGCTACTTCGTCTGCCCCGACAACGGCAAGCGGTACGATATTTTCGGCCACGGCGGCGCGCAGCGCAAGGCGCAAGAGCTCGGCACGCCGTTCCTCGGCGAAGTTCCGATCAACATCCAGCTGCGCATCAACGGCGACGAAGGCCGCACCGGCGAGAACTACAACGTCGTCGATTCGGCCCCGTACTTGAGCCAGTTGTGCTACCGGCTGGTGAAGAACCTGAGCGAGCAGCACAAGGCCAAGCCGCCGCTGCCGACGCTGTCGATTTTGTAGTAGTGTGGGCTTCAGCCCACACGTCCAAACCGTAAATCGTAATTGATCTAGCGATGTGTGGCCGCCCAAGGGTTCACCGATGAATGTCCTTGAGCTTGCACGCGAATTTCTGCAAGCAGAGCATCACGACTTGCGTCTCAAGGCATCCGATCACTCGATCGTGGTGCCCGCGAAAAAGCCTAACGGATTCGCTGTCTCAATCAACGACGATCTGATTGTCAGCTTTGATGGCTGGCATGAACATTTCTTTACGCCCGAAGAAGCGTTGAAGTGCTTTGAGTTCGGCTTTTCAACGAAGTGTCGCTTAAAAGTAACGTCGCGCTGCCGCTTCGCTTACAAATGGACTCTCGAAGCATTGAACGGCCAGGAGTGGATCGAAGACAGCACTACCGGCCTAATCTTCTTTCCTTTCTGGTGCAAGAAAAGAATCGTCTATTTGCAGAACTGGTAAACGCACACAGGCCGGGATCGCTCCCGGCCTGTGTCATTATTTCAACTTGTTCCTGCCGCGCCTCACCAGAAAATCAACCCGCGGCCGCTGCCGCTTTTGCCGTTGCTGGCCATGCGATTGCCGTTCGATGGGTTGACCGGTTGCGGCGACATCCGCGCCGGTTTGGCTTGCATCTTTGTTGGGGCTGGACGGGCCGAATTCATTGGCGCTTCGTACGATGCTTTGGACATCATCTTGGGCGCGGCACGCCGGCCTTGTTGCGGGTTCATTGGCGGAGCCGGCATCGGAGCGGGTGTCGGTTGGCCTTGGATGATCGTTTCGCCGTGGTATTCCTGCGAATGCTCGACCGCATGCCCGCCGCCGTTGCCGCACGTCGCACAGCCGCCATGACCGCCATCGTAGCCGCCGTCAACATACCCGCCGTCGTAGTGGCTGTGCCCGCAGCCCCCGGCACCGCAGCCGCAGCTTTCGCCGCACGGCATCACGGGTCCGCAGTAGTCATAGGGGCTATCGCAAATCCGACAGCCTTGCGAAGTCCCAATCAGGGCGACCGCCAACAACAAAAGCAACGAACGCGACATCACGAGTTCCCCCGAAGGTCCGCCGCCAGCGACGGAACGTGCGCTGGCGATACGGCGATGAGTTCATTCAAGACAAGATCCTTTGGGAGAGGAATCTCTCCCTGAAATCGTCATCGGCCAGGGCCGGTTGTGTGCATCAGGAAAACTTTGCTGATTGTGCAGACTCTTTATTAAGAATCTCGCTGTCCGCTAGCAGACTCGGCTTCCGCTTTCGTTTCTAGCGGGCATGCCGGCGAGTGCGGTCGCGTCGATAAAGTCGGCCAAGCACAAGGGATTTCGGATGTGTTTGCAAGCATCGTGACGGCTGCACGCAACGGTTCTCCGCAAACTGACGATTAGTCGATGTCAATTTGGCTTGGTCACGTCATAGACTGAATCCTGAAGTATATTTCCTTATCCCAGGAAGAAACCCCCAGGCCATCCGTTTCCAACATTGAGCAAGTTCTTTCCTTCGATAGCACAACTTCGCAGGTAACGCCATGACTACAACGATCACATCACCGCAACCCCAGCTTGCTGTGACGGTGCCATGCTATTTCTCGTCGCTCGCCGCTGACCCGGATCTGGCCGAGATCGTAGAAATGTTCGTGGAAGAGATGCCGGGACGAATTCGCGGCTTGCAGCAGCAGTTCGTAAGCAACGATTGGGACGAGTTGGCACGCTTGGCGCATCAATTGAAAGGTGCTGCCGGCAGCTACGGTTTCGACCAAATCACGCCGTATGCCGCGCGGCTCGAACGCTCGGTGCGTAACGGTTTGCCGATGAATGAAATTCGCTCGGCACACGAGGATCTGTGCGAAGCGTGTGCGCGGGTGCGCGTTGGATGTCCTAAGTAGAACAAAACGCCGGCCGTGAACGGTCCGGCGAAGGGGGGGCAGGCTAAAGACTGACGCACGATACAAACAACAAGCCGCGGCGAGAAAGAATCTCGCCGCGGCTATTTTTCTGTAGGTGCGGCTCTGCCGCACAAAGGATCGGTCGCCTAACACCAAAACACTTCGCGGACCAAGCCATCTCGCAGGCAAGATCGAATCTGTCGGCAACGTCTTGCGTTTGCCCGGCACAGCCGGGCCTACGGGGAATGCCCGCCGATACCATCGGCGGCTTTGTTGGGCGGCATCGGTCTACCCCTTGGTCGCGAGCAGTAGCGATTGCAGGTACGGCACGGGATTGCTGCCCAGCGCGTTCAACACCGTGCCGCCGGCGGTGAACGTATGCGTGACCCAATCGGGTTGGCCGTATTTTTCGAGGGACTTGCCCCCTTCGCCGCCGCCGATGAAAACCAGCGCGCCGGCGTCCTTGAGCCGTTTGAGTTGAGTTACAAACTTCTTGGTGCCGGCTTCGAAACGCGGATCTTCGAACATACCGAAGACGCCGTTGTGAAACACGACGGGAGCCTTGTCCGTGCCGAGGCGAGCCTTATTCACGTCGAGGAATTCGCCGACCTTCTTTTCAAATAGCTCGCTCGTCTTGGGTCCGATGTCGAACTGTTGCTCGCCAGGACCGATGACGTCAACGGCGCGACCATCTTCGAGAATCGAATCGATCGGCAGCACAAAGGTGATCCCCTTGGAGCGGCCTTCGGTCAGCATCCGCTTGGCTTGTTCGACGCGTTCGTCGGGGATGTAGTACGGCTTGTCCGCGTGAGCCGGATCTTCGGCCGCGCCGATTGCGACGGGCTTGCCGCTGAGTTGGCCGTCCGCTTTACGCAGCGCCATCGCGAGCGAACCGGCCGCGAAGACCCACTTGATCGTGCCGCGGTCGATCATCGCTTGCAGATCGTCGAGCTTGTCAATCTTGAGGCCGCTGAAGACGACGACTTCGGACAACAGGCACTTGCGCATCGGCCCATCGAACTCACCGGCGACATAGTTGCCCAGCGCGACGCGATCCATTGCCGATGGAACAACTGTCGTCGACGTATCGAGGCTTCCGGCCGAAAGAGCTTCGTTGACGTAGACTTTGGCGACCTTCGTGGCAAATTCGTTGGCGACCTTGGCGAGCGTTGGTGCGAGCTTCGCCGCGTCTTCGGGCTTGGCATCCCACAGCACCCGTTCGACGTTGTACTTGCGCGTGTTCTCGAGGACGATGATCGCGCCGGGCTTCGCGGCCGCGATCTGTTGGTTCACGCTGTCAAGGATCGTGTTTGTCTTGTCATCAAACCAATCGCCGATCAACACGGCTTCGGTCCCGAGCAATTCGCCCACGCGTTTGGCAACCTTGTCGAGCGAGCCCTCGGGCTTGCGGCCGATGTGGCCAAAGATGATTTGCTTCCAACCCTTGCTGACGCCGTATTTGAGCGTCTCAACCATCGAGCGGAGCCGTTCGTCGCCTTCGCCGACCGTTTTGCCCGGCTTGGCATCGACGTCGCCACGCACAAGCACCGGCGTGCCGCTCGGGACATCGCTGAGCGAATTGAGACGCGGAATTCCGCTCAGGTATTGCTCGAGCGTCAGCTTCTCCGCCTTGGGATTGGCATTGAGCAAAGTCAGAATCAACGATTCCATCTGCGGGGCGGTCGTGGCCATCTATCTCTCCGTGGGAAAATCTGTGTCGCAACAAAACGGGCGAACGGCAGAAAATTGCCAGTCCTAACCCGGAAGATTTTTCCACAGGATACCAAACTTCGCGGCGATGCGGCAGAGGCTGGGTGAATCGCCGTGAAGATGGCCGTTTTGCAAGATCCGGAGCGGGGGATGCCGCGGATGATTGGCAGAAGAATGAACGCAGGAGAATGGGGAAAGAAATTCGAATGAAGACGAATCGAGAGCCAGGCTGGAAACACGCGACTAGGTCGGTTGCCTCAGCATTTCAATAGTTAGATGCTCTCAACGCTTCGAAGGTGACTCGTATTTGATTTCCGGATCTGGCTTAACGATGCCCAGCCCTCCACGGCCTTGTTGCAGATAATCCTCGACGGCTTCCTTGGTCTTGTCGTTATCGACATCCCAGAGTTTCACTCGTTCCTCGGCCGCGGGTTCGCGTAAGGGACGAATCACACGCAGCCCAACGGAGCGGGCATCATCGCCCGCCATCCACCAGGGGCTTTTCGGTTGAAATGGATCATTGTCATGCAGCTTCTTGTCATCCGTGGCATACCGCGCCGCGCTGCGGGCACGCTCCGCATTGAACTCAAACGAACCGCCGCGGATCACGCGAGGAAAAAGTTGCGTCGGCCAGTTGGTCAGCGCGGGTTTCTTGTCCGCCACGACCGCGAGGCGTTTATAGCCGTCCTTGCTGTAGGCATCGAGCGTCCACTCCATGACGTTGCCGTGCATGTCATGCAGCCCCCACGGGTTCGGCTTCTTTTCGCCGACAAGATGCAGCTTCTCTTTAGCGTTTTCCTCGGTCCAGTCGTACTGGCTTAACTCGCGCGGATCGTCGCCACAATGATACGCTGTCGTTGTCCCAGCGCGGCAGGCGTATTCCCACTGCGCTTCGTTCGGCAGGCAATAAATCTGCCCGGTCGATTTGCTGAGCCACTTCGTGTATTGCCGCGCGGCGAATTGCGTCATCGTCACCGCGGGATACTTGGGCTCTTTCTTGCCCCACTCTTTCACATAGTCGATGTCGTAAATTTCGGATGGTGCCGTGATGGCATCGACATCGAACTTTTTGATTTGCTCTTGGTATTTATTGAAATTCCCCCGCGAATCATCTTTGAAGAGATGATTGTAGCGCAGCCATTCATCGTACTCGCCCCACGTCACTTCGCACTTGCCCATCCAGAACGGTTCGATCTCGACTTCGACTTGCGGACCTTCGTCCTGCTTGCGACTTTTTTCCGAGTCAGGGCTGCCGAGTTTGAATTTGCCGCCGGGGATCGGGATCATTTCGAAGCTGACTTCGTCAGTGAGCTTCACCTTGTATGGCACCATGTATCCGCCAGCGACTTTCACGCTGCGGATGCCCTGGGGTTCCGTGGCGACGATGCCGGGAATGTCGGCGGCGTAGAGATTCGCCGTCAAAAGCAGAAGACCAACGAAAAAGGGAATGCTGCTTCGCATTCGATTGACTCCCGCGCAGTTCGTCGAAGGATTCTATCTCGTTCCCAGTATACAAATTACTTGCTCATCGGCAGAACATCCCTATTGGCCGTTGATTCGAGGTAGCAGGGAATATCATGCGTCTTGTCGGGCCTTGCCAAATTGAGTTTGAGCAAAAACTCGTTGAGAGTCTTGAGATCCTTCAGCTTCTCGATCATTCCCACCCGGTGAGGAAAACGCAAAGTCAGCGCCTTTTTCGGAAAGGAGATGGTCATTTCAAGAGTTTCCTCACGAACGATTTCGCCCTCGGCAAAAAACACCTCGGCCATGTCTTTGACTAGTAATTCGCCCTGCGCCATCGGATCTTTATAAGGTTCCACTACTAGCCGGTTCTTCGAACCAGTTCGTTTTTCAACGAAGTCTACCGTTGCTGTCCTGCCGTTGTCCCGATATGTGTACTCGTAATGTGAAAAAGAACTAATGCAATGAAAGTGAAAGACAAGGACTTGTTCTTCGGCTGCTCTGGCAGAACTCTGCATTGCAAGAATGTTGGCGTAAGTTATTGCAACAAGCATGGAACTGACACGAGCCTTCATAGATATTCGCCTTGCGTTTGAGGCACACACAACTTCAGCGTAGAATCGTGATTTCCTTTTAGCGCAAGCAGCAATCACGATGAGCGATGATTGACGCCCGGTGCCGCTCGGAATTTCCTCCGTCCCTCCATATTTCCGCATGTCATTGTCACCCTCGCTAACGCTACGGGCTACAAAAATGTTACTTACCCGGTGTAAGGATGACACCCTGGCTGCCTCGGCCCTGTTCTAGCCGTTCGGTGACGCCGGCTTGAGTCGTTTCGTTGTCGACTTCCCAGAGCTTCGGCAAGGCAGCGGCGTCTGGCACGGTTAACGGACGCAGGACGCGCATGCCCACGCCGCGGGCTGGATCATCGGTCAGCCACCACGGGCTCTTGGGGCGATTTGGGTCTTCGTTGTACCACTTTTCGTCGTTCGACGCTTTCCGTGCCGCACTCCGCGCCAGTTCCGGATCGAATTCAAACGTGCCGCCGCGCAGGACGCGTGGAAAGAGTTCCGTGGGCCAGTTGGTCAGTGCGAACCCGACGCCTGGCTTGCCTTCGGCAAGGCGCTTGTAGCCGTCCTTGGTGTGCGCATCGAGCGTCCACTCCATCATGTTGCCGTGCATGTCATGCAGGCCCCACGGATTCGGTTTCTTCGTCCCAACGAAGTGCGGCTTCTCTTCAGAGTTCGCCGCCGTCCAAGCGTAGTCGTCCAACTGCTTTAGATCATCGCCAAAACTGTACGCGGTCGTCGTGCCCGCGCGGCAGGCATATTCCCATTCGGCTTCGTTGGGAAGGCGAAAGAACTGGCCCGTCTTTTTGGTGAGCCACTTGGTGTATTGCCGTGCGGCGAATTGGCTCATCGTCGCGGCCGGCAGTTTCGGATCTTCGCCGTGCTCGTAAGTGTAGGTCGGATCGTATAGAGCCGAAGGCGCGGTCACCGCATCAACTTTGTTTTTTTCATCCGCAGCGGCCGTTGTCTTGCCATCGGGCATCTTGAAGGTCTGTTCGTATTTCATCCACTGCTTGTACTCGGCCCAAGTGACTTCGCACTTGCCGAGCCAGAACGGCGCGATCTCGACTTCGACTTGCGGGCCTTCATCATCCTTGCGGTCTTTCTCGGAATCGGGGCTGCCGAGTTTGAACTTGCCGCCGGGGATCGGAATCATTTCGAAGCTGACGCCGTCGGCCATCTTCACGGTGTAAGGGACCATGTAGCCCTCGGCGATCTTGACGCTGCGAACGCCGGCGGGGGCTTCTTTGACGATGCCCGGAATTTCCGCGGCAGTGCATGCCGTGATGCCGAAAACGTATGCGCCAAGAACCAACAACGAACAGCTTAGCAGTTTCATAGGAGAACCTAACGAGACCAAGAATGAGTCAGTATCGAGGGCCAAAGATCAGCCAAAGGCGGGAATCAATATCTTAAACGATCCGAATAATTATGGAAGCCGTGAATTAATCGCTCCGCACATACTTCGGAACGGAATCTCGGATGACTTTCCATTTCGGCGAAGTTTCGTCAAACGCCGGGGCGATGTTGTTGATAGGCGTATTAACCTTCAGATTGTGTACGATCCAAACCAGACGCTGTTTACCCGGACCAGGCTCGTGCCGCTGAACTCCAAGTGGCAACCCGGTTTTCGAATCCATAATGATGTCGAACCGCGGCTTGCATTTTTCCTCGGTCTCGATCGGATCGGCGGTAAGCCAACCAGCTAAACCAGGGATAGGCTTCCAGTGGAATTCATCGGCCCAGAATTTTCCTTCGCGCGGCAAGATCATCGGAAGATGCTCGCTAGGCAGCGTGAGCATCATGGCCCAGCGCAGGAATCCCTCGCTCAACCACGAATTGTCCCGTGCGACCTTGCGTGTGGTTAAAGCAGATTTTGTTCGCATGTGCAGCGGAATCTCGACAATTCGAATCTCTTGGTAGTGATTCTCTACAAATATGACTTGGTTCTTGTCCCATTCCAAATAGTACCAGTCATCAGGATGATCCGGTGCCAGCGGACGATGAAGGTACGCGCCTTTGTGATCAGCCGTATACCAGAAGCTGCCTTCGGATTCTTTATCTCCCCAGATAGGATCGTAGTGATAGAGATGCACTTTGCCCTGCACCGTTTTTACTGATTGCGCCGCGCGCTGCCAACGGGCGAGCAGCACTTCTTCGGGCGCGATGCTCGTCCGCGCCTCGTGCAGATTCCAGATAGTTGCTCCCACCACCGCGAGAAGCAGCAACAAGACCATCTTTGTTCGAGCTGACATGCGTTCCTACGTGACCTAAAGACTCCTCGGTATTCCTGCGGACGATTTTAACACTGCGACGGAAATCCCGGAAAGAGGATTCTGCGCTTTGTGAAAAGCAAACGCGGGAAAAGCGCTGCTTTGGACGCAGTGCTGGTGAAACGCTCCTCTTCGAGTCGCCGCTAAACGGGCGTGCTATACAACGCAGGACTTCGCAGCAAAAAAAAGCCGCCTGGGGATTCCAGGCGGCTTGGGAAAACTTCGTATTACTATCGTACGACTAACGCACACCCATGTCGCTGCTCAAGCCGCCAGCAGCCGGGACATACGCCAAGCGGGCGTAGTCGGCGACCATGCGGTGTGAACTGAAGCGCCAAGCTAGCGAGCTGATCGAGTGGATCATCATTTGAATCCACTTGCGCGGCAAACCGTCCGAGTCACGTTCGTAGAACAGCGGCACGACCTCTTCTTCGAGCGTCTTGTACAAGTCCGCACCGTCACGCTTGTCGAGAGCATCTTCGCTGGTGTGTGATGTTCCCTTGCCAATCGAAAACCCGTTGCGGCCGTCGTAGGCTTCGGCCCACCAGCCGTCGAGAATCGAAAGATTCAGACCGCCGTTGAGGACTGCCTTTTCGCCCGACGTACCCGACGCTTCGAGCGGCCGGCGCGGGTTGTTCAACCACACGTCAACGCCCTGAATCAGATGACGCGTCACATTCATGTCGTAGTCTTCGACGAAGACGACGCGATTGGCGAAGCGCGGATCGTGGCGCAGGTTGTTGATCTTGCGGATCAAACGCTTGCCCGGTTCATCGGCCGGATGCGCCTTGCCGGCGAAAATAATCTGCACGGGGCGATCGGGATTGTTGACGATCTTCTCGATCCGATCGAGATCCGTAAAAATCAGATCCGAACGCTTGTACGTCGCGAAGCGGCGTGCGAAGCCAATCGTCAGAATGTTCGGGTCGAGCAGATTCCGTGCTGCTTCGATCGCTTCATCGCTTTCGCCCCGGCGGCGGCATTGGCGGCCAACGCGGCGGCGGACGAATTGCAGCATCTGGTTCTTGAGCGCGTAGTGCGTCTCCCAGAGCTCGCCCGGATCGACCTTCGAGAGTTCCTGCCAAACCTCGGGCTCGCCCATCCGCTGCATCCAGTTGGCAGGGAAGTAGCGGTTGTAAAGCTGCCACATCTGCCACGCTAACCAAGTTGGAATATGGACGCCGTTGGTGATGTGGCCGATTGGAATTTCTTCTTCGACCCGCCACGGCCAGAGGTGTGCCCAAGCACGGCGGCTGACGACACCATGGAGTTGGCTCACAGCGTTGGCACGGCGCGAGAGCTTGAGCGCGATGACCGTCATGCAGAAGGTTTCGCCTTCGTTGTGCGGTTCGACACGGCCCAGGCCCATCAGTTGTTGATGCGAAATACCCAACTGATCGCGGAGCGGCCCGAGATGTTCTTCCATTAGACCGGCATCAAAGCGGTCGTGCCCGGCCGGAACCGGCGTGTGCGTGGTGAAGACGGTGTGCTGAGCGACTTCGCGAATGGCGTCGTCAAACGTCATGCCGTCTTCTTCCATGCGCTCGCGGACGGCTTCTAAAGTGGCGAAAGCGCTATGGCCTTCGTTCAAGTGGAACACGCCCGGCACAATGCCCATCGCGCGGAGCGCCTTGACGCCGCCGACGCCCAGGATCAGCTCCTGGCGAATGCGGGTGCGATGATCGCCGCCGTAAAGCCGGCTGGTGAGTTGCCGATCTTCGGGTCGGCTTTCTTCGACATCGCAATCGAGCAAATAAAGATCAACACGTCCGACTTGGATATGCCAGACCTTGGCAAAGAGCGGGCCGGTGCGCGTGTCGACGCGGACTTTGATTTCCTTGCCTTCCTTGTCGAGCGCCGGAGTCATCGGCATGTTCTCGACTTTGTTCTCGGTGTATTCCTCGTGCTGATAGCCATCGAGGTCGAGATGCTGGCGGAAGTACCCTTGCTTGTAGAAGAGTCCGATCGCAACGAGCGGAATGCCGAGTCCGCTCGCACTCTTGATATGATCGCCCGAGAGGACGCCGAGACCGCCGGAGTAAATCGGCACCGATTCGTGCATGCCGAACTCGGCCGAGAAATAGGCGACGGGCTTCGAGCCAAGCACACCGGCGTTGGTGGTTGCCCAGGTGATCGGCTGCGCCATGTATTCCTTGAGCCGGCGATACGATTGGTTGATGCGGCTGTAGAGTACCAACTCGGCCGCACGAAGTTCTAAGCGCTCGGGCGTGAACTCCTTGAGCAGCGCGATCGGATTGTGATCCAGTTGCCGCCAGCGAATCGGATCGAGATCACGAAAGAGCGAGACGACGTCGGGATGCCAAACCCACCAAATATTGTGGGCCACCGCGAGCATCTTTTCGTACAGTGTCTCGGGCGATAGCTCCGAGAGATTGGGACCCGTTTTGGGTCCCTGAGAATCAGCAAACTTCGCGGACGGCTCAATGGTCTGGCTCATAGATTCCTTCAGTGCATCAGGTGGTCAGCGCGACAAGTGAATGCGCGTACGCTGGCGCGCTCTAGCGCCTCCCTCAAACCCGCTGGCATTATACCGAAGGGAAAAGTCGATAAAAGAGAAAAAACTGGTAGTTCATCGCAAATCTTTACGTGGGCAAAAAGCCATACCGCAGGAATGCAGAGCTTTAAGGTTCCGAAACTGAACTCATACCGAGTCAACTTGAACATCCACTCAGGCTGCCGTTTGCACGGCGGATTGTCGAGCGGCGATTATTCGGAGATGCTTGCGATTTCTCCGCCATTTCGTGTGGAAAGCGCTTGCCAGGTCTGGAGCGCAATAGATTCCGTCACGGTGTGCGATGAACCGTCCATCATCACCACGTTGACCACACCCGGATGATGGCTGCGCGAGGTAATTGCGGCCATCGTGGGGGTCTTGTTGGCAGGACTTTCGGCTTTGCTATTCCAGTCGATGTCATACGACTGGCCGTTTTGTTGGCACTCGGCGCGCGTGTTGGGGGCAAAAGTGGTCGTGAATCCGGACTGGTGAGCTTTGCCGTCGACCCATTCGGTATGACCGCTGTCGGCTTTGAATTCGCCCCCTTTGCCGCACAACGAATTGGGATCGGTCGGCATCGCGGCAAGCGCGCCCCCGGCATTACGAAAATAGGGCTGATAGGCTTTGACTTCACCAATTCCTAGGGTTTTGCTAGTCCCATCGCTAAAGCTACGGGTTTTCATGCCGCGGATCGGATGAAACGATCCATTGCCGGGCAAGTTTTTGCTCCAATCGTAAACCAACCATGTCCCCATGTTGACGCCATAGGTCAACGGATAATATTCCGGAGCGCCGGACGAGCCGAGGCGGACTTGATCTAGGGGATCGCTGGGACAGAAATAGACACTAATCCTGGTGGCCGAGAGTTTGCTGCCATCGGGCAATTTCCAAGACGAGTAGGGCTGCTTGAAATCCATCTGCTTGTATAGGGCGTTTTCTTCCATGTAGGGCAGGATTCGCGCCATCGCGCTGGTTAAACCGGCACCGCCGGTTCCGCCCGTCTCCAAGCTAGGCGGAAAACTTTTCATCGCATCCAGATGATTCTGCAAGGCTAGGCCGATCTGACGCGAATTGTTCAAACACGAATTGCGGCGAGCAGCTTCGCGGGCAGCTTGCACCGCCGGCAAAAGCATGGCGACCAAGATGCCAATGATCGCAATTACGACCAATAGTTCCACGAGAGTAAACGCGCGGCGAGTGGATGCCGAAAGAAGCTGGCGCATTAGATAGCTCTAAGAGTCGCAATTGATAGAAAAACACGATGATCAGCCGGCTCTCGCGGGAAGTCTTCCCGTGAGAATGACAGTGCGGATCAAGGCGGGCTGGCGTGCGATTAGAGCTGGCTAGCCTTGGGTTTATTGATAATGAATATCAATAGCAAAATGAATATAGATAGGCCTCCGCCCCTTTGCTAGTCCCTTTCAACTTAAATAATCCACTTTTTTCAATCCATTTGCAGCAGAGATAAGAGATTGATGGAATGCAACTGAGTATTGTATGCCAATATTCGAATCTTCTGGTCTGGGAAATTGTACAGCATTAGGGCCATTACCAGCGTTTAACCAACCCGCTCCCGATAAAGTAGTCCGCCGCACTGTCATTCAGGCCGACGCCCGCCCGGATATCCGCTTGAAGATTGTTCGTGAATTTGTAGGTGAGGCCGCCGTCAAAATAATACTCTGGCACACTACTGTCCGGCTATAAGTCGAACAGAGTACGTTGGTTAGGGATAGGGGTGTCGTCGTTTGGGATTTTTGCGGGTTGAAGTAGCGGGAAAAGCGGTGTTTTCTCAAAGGTATTGACAGACAAAACTTGGGAGATTTCG
>JBGSSS010000206.1:0-13732 GCA_041736895.1 Pirellulales bacterium
TGCTTGTAAATTACCGCCGCCGGACCAGTTGCCATGCATCACCTCCGTGCGAGAAAATGAAGCCGGCGTCCTCGACGGCTTGACTCTCACGAAGCGAATGCAATCGTTAGACCATAGAGAACCAACGTGCGATTGCCCTGAGCAGGCAAGCGTTTGGACCGCTGCCTGCTGATCGTCTAGACCGCGAGTTGCTTTTTCATCCAGAGAAAGGCAAGCTCTGCAAAACATATACCGACCTCGGGGGGCTCGTCTCGAATCGACCTTACGATCGCGTAAAAAATCCTATTTCCGACGAACTCTTCGAGAAACTTGATCATTCCCACAAGATCATGCTCGAACTTGCCGCCGATGCTTGCCGCGATGCTGGCTACGATCCGTATAATCTGGCAGAACGCCGCGCGGGCGTTTACATCGGGCACACCGGCGGAAGTGAACGAGTCAGCAATCTCATCTATTCGACCGTTGTCGAAGAAGGCGCTCATGTCCTCGACGAGGTGAAATCATTCGAAGCCCTGGGGCCGCAAAGACGCGAATATCTGCAACAGATGATCGCCGAAACTCGGCAACGATACCCGGGGCGCAAGCCGGGTTTCGATCCGAAACTCAGCGCGTTGCAAGCCTCGGCTTTGATTTCCGAAGTCTTCGGTTTGAACGGACCTTTCATGGTGGCAGATGCCGCTTGCGCTTCTTCGATGCAGTCGATGGCCGCAGGAATTCGAGCCTTGCGCCAGGGGCGCATCGCCATGGCTATTGCCGGCGGAGGCTCGTACTGTACGGCGGATACGCTCGTGCTCTTCTCCTCCGCGCAGTCGGTGAGCGCGACCGGATCTTGTCCGTTTAGCTCCCGAGCCGATGGTTTGGTAGCGGCCGCGGGTTTTGCCATCCTGATTCTCAAAACACTCGAGCAGGCGATCGCCGATCAAGACAAGATTCACGCCGTCATCAGCGGCTTCGGCGTTTCCTCTGACGGACGCGGCCGGAGTCTCTGGGCCCCGCGCAAAGAAGGCCAAATCCTGGCCGTGCAACGGGCATACGGCGAAAATAACCTCGATCCGCGGCGCGTCCAGTATATCGAAGCGCACGCGACCTCGACTCAAGTCGGCGATGCCACGGAACTTCAGGCTCTTAGCGAATCGCTCCACGGCATGATCGGGAAAACCGCGGCGAAGATTCCGATCGGGAGTGTCAAAGGCAACATCGGCCACACGCTCGAAACGGCGGGCATGGCGGGCATCGTGAAAACGGTCCTCGCGCTGAAACACAAAACTATCCCGCCGGCGATCAAGGGCGAAGAGCTTAATACTGAAATCGACTGGAAGGACTGTCCGTTTCATGTTCCTTTCGCCCCGCAAGATTGGCCGGAGCATGCAGATGGCCATCCCCGCCGCGCGGCGGTCAATGCGTTTGGCATCGGCGGGTTGAACGTGCATGTCGTGCTCGACGAATTTCAACCGAATCACCCCACTGTCCGCCGCCTCTCGAACGCCAAACCAGAGCAGCCCCTTAGTAAAAAAGCGGACCAGGACGAAAACGCGATTGCCATCATTGGCATGAGTTGCATCGTGCCGGGGGCGAAAACACTCGAAGCATTCTGGGACTTGCTGATGTCAGAGCGTCAAGCGTTGATCGAAGCGCCGCGCGACCGGATGCGCGCCGATCTCGCGCTCGCTGACAAACACGATACTTGGAAGACGGTGGGGCACTACGGCGGATTCATTACCGACTATGTTTACGACTGGCGCAAGCACAAGGTTGCCCCGAAACAGGTGGCCAACGCCAATCCGCTGCAATTCATGCTGCTCGACGCCGCGGACCAGGCGCTCAAGAACGCCGGCCTGAACGAGCAAAACATGGACACGCTCAACACGGCCGTGGTGGTGGGGACGACCTTTGGCGGAGATTTTTGCAACCAGATTCAAATGGGGCTGCGCGTGCCTGAATTCCAGCGCGACTTGGCGAAGCTCTTGCGAACCAAGGGAATTGCCGAAGACCAGATCGCCGCGATCACCGCCGAATTCCACGACCGCCTCTTCGAAAAGATGCCGGCGATGCTCGATGAAACGGGCAGCTTCACCAGTAGCACGCTCGCGTCGAGGATCACAAAAACCTTTAACTTCATGGGCGGGGCGATGGCGATCGACGCGGGGACTTGCTCCTCGCTGTTATCGATCCAAACAGCCGTCGATATACTGCGCCAACGCGATGCGAACATCGTTGTCTGTGCCGCAGGCCAGCGCTCCATGGACGTTTGGGTCTATGAGTCTTTCAGCAACAAGGGCTTGCTAGCCAGCGGCAAGCCGGCCGCCCCGTTCTCGCGCGAAGCCAACGGTTTTGTGCCTTCCGAAGGCTGCGGCGTCCTGGTGCTCAAGCGGCTGGCCGACGCGCGCCGCGACGGCAATCCGATCCAAGCAGTTATCCGAGGCATCGGCGCTGCATCGAATGACGACGCCCAACAGGCTCTTCGCGAAGCGGCCGACGCCGCCCTACGCGATGCCGACATTCCCGTGGGTGCGGTGGAGGCCGTGGAAACGCATGGCATGGGCAACCCCCAACATGATCAGTTGGAAATTCAAGCCACGCGACAAACTTACGCGAACCCGGAAGTAGGCCGGCAGCAGCCGTTACAACTTGGAGCGCTGCGTCACCAAATCGGCGACATGGGAGGAGCGACCGGAATCGTCTCGGTCATCAAGGCCGCTCGTGCCGCAGTTGATGGACTGCTCCCAGCAACCGCTGGTTTCACGCAACTTAACCCGACCCACGGCGATGGCCGCGACGCTAATCTGTCGGCGCGCCGTGAGAAAATTCCGGCCTTTAACGAGCAAGGTTATCGTGCTATCGCCGTCACCAACATGAACGAGCGGATGGCCTTTCAATTGATCCTCGACAATGGCCAGCCAAAACCT
This sequence comes from Pirellulales bacterium, assembly GCA_041736895.1. Classification (GTDB taxonomy): domain Bacteria; phylum Planctomycetota; class Planctomycetia; order Pirellulales; family JALHPA01; genus JANRLT01. Next base: position 2,907 of record JBGSSS010000206.1, read on the forward strand.
CAGAATGTGCCGACTCCGCTGCCTGCAAAGCCGGAACCCGTGAAATTCGTCCCCGCGAAAAGAGCGGTTGTTCCATCCGCGGCAGCTCCGATCACCCTGGTGCCAGCAGCGACGGCCCTTCATGATCTACTGAAATTGGCCCCTCAGCTTACCGTGCATCGCTTGGCGAGTTCCTCACGCGCAGGTTTGTTGGAACAAATCACTTCGGATTCGCTGCCGAGTCAAGTTCCCGGCGAAGGCGCCTATCGCTTGAACCTCGTCGCCGGTTCCCGCGAGGAGCTCACCAAGAAGCTCCGTTTCGCCGCCGATGCGCTGCGTACTGACAATTGGAAGCTGGCCACCGAGCAAGGCATCTTCTTCGGCGATCCGACGCGCAGCAAAACGCGCGTCGCGTTCATGTTCCCCGGCCAAGGCTCGCAGTATCCCGGCATGTTCGAAATGCTGGCGAACCATTTTGCTCCAGCCGGCGCTGCGCTCCGCGAAGCCAACGCGCGGATGCTCGAACAAGGTTACCCGACCTTTGGCGAGCTTGCCGGTCCGCAAGCGACGGGCCTGGGAAGCGACATTTGGGAAACACAAATCTCGCTGCTCATTGCCGAGTATATGGCGAGCCGCATGATTGCTTCGCTCGGCGTCAAACCGGACTACTTCGCCGGCCATAGCTTCGGCGAATTGCCGGCATTGCTAGCGTCAGGAGTTTGGTCATTACCAGCGGCAATTCATGCGACTCGCATGCGCTGTGATGCCGTGATCGCTTGCAAAACTGGACCGAGCGCCATGGTCTCGATGCTGGCTGATCGAAAGACGGCCGCCAAAATTTTGCAAGAGCTCTCGACCGACATCTGGCTCTGCGCGGAGAACTCGTTGGAACAATGCGTGGTCGGCGGCAAAGAGGCCGCTGTCGATCGGTTCTTCGCTTACTGCAAAGCGAACCGCATCACCGTCAAGAAACTCCGCGTCCCGTTTGCGTACCACACGCCGCTGCTCGAGCCGACACGCGAGCAGTTGCGCGCGGCCTTGGATGTCCGCGACATGGACCTCGCCTCGGCCCCGCTCTTGAGCTCGACTTACCTGCGCTTCCTCGCGGACCCCATCGACTTCCGCGATAGTCTGGTCGATCAGATGACGCATCCCGTGGAGTATGTCGGAGTGGTGCAAAAGCTGCGTGCGCGGGGCGTCGATACGTTCTTGGAAATTGGACCATCCCAAGTCCTCACGCAATTGACACGCAAGATCTTGCTCACCGATCCGGCGGTACGCTGTCTTTCGCTCGATCAAGGGGATCCGAAAACTCCGGAAGCCTTGATCCGCATGATTGTCGCGTTGGATACCTGGGGCTTGTTGGGCCAAACAGCCACGGCCAGTGCTGCCCTGGCAGCCAGCGTGTTGGCAACGCCAGCGACCACACCGCTGCTTGCCAAACCGGTCACAAAGCCAGCACCCAAATTCGTCGACGCGACCGAGGCTCGCCGCGCCCGGAAACGTTCTGGCTCGCGCGGCAGCGTTCCCATCAAAGGACACAAACCTGAACTAGCGAGTTCCGTCGACGAGAGCAAACCGGCTTTCGAACTCCCCGTCGATCGGCGCTTTTCTGAATCTGCTTTAACCGCAGGAAACGGGTCGAACGGGACTCATTCCCCCGCGGATAACGGTTCTTCACGGCTAGCTCCGTATACCAATGGCCAGAATGGCAATGGCAACGGAAATGGTAATGGCAATGGTCACGGCCATCATGAGCATGGAAATGGGCATGGTTTCAGCAAACCGGCTCCAGGGGAACATTCGGCGGTCGGCAACGGGCATCATCAGCAAGGAACTGGGAATACTGCTTCCCCGCTGCCGGAGAATTGGACTCAGACGCTCTCTTGGTTGCAAAGCCAGGCACGCGTCTTCGGACTGCGCGGGGAACTCGCTTCGCAACTCCATCAACCGTGGACGAGTCTCGAGTTGGCTGCCGAGCCATTTGTCAGTCTCTTGAACGACTTCTATGAATTGAATGACGCTGATCGCCAGCAATTGAACCGCGAGCAAACGGTCGACCAGCTTTGCCGTTTCCTCTGCGGTAAACCAGGCAAATCGGCCTGGATGCCAGAAGTGGAACAAGAGGCGAACGACGCGAGCTCGGAGGAGCAAGCTAAATTCCTGGTGGAATATGTCGTCGATCAAACAGGCTATCCTGCGGAGATGGTCGATCTGGATGCGAATCTCGAGGGCGACTTGGGCATCGATAGCATTAAGAAGGCCCAGCTCTTTGGGGAAATCGGCGAAAAGTATTCGCTCGGCGTCGATCCCAATATGTCGCTCGAAGATTTTCCAACCTTGCGGCACCTGCTGCGCTATATCGAAAAGTCGCAGGCTCGCGCTTCGGGCACTTCTCGGGCAACCGCTCCGAGGCCTATGCCAAGGCCGTCGAAATCTTCGCCGCCGATTTCCAGTGCTTCAGCTGTCGCAACGAGTGCTCCGCCGAGATTCAATACTACGGAAACAGCGCTGGTTTCAGAACCGCTACCCGTCAGTGCTTCAAGCACAGCAGAGGCTTTGCTCGAAGTCCCAGTGAGCGCTCCGGCAGTCATCGATCCAATAACGGAAGATAGCGCAGAGATCGAGGCACATCTGATCAACTTCGTGGTAGAGCAGACAGGTTATCCCGAAGAAATGGTCGATTTGGATGCGAACCTGGAAGCAGATCTCGGCATCGATAGTATTAAAAAGGCCCAACTCTTCGGCGAAATCGGCGAGCGCTTTTCGCTGTCGGCGGATCCGAATCAATCACTGGACGATTACCCGACACTGCGGCACATCCTGGCGTACATGCTTAAGTCACGCGGGTCCGCGACCCGTACGACAAATCGCGCAGCGCCTACAGCGAAATCTGTCCCAGCTATTCAAACGAAATCCGTTGCCGATCTGCCGAGCGAAACGTCGGTGCCGGCTCACAAGGAAGTGACTCCCGTGGGATCTGCGTCCGTTGTTGCGCCTCCTCGACCTGGCCTTGATGAAAGCAAACTCGCGGCGTTTTTGGTGGAGTTCGTCGTCGAACAAACGGGCTATCCTGAAGAGATGGTCGATCTTGATGCAAGTCTCGAAGCCGACCTGGGCATCGACAGCATCAAAAAAGCCCAGCTCTTCGGCGAAATTGGCGAGCGGTTCCAATTGACGGCCGACGCGAATCAATCGCTCGATGACTATCCGACGTTGCGGCACGTTTTGCAGTTTATGGTCAAGCAGTTAGGCGGGCTGCGCGAGGCAAGTCCCAACGAACCGGCTACTGAAAAGAAGATTGACGCCCCGGCTGCAAAAACCGTCACGGAAACACCCGCCAGCGCCGATCTTGCCCAGGCTTCGTTCGACGCCGCTTTTCGGCGTGGGCAAAAGTCGCAACTTGCCATTCGCACCGCAATCCGCCGCCGTGCACATTCAGCAGTATTCCTTGAAAGCGATGCCGCCCGATATCTGGCGGTTGCAAATTTGCTCAGCGCCGCGGAATCGGCCGAGCTTCAAGGTATGGCTGATGGGGCCGGAATCTTGGTCGAATCGCTCCGCGCGCTGAACTTTTCCAGCGCCGCACTCGCCGGCGCAGAAGCCGAGTTATCACTCGATCTCCTCAAGATGTCCTTTGTCTTGCGCGGCTTGCTGCCGGGTGAAACGGCTCCGGAGCTTATGTTGAGTAGCACAGTTGTCGGCTCGACAATTTTGGAGTGGAATGTGCCGGGTTACCTCGGTTGCCTGGCTGGAATTTCCGAACATGGCTTTGCTGTGGCGGTCCAGAATCCTGCGGCCGCTTCGACTTCCAAACATTTGCCGGCGGCAATTATCGCCTCTCGCGCGCTGCACGGTTGCAGCTGTTTTCATCAAGCGAATGAACTGCTCCAGAGTCAACAGTGGACTCCCGGAGCAACGATCACCGTTGCGGACTTCGCCGGAAATCAATCACGACGCTGGACTGCTGATAAACAAGGACATCCATGCGGCGCGGCTATCGCGGAAATCTTGCCGAGTAATGCGACGCCAATTCAAACAACAACGGCACTCCAGCGCTTGCGAGCAATCGCCGCTGCCGGCAGCATTGTCTCGGCCGCTCATTGGCTGCACTTGGAGTTGCGCGGGAATATGGCCAAGTCGGTGATTGGCGATCAGTGGCAAATGCAAGCGGCCCCTGAAAACAAAACCTCTCTGGAACTCCCGTTTGCCGTTCCACAACCAAAGGTCAAGGCACGCCCACAGCCAACTGCGCGCGAGTTGCCGCCGGTTGAATTCCCCGCCGGCGCGTTGATCACGCAACGGTTCTTGCCGCGTCTGATACCCGCCGCGCGCATGACGACGGCGAACTTCGCCACGAGTGTGAAAACGCTTGCCATCCTTGGCCAGCAGCCAGCGACTCTCGCCTTGGCGACCGTGCTGCGAGCCCAGGGTTTTGAAACAAGGCTCTTCCCGGAATCGCTCGGCGTCACGGAGATCCAAGCCCAACTGGACCAACTCGGGCCTTGCCATTTGATCATGTCCGCCACCGGGGAATTTGCTGGCAAATCGGCGACGGCCTGGAATCAACAGGCGCAACTAACGCTCTTGAATTCGTTTGCCGTCTGTCAGCATTGGCTGGTCCAACAGCAACAAGCTGGCCTGCTCGAACAAGTTTCGCTCGCGACCCTGACCAGTTTAGGAGGCAGCTTTGGTTTAGCTCCAGAGATCGCCAACCCGCTTGGGGGCGGGTTGGTTGGTTTCTGCAAAGGTCTGCACAACGAGTATCCTCAATTACGGATCAAACTGATCGATGCTGTAGTGGGAAGTTCGGCGACGCAAACCGCGCAGCTTTTTAGTACTGAATGGCTCCATGCGGACGCCGAGATGGAAGTCGCGCTGCAGGGCAACCAACGCTATGTTATTCGTTATCGCGAGCCGCCGCTGCCGCCGCGCGGCGAAACGCTGCCGCAAGTTGGCGATCAATGGATCATTACCGGCGGGGCGCGGGGGATCACCGCGGTCGTCGCCCGCGCCATGGCGGCGCGCTATGGATTGTCCTTGAACATTCTCGGTTCGACGGAGCTGGCAAGTCTCGAACAGCGCTGGCTCACGGCTTCGGAAGCCGAACTGAAGGCGCACAAGAGCGAAGTTATGAAATCAGCCAAGGCGCTCGGGGTCGATCCACTGGGTGCTTGGAAGGACTTTGAAAAAACGCTCGAAATCGCTCGTAATTTGCAGGTTCTTCGCGGCCTGGGCCTCGATGCGAAATACTTCGTCTGTGATGTCTCGGATTGGAACGCGGTCGAGGAGACCCTCGCGGCCATTCGAGCGCGCGGTCCGATTCGCGGTATCCTCCATGGGGCCGGCTACGAAGCCGCGGCGAAGTTCGAGAAAAAGAAACTGCCGCAAGTCGCAAAGACCCTCCAAGTCAAAGCCGGCGGTGCCGCGGCTCTCATGGCACTCACCGCCAATGATCCGCTTGGCTGGTTCATCGGCTTCGGCTCGACAAGCGGACGCTTTGGCGGCATGGGGCAGACAGATTATTCGCTGGCGAACGACTTGTTGGCCAAGCAAACGAGTTGGCTCCGCACATGGCGGCCCGAGTGCCGGACAACAACCGTGCACTGGCATGCTTGGGGTGAGATCGGCATGGCCGCGCGGCCGGAAAGCAAGTTCGCGCTCGAAGCGTTTGGACTCCAGATGATGCCTCCGGCCGAAGGGATCGCGTACCTGTTGACCGAAATCGACGCCGGTTTGCCCGAACGCGAGATCGTGATCACCGAAGGCCGCTTGATTCCTCCAGCCGCGCTCCTCACGGATGAGGTTGCGCCGGAACCTGTGTTGAGTGCGCCTGCGGCAGAACCTGTAGCCGACGAATCGTCCGCTCAAGGAGGCGGCATTTCAGAAGCCGAGTTGCAAGCCGTCATGGTCAACTTCGTCATGGAACAGACCGGTTATCCAGAGGACATGATCGACTTCGATGCGGCGTTGGAAGCCGATCTAGGGATCGACAGCATCAAAAAGGCCCAGCTCTTCGGCGAAATTGGCGAACGGTATAACCTCGCCGTCGATCCGCAGCTATCGCTCGATGACTTTCCGACACTGCGGCATTTGCAGCGGTATGTTTTTGAGATGAAAGGGGGAACTTCGGGCGAACCGGCCAGCTCACGCGTTTCTGGCTCCCAGCCAGCTGTCGCAGCTTTGGCAACTGCTGCGCCCCAACTGTTTCTCGGTCCGCTGCTCGACGAGGTGAAGTTCCTTGATGCTCAGCGTCATCAAGCCATCGCCGCTTTTGATCCCGTCGCGGATGCCTTCCTCGCGGAGCATCGCTTGAATGGCCGGCCGTTGCTGCCAGGAACTTTTGGCTGGGAACTCCTGGCTCAAGCAGCGGCGGCGCTCGAGCCGGGCAAAGCGGCCGTCCGTTTGACGAATGTCAATATTTTGAATCCGCTCTTGTTTGCCGACGATTCGCCGCGTCCAGTGCGGGTGAATTGTCAACGTATTGGCACTCGTTGGCGAACGGAATCCGTGACGGAAGATCGAGATCGGAGCGGCCGCGTGCTCGACGAAAGCCGTACATTGATGACGGGCGAAGTCGAGTTCTTTGATCGACCGCCGGCCAGCGATGTGACCTTGAAGCCGAATCAGTTTCCATTTTATCCCATGGTCTATCAGGACGATAAGGCATTGCTGCACGGCAAGAGTCTGCGAACCTGCCATCAGTTGCTGTTCCAGCATGGTAGCGGGTGGGGCAATCTGCAAAATTTTGGCCACCAAGCCACATCCGGAAATCGCCGGCTCGACGGTTGGATACTGCCTGCTGGTTTGCTCGATGGTGCCATTGTCGGCTGTGCCGTGTACGACTATTTAATGCTTGGCGGACGAGTCGTTGTCCCGCACGGGATCGAGGAACTGACCTTGTTTCAGACGCCGCGTGCTGAGGAAAAATGTCTGATGCAATTCCGTTACTTGGAAACCAAGGACCGCAATTCGTGGTACGACTTTGATTTGTTCGGCGAAGATAACCGTTTGCTGGCGACATTTCGTCGCCTGCGTTTAGTGACACTCGAATAGACAGCACCCTTATGCCGTACTGGCACACCCTCGCAGGGCAACGCTTGCTGACCATTTTTGGCCGGCAACCCGTGAACTCCACCGCCAGTGAAACTCGCTGGCTGCACGCCCGCGAACAACGACAACTCGAACAATTCACTTCGGCAGATCGCCGCATGTGCTGGCTGCGCGGGCGTTTAGCAATCAAGCAACTGATACAACAACTGGAGCCGCAACAACATGTGCCGGCGGAGTTGGAAATCATTAGTTATGACAAGCATTGGAATCTTGGTTGTGCGCCGCGCGTGTTCGCGAGCGGCGATGAATTGCAGCTACGTCCTGCGTTGACGCATTCCTTGCGGCATTACGCGGCTTGTATTGCCCACGACTCGCGGCATCGGCCAGGCATTGATTTGGTGGAGCATGCGGACTTGAATTTGGAACAACTCCGGTTTTGGCTCCGTGCCGACGAACGCGAACGCCTGGCGCAATTTGGCACTGACACGAATTCCGCATGCCGAGCTTTAGCCCGCTTGTGGGGCGGCAAAGAAGCGGCCTTCAAAACCCTGCCGATCGATACTCGATTTCAACCACAGCAACTCGTCATCCTGGCTTGGGACACACAACAAACGAAAGCCGCATGGCATACCGTGGATGAACTTTATTGCGGCGCGCTCCGCTGGGATGAATTGCCGAATCTGACACTGACTTTGGCGGTGCGCAATGAATAATTGTCGCCAATCTCTTGGCAGAGGGATTTGACGCAGGTTTGTGTTGCATCGAAACGAACTGTTGAACACCGAGGAATATTTATGATTAATCTTGAGGGCAAAGTCGCTCTGGTCACGGGTTCCAGCCGCGGAATTGGCCGGGCTTGCGCGATTCGCTTGGCCGAAGCCGGTGCCGACGTCGTGGTGAACTATGTCTCGTCCAAAGCGGCCGCGGCAGAGGTTGCCGAACAAATCTCGCAACTCGGCCGGCGCTGCTTAGTCGTGCGTGGCGATGTCAGCGAGCAAGAGGACGTCAATGAAATGGCGGCCGCCATCCGCGCGGAGTTCGGCCAACTCGACATCCTGGTGCATAACGCGGCCACCGGCGGCTTTCGCCCGTTGCTCAATGCAACGCCCGTGAATTTTCAAGCCGCGATGAACACCAACGTGCAGTCTTTTTTGTTTCTGATCCAAGCGCTGGCCGATCTGCTCAAAGGCACCGAGCGCCGAGGCAAAGTCATCGCCCTGTCGAGCCACGGCACGCACATGGCGCTGCCCGCCTATGGCTTGATCGGCGGTTCCAAGGCCGCGCTCACCAGTGTCGCGCGGCACTTTGCCCTCGAACTTGGGGATGAGGGCATCAACTTCAACATCGTCGAAGCCGGCTTGGTCGATACCGATTCGACACGTCGGCTGCCAAATAGCGACTTGGTCTTCGCTGGCCGCCGTTCCAAAGCCATGGTCGGCAACCGCGACCTCGAAGCGACCGACGTGGCCGACGCGGTGCTGTATCTCAGCAGCCCGTTGAGCTACCTTGTCCAAGGTCAAACGCTTATTATCGACGGCGGTGCGGCGATTCATGTTTAAAGCAAGAAACTGAAGCTCGGAACTTAGAGCTTTACAGCTCCCTGTCCATATGAGTTCCGCTTCCTTGAAATCGCCACGCGGGTGTCATTAATTTCTTTTCCCCTGTTTCGCGAGATTCACCCGAAGATGCAGAATTATTACTTGATGACAGGCTGCACTGGACTCTTGGGCCGGTATCTGTTGCGAAATTACTTGCTGCTTGATGTCCCCTTGGCGGTCGTCATTCGGCCCACGCGGCTGGTCAACGCACGGCAACGGCTCGAGACGATCATCTGCGATCTCGAAGAACAACTCGGCCGTTCGTTGCCGCGGCCAGTTGTCCTCGAGGGCGATCTGAATGCTCCAGGCTTGGGACTTTCGGCGGAAGCGCGAGCTTGGCTACGCGCGAATGGCCGCGGGGTGATTCATAATGCCGCGAGTCTTTCCTTCGAATCGGCGCCACGGACCGAGGAGCCTTGGATCACCAATCTCGGCGGTACCGAGAAGGTTCTGGAAGTGGCCCGTGAAGCCGGCTTGCGAGACTTTCATCATGTTTCGACCGCGTATATTTGCGGCAAGCGCCGTGGCAAGGTCTATGAAACCGAACTCAGCGTCGGCCAAGAATTCGGAAACGACTATGAACATAGCAAGCTCTTGTCTGAACAGTTGATCCACGAGGCTACCTGGCTCGGGCAGCGCACGATCTATCGTCCGGCCATCATCGTCGGCGACTCCGTCACGGGTTTCACCAGTACCTTTCATGGCTTCTACACGCCGCTGCGAATCGTTAATACCGTCATCAATTCGCTCCAACTCAGGGACTACAATTCCGAATCGCTCCTCGAGGTGCTGGGATTTGAGGGCCACGAGCGCAAGAACCTGGTCCCAGTGGATTGGGTCTCGTTGGTCATGGGGCATCTTTTCCGCGATTCGCGACACCATGGCTTGACTTATCATCTGACCCCGGAGCAACCGGTGACGATCGCCGAAGCGCAGGCCGCCATGAGCGAGGCGATCGACACGTTGACGCTCGATTTTGAAAAGAACGCAACGATTCCCAGCGCCGAGCAGACAGCCTTCGAGGCATTCCTCGAATCGTTCCACAACCAGATGGCCGTGTATCAGGCTTATTGGCGAGATGATCCGCAATTCGACGCTACGAATCGTTTAGCTCATGCGCCGAATTTGCTTTGTCCCACGATGACGCAGGAAATTCTCTTGCGACTCTGCCGCTTTGCCATCAAAGCTAACTTCTGGTGCTCGCGCGGAGAGCGCGTCAATCCGGGTTTCGATGCGGCGGCGCACTTGGAGCAGTCCCTTGCGGCAGGTCCCGTCACCCCGCGCAGTTCGTTGGAGAGCGTCGCGCAATTGAACTTGAGTGGGTGCGGAGGAGGCGACTGGCGAATCTTGCTCCGCGACGGCCAGCCAATCGAATGTGCGCCAGGACGCGCAAACGATGCCGAGATTGAACTCAGCCTTGGAATGCTGACGTTAGATCGAATGATCCGCGGCGAACTCGCGGCGGATACCGCACTCGCTACCGGCGCAGTGGCCGTGATCTGCCCCGTGGCTCAGCGGACACAAGTCGAACCGCTCTTGGCGGCACTAACGCGTGCATAGTTTCTCATGTGCCATGCAACCACATTCCTAGCAGGCGAGAATTGGCTAGCAATCAAAGGGAGTCACGGGGATTGGTTGATCAAGAACTTCTGAAATAGAAAATTCGCGATCATAAACTGTGGCGAACATTCCTTTGCATTCTACTAGAACACGATCACACTTAGGGGTTGAATGTGGTTCAAATTGAAATCGGTTCAGATCTTTCCCAAACCATGTTTCCGCAGCCAAGCTAATGCCTGTTTGAATTCTGTTTGATTTGGTTTGTATGAACAAAAAAAAAACCGGCATCGTGCTGGGGCTTTTTTGTTGGAGCGACTACCAAGTCCTGCAAGAGCCGTCGCTATGCGGTGGTTCATTGATCTTGGCGACGATTTTGGCAGGGCTAGCGTCGATTGAACCTAAGTCTTCGTTTCGGTTTACTAGGATTAGCTTGTCATTGTCCCAGTCGAATTTTAGTTCCAGCATGTTTGTCGTCCCGTTGTGATTGACTTGCATACACTACTGTCCGGCTATAAGTCGAACAGAGTACGTTGGTTAGGGATAGGGGTGTCGTCGTTTGGGATTTTTGCGGGTTGAAGTAGCGGGAAAAGCGGTGTTTTCTCAAAGGTATTGACAGACAAAACTTGGGAGATTTCG
>JBGSSS010000013.1:0-7751 GCA_041736895.1 Pirellulales bacterium
CTGCGGGACCCGGGGGGATGGTTGCATAAATTGCCAGAAAAGAAGGTCGTCCGTGCCAATACCCGGCAAATTGTAACCACACGAACGGACAAGAAAAGCCCGCGGAATACGGAATGTCGAGAGTAGTTCAGGGACGACTAACTAAAGAATTCAGGAACTTGGAGCAGCGGCGGAAATTCCCAACAAAAGTTGAATCAAATCGAAATACACGCCCTCGGCATGAGCGAGGGGGCAAGGCATGCAAAATGCCAAGGCAGAAACGTCGAGTCACGGAGAAAATTCCGAGCCAGAGCGTCCTACTTTTCACCGTTGCGCGAGGCGTTCTCTTCGGTGATTGCCAGCAGATCGAGGGATTCGAGAGCGGGGAGTTTGCTGCCGATGATTCCCGCCAGGTCGCCGTGCATGCCGGCGGCTGAGTTGATGGCCCGCTCGAGCTGCTTCTCGCGTTTCGCCCAAATGCGCTGCATCGCTTTTTTTTCGGCTTCGAGGTCTTCCTTCATGGCGACGAAGCCCTCGACGATGCCACTAACGCGATGGCGAAATTCGGCGCCCGCGAGATAGCTGTAGAGGAGTTCCATCTTGCCTTGGCGCCCTTCGACGGAGCGCTTGGCTTGCGAGATTTCCACGAGTCCCGAGCGCAGCGCCATGGCGACGCCCAGCACGCACGCGCGATTCGTGACCCAGACGCCTTCGAGCAGGGTGAACGTCGTGCAGCCCTTGGGCATCTCGATGCTGGCGAGGACGGCGAACTGGGCCTTGGCCGCGCGTTGATCGTCGCGCAGCTTGGGGAGCCAGCCATCGCTCCAATTTTTCGTGCGCTTGGACTCCCAGAGAATCCGCCCGCATTCGGCACTCGTGGCGTCGTGGACGATTTGCAAGACATCGCCGCCGTGAACGCCCTTGGGGACGGGTTCAATGGTGTCGAAGGGGAACGCCGCGCGGAGTAGTTCTTCGAGCTCCAGTTCGAGCACCTCGCCCTGGGTTTGCTGCGAGCCTTGGTCGAGTTTGCGTTTTAGTTCATCGAGATTCTTGTTCAAGTCCGCGATGCGTTTGTCTTTTTCGGCCTCTTTGAGTTGCCGCTGTTCGGCTTCTTCGAGCTTGGCGGCGGCGCGGATTTTTTCGCGCTCCTGGTCGAGTGTGCGTTCGACGGTGATGGCCAGTTCGCGTTTTTGCTCTTCGAGCTCGCGGCCTTTTTTGCGGAGTTCCAATTCCGCTGTTTGGGCTTCGAGTAATTTGGACTTGGTTTCGTGCAGTTGAACTTCGAGGTCGGTAAACCGCAGCGAGTAGTCCTCTTTGGCTTTCGCCAGGGCCTCTTTCGCCAGTTGGGCTCGCTCTTTGGCGAGTTTCGCCTGGACTTCTTCGTCGAGGGAGAGCCGTTGCTGTTCTAGCGTGGATTCTTTCTTGCGAAACTCGGCTTCGCGTTGCAGCAGAAGCTGCTCTTTCTGCTTGGCTTCGGCGGTCAATTGGGCTTCGCGTTGCCTAGCCGCCGCTTCGAATTGCGCGGTCAACTCTTGCCGCAATTGCGCGGACAAGGCTTCAGACGGTTCGAACTCGAAGGAGCACTGCGGGCAGCGAATGTTGTCGGACATGAAATCGCTCCGTAGCACGAGACCATTGTCTCATGCGTGAAAAGGCAGAGTGGCACGAGACTGCGATCTCGTGCGTGTAAAAAAAACAGCGTGCCAGGTTGGGAGACATGGCACGCTGTAAGTTGTTGTATTACGTTTTCAATTTTGTCGCCCTCGCTAACGCTACGGGCTACAAAATATGCTACTTGCTCACCGCTTTGCTCACGCCGGTGTAGTTGCTCATCGTGGTCGTCCGCGGCTGGCGTTTCTTGAACCAGAGGACGATCGGCGCGGCGATGTAGACCGTGCTGTAGGTACCCGAGATCAACCCGATCAGCATCGCGAACGAGAACGGATGGATTTCTTCGCCGCCGAAGAAGTACAGGATACACGTCACGACAAACACCGTGCCGCTGGTTAGAATCGTTCGGCCGAGCGTTTGGTTCACGGCCTTGTTGACCATCTCCTTGGTGATGTCCGGACTCTTGCCTCGGAGCTCGCGGATCCGGTCAAAGATCACGATCGTGTCGTTGATCGAGAACCCGATGATCGTCAGCAGCGCGGCGACGACTTCGAGACTGATCTTAAAGGGGTTGATCCCCAGGAAGCCCAGGCCCATCGAACTCAGCGACGGCGCGATGTAGGAACTCAGCGCCAGGAATCCGAGAGTGATGAGCACATCGTGGAGCAGGGCGATCACGGCCGCGAACCCGAAGACCACGTTCTGGAACCGGAACCAGACGTAGAGAATGATCGCAATCAAACTGACGACCAAGGCCCAGATGGCGTTCTTTTTCGTGCCGCCGGCGATTTCGCTGCCGACGTTGCTGACTTGCGTGAAGACGGGCTGGCTGGAAATCTGCTGGCTCAAGGCGTCCACAAATTTTTCCAACTCCGCCGGTTCCGCCGAACTGACCATCGTCCAGGTTTTGAACGCGGCCGTATCTTCGGCGTTGTTTTGCGCGTTGCGGAAGTCGTAGTCCTTCATCGTGAACTTGGCTTCCAGGGGCTTGCCATCCTTGTCCAAGACCGTCTTGCCGTCCTTGTCCACCGGGGCTTTCAGCAGCGCCATGGCTAGATCATTCAAATACTGCTTGCTGACCTCGGTCGAAAAAGTCAGTTCAGCCTGCGACTTGTAATTCGCATCGCTCGAAGCCTGGGGTTTCATTTGAGCAAGGAGCTTTTCCAGCGTCGCCTGGTCAATCGTCGTCCCCTTAGACGGATCAATCCCGATGGCTGGGTCAATGGCCGGGAGCGGCGTGATCGGAGGCAACGGGCTGATCGGCGGCAGCGGCGTAATGGGGGCCTGAGGTTCAATCCCCTTGAACGGTTCGGTCCCCTTGGGAGTATCAGTGGGCTTCGCGGGATCTGTCGGCTGCGCGGGCTCCGTGGATTTCGGAGTCTCGGTTGCTTTCGGAGTTTCCGTGGCCGTGGGATCAGCAGCCTTGGCTGGTTCGTCGCCCTTGGCCGGTTCTTTCTTTTCCTCCGCTTGCAACAACAAACCCGACTGCCAGAGCGGCAAGCTCGAAATCGGATTGGCCGCGGCGAGCGCCAGCCAACGATCGGTCGTGTGGAACAACTGCGATTGCTGCTTGCCGGCGTCGTCCTTGGCGGGCGCATCTTTTGTCGGCGTGTCTGTCATCGGCGCATCCTTGGCTGGCGCGTCCTTAGCATCCTTGGCGGCGTCCGTCGCGGCGTCTTTGGCCGCTTCCTTGTCGGTCGCCGGGGGAGTTTCCGTCATCGGCTCCTTGGCCGCGCCATCCTTCATCGGCGCAGGTTCCGTCGCCGCAGGTTCCTTGGCTGCCGGTTCTTTTACTTCCGTGTCTTTCTTCTCAGAATCCTTCTTTTCAGCGTCCGTCTTTTCAGTGTCTGTCTTCTCCGCGTCTTTCTTGTCAGTGTCTGTCTTCTCGGTTTCAGTCTTGCTCGGAGCGGACGGCTTGGGCGGGACATACGGCCCGACATTGGCCACGGTCATCGTGTAGCGTTCCAGGTTTTTGCCAAACGCTTCGCTCAGTGCGCTCTTGGCCTCTTCCAAATCCATTTTCGAGGTGACGATCTTGAACTTCTGCTGCTCGTCGCCGATCTGGCTAAAGACCTGGCTCACTTCCAAATCGGGCAGGCGGTCGCCGACCGTCGCACGCACATCGGCGATGCTTTGCTTCGGGACGTCCTTCTTCAGGACGATCTGCACCGTCGAGCCGCCGGTGAAGTCGATGTCAAAGAAATTCTCCCCGCGCCAAAAGGCCAAGCCCAAGCCCGCGGCAATCAAGACACAAGACATCGTCACACAAGCCGTGACCGGGCGGACAAAGTCGAACTTCGTTTCGCCTAGCATCGACCGCATCTTCAGCCGGGTGATCCAACCGCGCTTCTCGGCGACATCAAACATGATCCGTGAGCAATACACAGCGGTGAACAGATTCAATAACAGCCCCAGGATCAGCGTCGTCGCGAACCCCTTGAGCTGTTCGGTGCCAATCGCGAACAGCACGATGCCCGAGATCAACGTCGTCAAGTTCGAGTCGACGACCGTCGACATGGCTTTGGCAAAGCCGTTGCGGATCGCCATCTTGAGGGCCGAGCCGCGCTGCACTTCTTCGCGCATCCGCTCGAAGATCAAAACGTTGGCATCGACGGCCATGCCGACGCTGAGAACCAACCCGGCGAGCCCGGCCAAGGTGAACGCGGCCTTGAGCGTGATCATCAGCGCGACGACCAGGAGGATGTTCAGGATCACCGCCAAGTCGGCGACAATACCGCTGAAGCCGTAGAACCAGATCATAAAGATCAGAATTGCGCAGGTGGCGATGATCATCGCCGTGCCGCCGCTCTTGATCGTGTCGTCGCCCAATTGGGAACTGATCAGGTCTTCGGCAATCGGCGTTTTATTCAGCGCCGCGGGAAGCGAACCTGAGTTCAACACCGTCGCGGTGAGCTTGACTTCGGGTTCGGTGAAGTTGCCGGTGATGATGCCCTTGCCGCCGGTGATCGCCGATTGCAAATTTGGCGCGGTGTAGATTTGATTGTCCATCACGATGGCGAGTTGGGATTCGGTCCCTTTGTTTTCGGCCATCTTGACATAGTGTTTGGTCAAATTGGCGAAGTTCCGTTCGCCCGCCCCTTTGAGCTCGAACGAGACGATCCATTGACCCGCGCGCCCCGGCTCGTTGCTCTGCTCGCCGGCCGCCCGATACAAGTCCATGCCGGTGACGACCGGATAATCTTCGCTGTCTTCGTAAACCACGAGGGCTTGCAGCGTGTCGGCGCGTCCGGGGCGAGTCGGGACGGTGTCTGGCATGCGCGAGGCTTGCAGCAGATTGCCATTGAATCGGTCTTTGTCTTTTTGATCGATCCGGACCGCGACCCACTTGCCGAGTTGCTTCTTGTCGAGGGGATCGATGACGAGATCGCCCTCGGTTTGTTTGGCCACCTCGATCAGCCGTTTGTGATCGGGAAATTTATCGTTGGCGAGGATGCGGAACTCGAGCGTTCCGGCCGTGCTGAGCTTTTGTTTGATGGTGGCGATTTCGGCCGGTTCGGCCTTGGGGATCATGATTTCCACGCCGGTGTTGCCAAACGGCTTGATCTTGATTTCTTTTTGTCCGCCCGGATTGATCCGGTTGGTGAGCGCCCCGACCAACCCGCCCATGACGTCCTCATTCAAGCCGCGCTGCAATTGCATTTCGAGTTGTTTGTTGGTCTGCGCGTACTTTTGCAAACTAGCGCCGCTGGGGAGTACGTCCGGCGCGGTCAAGGCTTCCGTCATGCGCTCGACCAGACTCAGCGGCAGCCCATCGATATCGACGATCAGTCGATCCTTGGCCGCCTCCGAGAGCTTGACCTCGGGCGTCTTGACTTTCTCCGCCTTGAGGAAATCGGTCAGGACCGAGCTGACTTTGAGGACGTCATTCGGATCGAGTTCCGTCTTGCTCAAGCGGACTTGGTCCAAGCTATAGACCAGGATCTGCCCGCCGCTCAGATCGATGCCGAGCTTCGGCGGCCAGCCCAGCGCGACGATCGCCACACCGAGGACCGTGGAAAAGATCACGATAAAAAAGCGGCCGGTGTAATCGTACATCCGCCAGCTCTTGGCCAGGAAACTCGCCAGAAAGTACGACCCGGCGATCAGCGCCAGCGCGACCAACCAGACCACCCAGCCGGGAATCGCCCCGGGGGCTGCGGCCGTTGCCGCCGTGGTCGCTTTCGAGGTCGCCGCCGTGATAGTTGGTGCCGCACCCGTTTGTGCCAAAAGCGCCATCCCCGAGTCAAACAAGCGAGTCGCGTCCATGATATATTTCCCCGTGCCGGGGACCGTTCTGCTGCGGAAAATGAATTGTAAAAAAAGTAGCTGAAGTCGTAAGACTTCAGATCGCCTCCGGCTTCACCGTCGTTCTCGAATCTCTGACGAGATTCGCTACGGGCTATAAAATTACGAAGCCGTCTCTTTGACCTTGTCATCCACGACATAGTCGATGCTGCTCAGCACGATGTCGATCTTGGTGTTATTGGATTCGTCGATCTTGAGGGTCATGCGATTTTTCTGGGTGTCGACGTTCATCACGGTGCCGTAGATGCCGGACTTGGTGACGACCTTGTCGCCGCTTTTGAGGGCGTTGACTTGCTCACGCAGCTTGGCTGCTTGTTGCGATTGGGGGCGAATCAACAGCAAGTACCCCAGCACGGCGATCGCGATCATCGGCAGGTACTGCATGAACGACGGCGGAGCTGGTCCTTCGGCGGCAGCCCCATCGGCCGCCGCGGCCTCGGCAAAGAGCATCGCTCCCTGGACACTGTGTAGCATCTGCCCGGCGAGGTTCGTCGCCCAGCTATTCAATACGTGAAGCATTCGTCCATCAATTCGAAAAAAAAGATCATCGGCCGCTGGAAACGCGGCCAAATGTCGCTGCGGAAAACCTTATCCTTCAAGGGGTTAACGCCGGGTCATCTTGACCACTGGCAAAACATCGAACGGGACAATCCGCGCAAGCGTCGCCCGTCGGCTCTCCCCTGAAGGTAGCCCAGTATCATAAGTCCTTCCGGGGGAAAGCATCAAGGGGATGCCGGGGGCGGAAAACGAGTCCTTCCGGCGTGGTTGGAGTGTTCTCCGGTCATTTCGGGTCAGAAGTCCGGTCTGGAAAGAGATTGAGGCCGAGAATTCGCCGCTTTTCGCGAGCCAGGATACGCCGGGTGGCTGGGGTCGAAGCGTCCTCGCGCAGTCCCCAGCGGACTGGGGAATGACTCGAAGCGGCGTTCAGGCACGGTATCCCCTGCAAGCCGGGGGTTCGCTGCGCTCAACCCCAGCCACCCGTCGTCATGCTCAGCGAATCTGTATGGCCAGAAGATTTCGGAACAAAGGGGGTTGATTTTGGGCCAGCCGATATGTTCATATGAATACTGTATGTAAAGAGAATGGCCGGGGTATGCACACGCGGCAGGCACCTTGTAGGTTCCGGTCTCCGACCGGGACCTGGTGCGGCGTTAGACGCCGCGCGCGTGGCAACGCCGGACTCGGCGCGTGCTCCCCGCCCAAGGTCCCGCCGAGGACCGCGGGACCTACAGAGGGCGACGGGTGGCTTTGCAGAACCGCGCTGCGTGTTGCCTTTGAAGGCAACATACCCGCGGCGAGTGTTACCTTTTGAGGCAACACGAAAATGCGCAATGCGCGCACAATTTGACCTGGGTCGAGAACGCGTAACCCTTGATTTCCCCGGGGGTTAGGGCCAGAAATTGCGCCGCAAAACGCGCGCAAATTGGTGCGCATTTTTTTCGATTTTTTTGCGTTTTTTTCTGATTTTTTGCGTTTTTTTCTGATTTTTTTATGCGTTTTTCAGCCGTTTATCGCGCGTTTCGTACGGTTTTACGCGGGTTTTCCTGGGCGTTGCCTCGAGGCAACAGCAAACAAAATGTGCGCGCACACGTCGCGGCGCAAATGACGTGTGGGCTGAAGCCCACACTACAGAAACACTACTGGGCGAGCGATTTTTTGCCGTTCGGCGAGCCGCCGATCGGGATGCTCGGCGGCATGAGGCGGCCGGCGACTTGATAGCCGGCCCGGCGCAGTTCGTCCGTCACCGCGCGATAGACGGCGAAGCTGTCCGGGTAGGTCCAGAGAGTGATCGTCGTGGTGCGGGGGCCGAACTTGCGGATGTCGGTGCGGAATTGCGATTGCGGCGCGAGGGCTTC
>JBGSSS010000091.1:0-21470 GCA_041736895.1 Pirellulales bacterium
CCTGAGCGATCACGCTGACTGGGACGGCTTGCAGAGTGCGATCAAAGCGACCGGTTGCACGCGCGTCCTCGTCACGCACGGCTACACGCAGCCGATGGTCCGCTGGCTGCGCGAGCACGGCTATCAAGCCGACACGCTGGCGACGCATTACGAAGAGGAAGAAACGGCCGTGGCGGAAGCGGAATAAAAAATGTACGACGGACTTCTAGTCCGTCGCATTAGCCTCTAAATTTCGACGGACTGGAAGTCCATCGTACAAAAACGGACTAGAAGTCCGTGGTACGAAACGGGAAATCATTTTAACGCAAAAAGGGACGAGTCTTGCGACTCGTCCCTTTTTGTTTTCCTGTTTACATTCCCACGCTTCGAATTCGTCGCTTGCTTATGCAACCGCTTGATGGCGGCGGCGGCGCAGACCGAAGTACCCAGCCATGCCCGCCGCGCTCGCCAGCAGCGCCCAGGTGCCCGGTTCGGGCACGGCGCTGACCGAGATCGAGTTGTAGGCCAAGATATCGCCGCCCGAGCCGCCGCGAGTGATCGTCACGCGGTCGAATGGCGCGCCCAGCGTGAGGCCGGCGAAGCCCGTCGCGTTGTAGCCGCCGTTGGCAAACGTAATGAATGGTGCAAAGTCGTATGTCCGCACATCGGTTCCGCCGAGATCGACCGTGATGCTGAGCGTGGTGCTGGTCAGCGCATCGCCGATGTTGATCATGTTCGTGCCAAAGGCGTAGATCGGCGAGCTGAATTGAAACACGTCCGTCAGTCCGGTGTTGCTTCCGGCAAGAACGTCCGAATAGAAACCCGTCGCGGTGCCAGAGATCACCGGACTAGGATATTGGCTCGTTGCAAAGCTCCAATTTGAACCAAACGTAATGCCGAGAGGACTGGCAGTATAGACCGACTGATAAGAGAGCGGGTCGGGCAGCATGACATAACTATCAAACGTTTCCGTTCCAACACTGCCCACTGCCGAGAAAGCGGCAAATGCGGCCGCCGAATTCGGGGCCGTCCCGGCCGAAGTTGCCGCAGGGTCATACCCAAAATGAAATACCTGCGCCTGGGCTGAAGAAAATCCGCCGAGCAGCAGGGCCGCTGCGATTGCCGGGACTTTAAAACGCATTATCAACCTCAAGAAAAACCAGGCGGGAAATTTGGGGGCTTTGCGGAACCGGCGGGGGAGATTTCAAAAAAGCCGGCCCAAACATTCGCAAAGTTGTAAGAATGTCATTATATTAGTTAGTTGCATTGGGCATTGCAATGATTCGGGAGGAACCTTGCCTCCTTTTTTCGGTAGATTTTTCGGCTTTCGGAGGCACTGCGAACGTTCCCCACGAGTAAAGGAGCGAAGCTTGACCCTGTCAGAAGCGGTATTTATGTTTGGGTTGCTTGCCCGACCGTGGCCGACCAAGCTTCCTTCCTTGGCCGCGCTCTAACTCCCTTGCTCTTTGATGGCCAAGATTCGTTCTTGTTGCTAGCTTCCGGCGCGATTCACCTTTTGGTTTAGGACTTTTGATGCACTCCATGGTTAAGCAAATTTTTACCGTCGCCGGTCTCGTCGGTTGCCTCTTGCTGCAAACGGCGCAGGCCACGCTCTATGTCAGCAACTATTCCAACGGCACTGTCTACTCCGCGCCGAATGGCGGCGGTCTGCTCACGCCGTTGATCCCCGCGGGGACCAATGGCCTTACCCGATCCGTCGGCATGATGCTGCACCCGCAGTCGGGTCTGTTGATGGTCGCGAATCAAATGCCGACAGCAGCGGGCGGCTCCGTGAAACTCTTTGATCCGACGACCGGCGCTGCGATGGGGAGCTTTGGCGGGGCGATGAACTTTCCCTCGGCGATTGTCCTCGGCCAGAACAACGATATTTTGGTGACGGGCTTTTTCGGCACGCAAGGGATTTATCGCTTTGACTACAACGGCAACCCACTCGCTCAAGTTACCGGCGGCGGCTTGAACAGTGTCAGCAACGCGGTCTTCGGCCCCGACAACAAACTCTATGTGGCGAATTATGGCGGAGGAAATATCCTGCGCTTTGTCTGGGACGCCGCAGCCAATGCGGGGGCCGGAAATTATGTTCCAGATACGACGCTCATGGGCGGCGTCTTTGCCGAAGGGGGCGATCCCAATGATCCCAATGAACCGAACAATCTGCAGAATCCCGGCGGACTTGCCTTTAACGATGGCAAACTTTATGTCACCAACTTGCTTGGTCAAAACGTACTCTCTTACGACGCAATGACGGGCGCTTTCGCCGGGCAATTTATTTCCAATACCCAACTACAAGCCGGTTTTCCCGCCCAGATTTCGTTCCTCGATGACACGGCGTTCATCGCGCAGACGAATTATGATCTGGGCGTCGGGGCGTTTAGCTCGGCGGGGGCTCCGTTGGGGACCTATGCTGCACCGGTGCCCGGCGGCAATGCGATCAGCGGCGCGTTTCTCTTCACCAATCCGGTTCCCGAACCGGGAACTTGGGCAGCGATTGTGTTAGCAGGCGGTGGTTGGTGCCTTTATCTTCGGCGCAAAACACGCGCCGAATAATTGTCGTCCATGCGACTGAACCAGCCCACCGTTGAGCTCCGATTGCAGCCCGAGCGGCGCCGCGGCTTCACGCTTGTCGAACTTCTGGTGGTCATTGGGATCATCGGGATTCTCACCGCGATGATCTTGCCGGCGATTCAGTCGTCGCGCGAATCGGGGCGGCAGGTGCAATGCCTGAACAAGCTGCGGCAACTCGGCATCGCCATCGAAAACTACAAGACCACGCACCATCGCTTTCCTTCGGGCGCGATCTACCGCGCGAATCCGTCGAATCCGAGCGATGAGTGGAGCAAGGCGCGTTGGTCGACGCTAGCGCAGATTCTGCCTCACTTGGAAGAGACCGAACTCTTGCGCTCGATCCAAATCGATCAGCCGCTGTACGACTTCTTCGATCCCAAGCCGATCCACAAGGCGCAGGTCGCCACGGTCATCCCCGCGTTTCTTTGCCCCAGTGACGAACAGCGGCAGGTCAACGAGAAATTCGGGCCGACGAACTACGCCGTCTGCACCGGCAGCGGCTACGACAGCAGCGGCAAGAATCTGGGCACACCGTTCGATCCCGACGGCATCTTCGGCGTCAACACGGCGTACAAGGATGCGCATCTCAGCGACGGCGCGAGCAAGACGAGCCTGGTCAGCGAGAGCGTCCTGGGCGTCGATCGGCCTTCGTCCTTCAACGGCGTCAAGTACGCGCTCCTCCAGGATTACCGCTACACGTTTACCACGCCGCTCTCCGACGGCGATTGCGGCAGCGCGACGCAGTTCAATGTTTCGTCCCCCCGCGGGTTCTCCTGGGCCGATGGCGATTTCCGCAACACGATGTACAACCATTATTACCCGCCAAACTCGGACCAGTTCGATTGCATCGCGAACAAAGTCGATGGCGACGAGAAGACCAACTACGCGGTGTTCGGTTTTCGCGCCGCCCGCGCGAAACACCGCGGTGTGGTGGGCTTGGTCATGGCCGACACGAACACCAAGACGGTGTCGGACACGGTCGATCTCGCGGTGTGGCGCGCGTGGTCAACACGCAAGGGGGGCGAGACGGTGAACGCGGAGTGAAGCTGAAGTCGTGAGTCTTCAGAGGCTCGCTAATCCAAGATGCCACACCGTTGGCGACGATGGCAAATGCGCGGCCGTCTCCTTGATATAACGAACCCCAATGAATAACTGCGCTCTTACGCCCCAATTTCGCAGAAGCTTGAACGACCAACGGTTCGGCAGGAGCCTCACCCTCCCAACGACTGGCCATTGTTCTAACCGCGCTGTTTTTAGGTAGAAAGCGTATCACTAGATCATGCGCAAAATCCTATGCATGAAGGTGTTTACTGCTTCATAGCGCCAGAGTTCTCCCTCGCTTACGCGTCGGGCTGCTAAACGCTCAGCGAATTTTTTATCGCCGTCGTTAACGCTACGGGCGATAAAATTCACTCCTTCAACATCGCCAACGCCGCGAGCGCTCCCTCGCGGCCTTCTTTGTGGTCGATGATCGGCTCGGGGTAGTCGCGGCCGAGTTGGATCTTAGCCCGGTGCAGAACCTCCTGCGGTGCGTCCCACGGGGCGTGAATGTAATCGTCCGGGAGCGCCGTCAGTTCCGGCACCCAGCGGCGGACGTACTCGCCGCGCGCGTCGAACTTTTGCCCCTGCAACACCGGATTGAAGATCCGAAAGTACGGCGCCGCGTCCGCGCCGCAGCCGGCGACCCATTGCCAGCCGAGCGTGTTGTTCGCCAGGTCCGCATCGACCAACGTGTCCCAAAACCACGCCGCGCCGTCTTGCCACGGCAAGAGCAAGTGCTTGACCAAGAACGAGCCGACGATCATCCGCACACGGTTGTGCATCCAGCCGGTATGCCAAAGCTGCCGCATGCCCGCATCGACGATCGGGTAGCCGGTGCGGCCGCGTTTCCAGGCTTGTAAGTCGCGCGCGGCGGCTGGACCCTTGCGCCAGGGAAAGTCGCGGTACTTGTCGCGCAGCGGCATTTCCGGCGTGTCGGGATAATGAAACAGCAAGTGATAGGCAAAGTCGCGCCAACCGACCTCGCGCAGGAAATGACCGGCGTCGGATTTGTCAAGTTCGTTTATTGCTTTGGCATGAACCGGCGGGCGCTCTTTGTCGCGCGCTTGCAGCTCGTGCCAAATCTGCCGCGGCCCGATCTCGCCAAAGTGCAGGTGCGGCGAAAGCTGCGACGTGCCATCCACCGAGGGGATATCGCGCGCCGACTTGTAGGTGTTGATCGGCTCATGCAGGAACTGCTTGAACCGCGCGTGCGCGCCGGCTTCGCCCGGCGTCCAATGTTCGTAAAATCCCGCGTCCCAGGGAATCTTCGGCAGCAAGCCCAACTCGTCGATCTTGAGCGACTTGGGCCAGCTCTTGGGTCCTGGCACCTCGCGCGGTTTCGGCAGCGGCGCGGCGATCGCGTCGGCTTGGGCCAGGCACTGCTTCCAGAACGGCGTGAACACCTGGAACGGGTTGCCCTGTTGATTGCGCACCGTGCCTGCTTCGAGGAGCAAGCTGGCGTTGAAGCTCTCGACGGCGATGCCGCGGCTGCGGAGGAGGCTTTTGGTTTCGGTGTCGTGCTTGATGTTGGCCGGCTCGTAGCGGCGATTCCAAAAGACGGCCGTGCTCTCGGTTTCTTTCAGCAGCGCTTCGAGCGCACTCAAGCTCGACTCGCCGCGCGGCACGGCGTGAACGATCAACCGCGACCCGGCAGCCCGCAGCTCGGCATCGAGCGCCGCGAGTGAATGATGCAGCCACCACCGCGTCGCCCCGCCCGGCTCCCAAGGGTGTTCCTCGTGCGGCGCGTACAGGTACACCGGCACGACGGTCCCATGCTTGAGCGCCGCGCGCAGCGCCGGATTGTCGGCGAGACGGAGATCGTTGCGAAACCAGAGGATGGCGGTCATGCGTTTCGGGACGGGGGGATCGGGATTTGGGAAGAGCCAGAAACGCGAGCGGTGGCCGTAAGGCCGCCGGTTTCATGTCAAAGCATTCTAGCGCCCCAGCTCGCTGTGTGCAGAGTCGCATTCTCGCCGCGTTCTTTTTTCCTTGCCTAGCGCATGGTTTGCGCCTTAGAATCACAGGCAGCGGCCGGGTTCCTGGCCGTGGGCTTTTCTCATCTTTTCGCGGCAAGGGGCTTCGCTTGTTAGAACGCGAGATTACACAAGAGCGGTCTCAACACAGGTTGCGCGACGTCTTGGTCGTCGTCGCCATCATTGCCCTCGCGTTGACGGTGGCCATCCCGTGGATCCTCCAGTCCAGCGTCAGCACACTGCAGAATCACAACCGCAATCAAGTCAAGCAAATCGGGCTGGCGTTACAGAACCACGCCGAACAGTTCAAAGTGTTCCCGCCGCTCTTCTTCAGCAGCGATCCCGTGCGGCAGCGAATCTTCAATCCGCAACTCGCGGCTGAATGTTACCCTTGGCAAGTTCGACTGCTGCCGTTCCTCGAAGAAGACAAGCTCTATCGAGACATCGAACGGGCGTCCCAAAAGTTCGGCAGCGACTCGACGCAAGTGCGGATCCCTGACCCGAACAATGCCGCCAAGCTAATTTCGCCCAGCCAGGTTTCCATTTCGGTCTGGCAATCCCCTCATCTGAGTCGACTTGCTCCCGGCGAGTGCCATTACGCGGCGCTGCCAAGCACGCGCTTGCCGCTGCTCTTGAATACAATCACCTACGACAAAGGCGAACGCAAGACGCTGTTTGCGGATGGCATGATCGTTCCCGACAGGAATGGCAAAGGCACATCGATGGCCCGCATGGCGGATGGCACGAGCAAGACGGCTCTCTTCAACGAAACACGCGAACGCCAGCGTTCGAATTGGTTCCTCCCCCAGCAATCATTCGTCTGCGGCTTTCTCCCCAGCGACAGCACACCCGTCGGCAATGAGTCCGGCGACTATTATCCGTACTTTCCTTATCCAGATTGGCACTTCAATCCGCAGCACGGCGACCGTACCGCGATCAACCATACGCCGTATCACCAGGTCACTGGTGATCCGCTCGCGCGCGCTTGGGGACCTTCGGGCACTCACCCCGAGGGCAAAATGCTGGTCGGGATGGGTGATGGGTCGACGGTAGAAATCGATTCAAGCGTTGAGCCCCTCAGGTATTTCGCGGCGATTACCGCTCGTGCCGGAGAGTTTCATCCCGAAGTGGACGCAAAAATATTTTCCGATTCTAGGACCGGCCAAGACGATCCAACGAAAAAACCGTAGTCTATTCTTCGCGGTGACGGAACGGTCGCCTGCGGCTCCCCGCTAACCGGTTTCAACAGAGAGAATTGATCAACACAGAGACTTCATCCACAAAAATACTTCTCCTCTTCTTAAAAGGATTTTCTCATGCGACGTTCCAGAAAAAATCAGACTCGTGCCTTTACCCTCATCGAACTCATCATCGTGATCGCCGTCATCGCGATCTTGATCGCACTCCTGCTGCCGGCGATTCAAGCCGCGCGGGCTGCGGCCTTGAAGAACAGCGGCCGCAACAACATGAAGCAGCTCCTCCTCGCCATGCATAATCACGCCGATACATACAAGACGTTCCCGCCGCTCTACTTTTCCGCGATGGAAGGACAGAAAGGGCAAATGAACGTCGTCGATGCGACGGGGCAATACACCTGGGTCGTGCGCATCCTGCCGTTTATCGAAGAAGACATGATGTACAAATCGATCTCCACGGCGAGCAACAGATTTACGACCGACGCCACCAAGGTCCAACTCGCCACGCCCGCGGGCCAAGTCTCCCCCGGCACGATCGAACTGACAGCGCTCCTCGCGCCGAATAACCCCGGCAGTCCCGCCGGCACGACGAACTACGTCGCGCTGAGTTCCACGCGGCAACCGTTGTTGACGAGTTGGGCTGGCGCTATCGGTTCGCAGACCAATAAAACGCCGCCCGACGGCATGATCGTTCCGGATAAGCTTGGCCGTGGCACAAGCATGGCCCGCATGGCCGACGGCACGAGCAAGACCACGATCCTCTGCGAATCGCGCGAGCAAACCAAAGCGAACTGGTACACGCCGCAGCAAGTCTTCGTCTGCGGCTTCCTGCCCGAGGACACCAAACCCGTCGATGAAGACAAGACGAAGTACTATCCGTACTTCGGCGCGGAGGGCTGGGTTGGCGTCCCTGGCAACGATCGCACGGCGCTCAACTACGGTCCGGCCAAGCCAGGCAAACCAGTCCCGGCCAACCCGCTGGCGAATCCCGCCGGCGTGAAGCAAGCCTACAACGGCGACCCCAAGGACCCGCTCGCCCGCGATTGGGGACCATCGAGCATGAACATGGGCGGGATCGTGCTCCACGGCATGGGCGACGGCTCGGTGCAAGAAGTCTCCGACACCGGCGTCGATCCCCAGGTCTACTTCAGCGCCATCACCGCGCGCGGCGGCGAGAATCAACCGGGATTGGGTGGTTTTTGAACATTAGCCCCCGGTCAATGACCGGGGGAGTTTGACGTTGCGTGAGTTCTCGTTCCGAGTGATGCTGATCGTTATCCCTTTAGAAACCCTGTCTGGTCCCCTCCCCTTGATGGGGAGGGCTAGGGAGGGGTGACGGGAGTTGACGAAGAAGCTTCATTCGCTGTTACTTCCGTGCATAGTATTTTTCCAATAGAGAGACGAACGCCGCTCAGAACCCCCTCCCCGCAAGGGGGAGGGAGCCAGACCAGGTTATCAAAAAGCCGTGCGTGGACGCACCGGCTAAGCGAAATGAAATTCAGGAGTATCCCATGCAACACCGCAACAACCGCCGCGCCTTCACCGTCATCGAACTGATCATCGTCATCGCCATCGTGGGGATCTTGATCGCCTTGCTCTTGCCGGCGATTCAAGCCGCGCGGGCCGCGGCGCGGCGGACGCAATCGATGAACAACTTGCGGAACCTGAGCGTCGCCACGATCAATCACGAAGTAACGCGCCGGGGTTTTCCGACGCTCTTCTCCAGCGCCGATGAAAAACTGCACAAGATTCTGAACCCGGCCGACGCGGCCGATGCTTACCCCTGGACGGTGTCGTTGCTGCCGTTCTTGGAAGAGTCGGCCATGTACAAAGCGATTGATAACGCGAGCCAAAGCTTCAAACTACCTTCGACACAAGTCAAGTTTGGCGCTGGCATGACCGCGCCCGGAACGGTGGATATCGCGATCTTCGAGGCACCACAGCTCAAGGAATCCGCGGTGCAAGGGATGTGCAATTACATCGCCCTGCCCGCCACACGCCAGCCGCTCCTGACCGATGTCACGGCGAACAAAGACGGGCAGCAAGTGTGGGGCAAGATTCCGCCCGAAGGAATCCTGGTGCCGACCGGCAAGCGGCAAGGAATTCAGTCCTTGCAAATCCGCGACGGGATGAGCAAGACGCTGCTCCTGAGCGAGTCGCGGGAAAGGACGCGCTCGAATTGGTACGCGCCACAGCAGACGTTCGCGTGCGGCTTCTTGCCGGCGGACAGCAAGCCGATCGACGAGGCCAAGTCGCAATACTATCCGTACTTCGACGCGGAAAAGAAATGGGTCTTCAACCCCGCAGCCGGCGATCGTTCGGCCCTGAATTACGGTCCGGCTGTTGTCCCGAACTTATTGCCCTTCGGCGGGGAAAAAGCTTTCGCGCGTTTCTACAACGACGATCCCAAGGATCCGCTCGCCCGCAATTGGGGCCCGTCAGGGGGACATCCCGGCGGCGTTACCTGCGCCGCGATGGCCGACGGCTCAGTTCGTTCGATCGATGACACGCTCGATCCGCAGGTGTTCTTTGGATTGCTGACGCGCAATGGCGGGGAAGAGGCGGCGCTGCCGTAACATTAGCCCCCGGTCAATGACCGGGGGAGTTGGACGTGGCGCGTCATCAACGTGTTGCGTATCGCTAGACTTCGATCCTTTGAAATTGAGAAATCAACGTCGCTCCACGCGAATTCCCCCCGTCATTGACGGGGGGCTAATGTTTGCCAAGCAGCCAACGTCGTGAGGCGGTGGTACCCCAAAGACTCTGAATTCTCACGAATTCAGCTACCAAAAAATGCCGCACTCTCATCGCCGCTGTGCCTTTACCCGCGTCGAGTTTGTCGTCGTGGCGATCATCATCGCGGTCGCGATCACGTTTTTCATCATGGTAATCCCGCGAGCGGGCGGCGCGGCTTACCGGAATCACTGTCAGAACAACCAACGGCTGATCGGCATCGCGCTGTCGAACTACCAAGTCGCCCACCGCGTTTTCCCGCCGCTCTACTACAGCAACGATCCGGCGCTGAAAGAGCGGCCGCCGCTGTCGCCGGTCGATGCGGCGGCGAGCTACTCGTGGCAGACGCGGTTGCTGCCTTTTCTCGAACAACCGGAATTCCATCGTGAACTCACCGCGGCGAGCCAGAAATTCACGCTCCCTTCGACCGACGTCAAAGTCCCCGGACCCGGCGGAGCTGGGACGATGTCGCCGCGCGAGGTGATCTTCAAACAACTCCGCTGCCCCGCCGTGCCCGATTCGCCGACGCCCGGCAACGGGAATTATGTCGCGACGAGTGTGACGCGCCTGCCGCTGCTCACGGAACTTGTCAAAGGCGAAGAAGGCGTCCTGCCGGCCTTCAAACGCGAACCCGACGGCGTGATTGTCCCGGAGCATGGCATGAATGGCATTTCGCCCCAGCGGATGCAAGACGGCTCGAGCAAGACGATCGTCGTCATCGAATCGCGCGAGGCCGCGCGGTCCGACTGGTACGACCCGCAACAATCGTTCGTCGCCGGCTTCGTCCCGTCCGATTCGACGCCGATCGACGAAGCGAGCAGCAACTACTACCCCTACTTCGCCCCGGATTGGACGTTCAATCCCACGGCCGGGAATCGAACGGCGTTGAACTTCGGGCCGACACCCGAGAAACCGCAGCAAGCGTATAATGGAACGAAGGGCGACCCGTTGGAGCGAACCTGGGGACCATCAAGCGGCCACGAAGAGGGCGTCGTCTTGGCCGTGATGGGCGATCTCTCGGTGCAGACCATCTGGCCCGACGTCGATCCGAAAGTCTTCTTCGCGGCGATCACAGCGCGCGGCAGCGAGACGGTGCCGACACTGCCGCCGCCGAAATTGCCGTAGCGGTTTTAGCCCCCGGTCAATGACCGGGGGAGTTTGACGTCGCGCTAGTGCAATCGTTGTGTTGTGTCGGTCATCGATCCTTTGGAATTGAAAAACTACTCTTCGCGCGGCACGCTGTTTCCCCCCGTCATTGACGGGGGGCTAAAGGGGAGAAATCTCATGACTACCAACAATCCCCGCCGCGCGTTTACGCTCGTGGAACTGCTCGTCGTGATCGCGATCATCGCGCTGATATTGACTCTGGTAATTCCACGGATTCAATCACCGCGCATTAATTCCTTAAAAAACTCCTGCCGCAACAACATGAAGCAGCTCATGCTGGGGATGCAGAATCATCACGATGCGAAGAAAACATTTCCGCCGCTGTATTTCAGTTCCGATCCCGCCCAGCAGGCGAACCCTCAGTTGAATCCCGCAAACGCGGCGGAGTACTACACTTGGCAAACGTCCCTTCTGCCGTTTATCGAAGAAGATAATCTGTACAAGAGCATCGCTTCGAACAGTGCCAAGTTCACGCTGCCATCGACCAAGGTCACGGTGAAGGGGCAAGGCAAAACCGGCTCGCCTGCGGACATGAAACTTCTAGGCATGGACTGCCCGAGCAGCCCGCTTGACAACCCACCCGGCGTGAGCAACTACGCGGCTCTCAGTTCCACCCGACTGCCGCTCTTGCAGAACGAGACAATCGGAAAAGATGGTCTGCCCGCGTACAAGCAAGAGCCCGACGGGATGATCATTCCCGGCAAGACGCAGAAAGGCCATTCGGACCAGCGAATGGCCGACGGCACGAGCAAGACGGCGGTCTTGATCGAGTCGCTCGAAGACGTTCGCTCGAATTGGTACAAGCCGCAGGAGTCGTTCGTCGTCGGCTTCCTACCCGCCGACTCGACGCCGATCGACGCGGCGGCGAGCAACTATTATCCGTACTTCACTTCCCCGCCAGACGTCTCTTCCGTGTCCAAGGATTGGCGCTTCAATCCGGCCGCCGGCAATCGCACCGCGCTCGCCGAATACAACAGCGCCGGCCCAGCGATTCCCTATCACCCGATCAAGGGCGACCCGTTGGAGCGAACCTGGGGCCCGTCGAGCGGGCATAACAATGGCGTGATCATCGTCGGGATGGGCGACGGCTCGGTGCGCGAGATCACGCCCGACATCGACCCGGCGATTTTCTTCTCGGCGATCACGGCGGATGGCAAAGAGAAACTGGAGTTGCCGGAATGAGGGAGTGGTTCAATGATCTGTAAAAAGCTTGTAGCACATGCACTGGATTGAGAGCGAGAAAATACTTGAGAATGAAATCCGTTTGGTCCCCTCCCCCTTGCGGGGAGGGTTAGGGAGGGGGTCTATTGCAAGGCAAACGTTGAAGATGCGAAAGACAAAAAACAGGGCAATTCCGTTCTTTGCCTTTCGCATTTAGCGTGGCACAAAAACCCCCTCCCCAGCCCTCCCCGCAAGGGGGAGGGAGCCAGACAGGAATTCAAGAAAGATAACTCGCTTATGTCTTCTCTCCCCATCGACATCGATGTCCTTTCCGTCCAGCAACTCCGCCAAAGCGGCGAAGATTTTTTGTTGCTCGATTGCCGTAAGCCCGAGGAATACGCCACGGCCAGCATCGCCGGCTCGACGTTGATCCCGATGCAGGAAATCCAGCAGCGCGTCGGTGAGATCAGCGACGACCTGAACCGCCGCATCGTCGTCCATTGCCATCACGGCGGGCGGAGTCTTCGCGTGACGCAGTGTCTGCGCGAGCAAGGCTTCGCGAACGTCCAGAACATGGCCGGCGGGATTGATGCCTGGTCCCTGGAGGTCGATCCGAGCGTGCCGCGGTATTAAAATGCTTTACCGTGATCGAGGTGATCGAACATTTTGTAGTCCCGAAGGGACGACCTACGATAGCCCAGGGTGAGCAACGCGAACCCTGGGTAGGTTTCATAATGAAAAATCATAGTCCTGTAAGGACGACCTAGTCACTTCGACCATTAGGCCGCCCTTTCAGGGCTTGCGATTCAACACGCCACACGACCCAGGGTTCGCTGCGCTCACCCTGGGCTGAATCAGGTCGTCCCTTCGGGACTGCATATAGACGTTCCCACCGCATTCCATTTTCACGCCATGCCCCCGCCCTACGAACTTGTCGATTTCGCCGCGCTGCCGGGTGTCCCCTGCCCTTGCGGGACGGCGCGGCGGGGGTTTGAAACGGTGCGGGATTTTCCCGCGACGGTGCATGTCACCGAGATCGACCGCGCGGCCGAAACGCATCACCACCAACGGCTCACCGAGGTCTACTACATCCTCGAATGCAGCATCGATGCGGTGATGGAACTCAACGACGAGCGCTTGCCGTTGAAACCCGGCATCGCGATCCTGATCCGCCCCGGGACACGGCATCGTGCGGTGGGCAAGTTGAAAGTCCTGATCATCGCCTGGCCCAAGTTCGACCCTAGCGATGAATTTGTCGCGCCGCATTCCCCGTAGCGTGGGCTTCAGCCCACTCGTCGCTTCGCCGGACCGTCGACGGCCGGCCGAAAATTGTTAACCGGATAGAAACGCAAGAGAGAGAAGAGAGAAAAGAAATTTTTGCCGCAAAGAAAGCAAAAATTACCAAAGAAGAATTGGGAGGGCGAGGCTCCTGCCGAGCCGCAGGAGATGAGTCTTGGTCTACTGCAGCTTTCTGATTTGCGCTGCTTTTCGTATCAAACCGGATCGTGAAAGGAATCCTCTGTAACCGAAGCCGGCCTGTAGAATAACTCCATGTCCATCTCCTCGCGCACGCCCGAAGGCCAACCGTTTCGCTGTCCCGTCTGCGGCGAGGATACGGACATTGAACCGGCGCTCTCCGGCGATGCGTGTTGTCCGGCGTGCGGCGAATTGCTGTGGTGGTTCCGCGATCGGGTCGATGCGCGGCTGCAACTCGACGACAAGCTGCGCTACGAGCAGCTTGACTCGATCGAATTCGTCGAGCTGATCATGCAGCTCGAAGACGAGCACGGAATCAATCTGAGCGAAGCGGCGGCCGAGGAGATTCAGACCATCGCGGACGCGATTCGTGCGCTGCGGAAGTTGCGGGATGAATGTAGCTGAAAATCTTTGCTATAATACTGTTGATGTTAGTTTATCTAGATATGTGCTGCCTGAAGCGTCCATTCGACGATCAATCTCAGTCGAGAATACGGCTCGAGACCGAAGCTGTTTTGACTTTGCTTGCCGCTGAAGGAGCTAAAATTCAGTTTGTCCGCTCTTCAGGCTTGCTGTTAGAGAACTCTCTAAATCCGCTTCCTGAACGCGCGGAACGTGTGGAAAAATGGCTTCGGGAAACGACAGTTTGGCATCCGGAAGACGAGAGCCTGATTCAAGCAAGAATCGAAGAATTGATCAATCTCGGTTTCAAAAATTTCGATGCTCTCCATCTTGCCGGTGCAGAAACACTTCATGCTAACTATTTGCTCTCCACGGATGACCGAATGATCGCCTTGGCGGGAAGATTGCAAAACTCCCTTCGCACACAAGTCAGATCCATCCTAAAATTCCTTGAGGAACATCCACTATGACTCAAATTTTGGAACCCGTGGAATTGCGTGCACGCGGCTTTGCTGTGTTGGTCGATGCCCTAGGCTGGACCAATGCCGTTCGCTATGTGCAGCAATTCGAACAAAGTCGGTTGAACTACACATTCGAACGACAATCAATCCTGCCCGATTGGGATGCTGCAGAAATGTTGCAACAATTACGCGGGGTGAAATAGAGCGTATTTTTAATGTATTTCTATAGCAGAATATCTTTCAACACCCGCGTCCCGTGCTCAACGCCGGTGAGCTTCGCATCGAGCCCTTGGAACTTGACCGTGAAGGCGTCGTGTTGGATGCCTAGTTGGTGGAGCATCGTCGCGTGCAGGTCGTGCACCGTGCAGACATTCTCCACCGCGGCGTAACCCAACTCGTCGGACGCGCCGTAAACCAGGCCCGGTTTGACGCCGGCCCCGGCGAGCCAGACGGACATCGCTTTGTTGTGGTGGTCGCGGCCGTCGCCGCCTTGCGACATCGGCGTGCGGCCGAATTCGCCAGCCCACACGATCAGCGTTTCGTCCAACATCCCGCGCTGCTTGAGATCGGTGATGAGCGCCATGCACGCCCGGTCGATTTCGAGCGCCTTTTGGGCGACACCCGTTTTCACGCCGCCGTGGTGGTCCCAGTCCTTGTGATAAAGCTGAATGAACCGCACGCCGCGCTCGGCGAGCCGCCGCGCTAACAGACAGTTCGACGCAAACGACCCGTCGCCCGGCTTGCAGCCATACAACTCCATCGTCTTCGCGTCTTCGCCCTGGATGTCCATCAACTCAGGCACGCTGGCTTGCATCTGAAACGCCATCTCGTATTGCGCGATGCGCGTGGCGATTTCGGCATCGTGGGTCAGCGCTTCTTGCTTTTGATTCAGCGCGTTGATTGCCTCGATATCGGCCCCTTGTTGCTCGCGCGAGATTCCCGCCGGCGACGTCAGGTACAGCACCGGATCGCCCTTCGAGCGCAGTTGCACGCCTTGATAACGGCTCGGCAGGAAGCCGCTGCTCCACTGCCGCGCGGCGATCGGTTGGTTCTGGCCCCCCTTGCCGAGCGACGTGAGCACAACGAACCCGGGCAGGTTCTCGGCCTCCGTTCCCAGCCCGTATGTCACCCAGGACCCCATGCTCGGCCGGCCGGCGATTTGCGAGCCGGTGTTCATGAACATGTGCGCGGGGTCATGATTGATCGCGTCGGTGGTCATCGAACGGATCAAACAAACCTCGTCGATCACCGATCCGAAGTGTGGAAACAGCGCGCAGATCTCGGTCCCGTTCTTGCCGAACTTCTCGAACGGGTGCTGCGGGCCGAAGCAATTCAGCGGCTTGCCTTGCAACTGCGCGAGTTGCTGTCCCTTGGTGAGACTTTCCGGCATCGGCTTGCCGTGCATCTCGGCGAGCTTCGGTTTGGGATCGAACGTCTCCAACTGCGAAGGCCCGCCCGCCATCGAGAGCCAGATCACGCGCCTGGCCTTCGCCGGATGCGGCAGTTTCTGCAGCACGCCGGGGACGGGTGCCGCGCGCAGCGCCGAGGATCCGAGCAACGACGCCAGCGCGGCGGTGCCAAGTCCGTGCGCCGTGTTGCGGAGGAAGGTGCGGCGTGTTGCGTGGGAGTAGGGTTGCGGTTGCATGAGATGTATTTCAATGGTGAAGTTTTTCCAGCAGCAAAAGCTTTGCAGTCAATCGCGTACCCTGTACTCAGTACTCAGTACCCTGTACTCAGCCTCAAGACCGAGTAATCGTTTCATGAAGGTTCAACAAGACTCGCGCGACATGAGTCCACGCGGCCAAATCCGCGGCGTCAAGATTCGTAGGCGTGGGCGCGAGCCCTGTCTTCAACAGCGCCGCGGCGGCCGCGGGATCTTTGCGATACGCGGCCAAGTGTTTTTCCAAAAGCGGGCGCATGATCGCTGTCTCTTCAGCAGTCGGATCGCGTTGCAGGACTTGCTGCCAAGCCCAAGCGATCCGTTTGTCCGCGGTGTCGCCTCCTTCGCTGAGGATGCGCGCGGCGAAGACGCGGGCCGCTTCGACATACGTCGGATCGTTGAGCAGCACGAGGGCTTGCTGGGGAATGTTCGAGCGATTCCGTTCCGCCGCGCATTCTTCGCGGCTCGGCGCATCGAATGCCAACATACTCGGATGCAAGAACGACCGCTGCCACCAGGTGTACAAACCCCGGCGGTACTGGCTTTCGTTCTTGTCGGCCACGTACTGCCGCACGGGAAAGTTCAGGTTCTCCCAATAGCCATCGGGTTGATACGGCTTCACGCTCGGTCCGCCGATTTTCTTCGATAAGAGTCCGGAGAACGACAGCGCCGCGTCGCGCACCAACTCGGCATCGACGCGATACGTCGATTGCCGCGCGTACTCGCGGTTGTACGGATCGGCCGCGAGCAACGCGGGTGTTGCGGTCGAGACTTGTTTGTACGCCGCGCTGTTCACGATCGTGCGCACCATGTGCTTCGTGTCCCAACCGCTGTCGATGAACTCGCACGCGAGCCAATCGAGCAGCGCCGGATTGAGCGGCGGTTCACCCTGTGCGCCAAGATCGTCGAGGACTTTGCTCAACCCGTTGCCGAAAAATTGCTTCCAGAGCCGATTCATCACCGTCCGCGCCGTCAGGGGGTTCTCGCGTGCGACTAACCATTGGGCCAGGTCGAGCCGGTTGAGTTCGCGGCCCTCGAAGCCCGCTTGCGGCAAGTAATGCGGCAGCGCGGGTTTCACCGTCTCGCCCTTGTCGTTCATCCAATCGCCGCGGGGCAAGATGCGGACCGTGCGCGGCTTGTCGTTGCGGATGCTGACCAAGCACTTGGGCAGGGCATTGGAATGCGTATTGCGCGATTGCTCGGCTTTGGTCACCAAGACTTGCGCCGCCGGGAACTCTTTGGAGACTTTCGTGCGGAAGTGCGTTTTAATGGCTTCCTTGTCTTTCGCGTTTCGCTTCTTGGGTTCCTTTTCCAAAAGTTCGGCTGTCGGTATGGATTCCTTTTTCAAGGCGGCAAGTTTTTCCTCGTCTTTGAGAACGGTTTCTTCCCATTCCTTCTGCGCGGCATCAATCATCGGCAGCAGGGCATCAAGCTGTTTTTTCGCTTCCGCCAATTCGGCATCGAGCTTGACCAGCTTTTGTTCATCGTCGGCCGAGGCGATGACCATCCCTTCTTCGCGCTTGCCGATGATCGGTTCCTTGATATCCGCGAAGAACGCCCCGAGCTGATAAAAGTCGCGCGCCGTAAACGGGTCAAACTTGTGGTCGTGGCATTGCGCGCAGCCCGTCGTTTGGCCGAGCCACGCGGCGCCGATCGCGCGGACGCGATCCGTGAGCATGCGAGCTTCGTAATCCTTGGGCTGCGCGCCCCCTTCTTCGGTCGAGAGCAACAACCGATTGAAAGCCGAGCCGATGCGCGTCTCTTGATTCGCGTCGGGCAGCAGATCGCCCGCGACTTGTTCGAGCGTGAATCGATCGAACGGTTTGTTGTCGTTGAAACTCCGGATGACCCAATCGCGATAGGGCCAAACATTGCGCGGCGTGTCACTGTGGTAGCCGATCGTGTCGGCGTAGCGCACCACATCGAGCCAGGCGATCGCCATCCGCTCGCCGTAGTGCGGATTCGCCAAGACGCGCTCGACCAGCTTGGCGTACGCGTCGGGCGACTTGTCGGTGACGAACGCCGCCACTTCCGCCGGCGTCGGCGGCAAGCCCAGCAGATCCGAGTACAACCGCCGAATCAGCGTCCGCCGATCGGCTTCCGCCGACGGTTTCAGCCCGATCTCGGCGAGCCGTTTGCCGACCAGCCCGTCGATGGCGTTCTGACCGACGGGGATGGCGGCCCTGACCGGACTTTCATACGACCAGTGCCGTTTGTACTCGGCCCCCTCGGCGATCCATTTTTTTAAGATCGCTTTCTGCTGCTCGGTCAGTTTCTTATTCGACGCCGGCGGCGGCATCAGTTCTTCGGCATCCTTGCTATAGATCCGCTCCACGAGGCTGCTCGCCTCGGGCTTGCCGGGGACAATCGCTTTTTGCTTCACCGCGTCATCGCGCAGATCGAGCCGCAGTTCGGCCTCGCGCTTCGCCGCATCCGGCCCATGACAGGCAAAACAATTGTCCGAAAGGATCGGCCGGACATCGCGGTTAAAGTCGATCGTCGCTGGAGTTGTCTCTGCGGCGTCGAGGGGCGGCGCGAACGCAAAGATCAGAAGGGCGAACGCAATTCGCTGGAGCATGCAAATCTGCCTGAAACGAGGAAGTCGGGTCATCGACGAGCAAACGGCGGGATACTTATCATAATCGATAATTCGATGCCGCCAACAAGTTTTTCGTGCGTGGAATACCGAACCAAGCCTGACGGGCGTTGTCTTAACGGTCGCCTAGGACTACCCACTAAACAAATACGATTCCATGAACTCGCTCCTGATCATTCATCCCTACAAGTACGAAGGCGCGTGGGTCTTTGACGACGAGCGCGTCGGCCTGGCGCAGGAACCGTTCATTGCCGGCGCGGATGTCGCGCTCGACCGAATGACGGCACATCTCCCCAACGCCCCCGCGGGCGTGACGCTGATCTTTGCGGCAAACAAGTTCCCCGGCGCGCAGCACGAGTTCGTCTGGCGCCGCGAAGAAGCCGACGGCAACTGGTATTACAGCGCCGAACACGACCTCGAAGGCTGGCTCTGCCCGGCGCTGTTCAAGTATTTCGAGCAGGCGCCGGAGCGGATTTTCGTGCAGGTGAAAGCGAAGCAGGAGTGAGAAGAATATGCTATCAACGTTTTATCTGTCCCGTTTTTGAGCAACGCTTTAAAATCGCAGAGCATGTTCTCTGGATGACCTGAATTTCCTCCACACGAGAGTTGCTATGCGCTTTGTCTCCGGCTTGTTGCTGTTCATCGCTTGCGCCGCTTCCTCGATGCCCGCGCTGGCAGAGGAACCTCTTCCCGCCAAGTATCGCCTGACGTTCGCTGTGATCGATCGGCAATACACCACGGATGCCGCGAGCCAGGTCAAAGAGGAAAAAGTCATCGCCCGTGGGTCAAAGGAGTTTCAAACACTCTCTTGGAAAGTCCTAAAGAAAACCGACGATCCGTTTGATCTCGTGCCGGACTACAATCTCTACTTTTTGAAATCCGAAACGCACACCGAGGGTTACACCGTGGGCGGGATGCTGGCCACGAGCATTCGCGATGGCCGCAAAGAATTGAGTCTGCAAATCTATGACACGTTTCCCACCGCCGAAGAGAGCACGAAACGCAAGCCGATGAGTCTAATTTTCGACGCCAAGAGTGAATCCACGCCCACACTCTCGGCCAAGATCATGCTGAGCTACGACGCCGAGAAGAAATTGAAACGAACGCTGGAGATCGAAGTGCAGGCGATGCAGGAGAAGAAGCCGCGCTGAAGGCGTAGACCTATGGCTAGATTAGCTGGTCTCTCGTTTACTCAGACTCCAAGCTCATGCTCCAGGGGGCGGAGCCCCTGGGCTTAGGGACAGTAGCTATTCCATCACCTCCCCTTCTTCCCAAACCGAGCGATAGCCCCCCTGCGCTTCGACATGCGCAATCAAACGGGCGTAAAAATCGTCCGCGGCGAGTGTCGCGCTGTCGCCGATCATCAAAAGCTTTCTTCGTGCGCGGGTCATCGCGACGTTGGTGCGGCGGAGGTCCGCGAGAAACCCGATTTCGCTGGTGTCGTTGGAGCGGACAAACGAAATGACGATCACCTCTTTTTCGCGGCCTTGAAAGCCGTCGACCGTGTCGATTTCGAGCGCCGCATCGGGCAGCTTCTCGCGCAGCAGCCGAACCTGCGCGGCGTAGGGCGTGATGATGCCGATGTGCTGCGGCGCGAGACCCGTGGCGAGCAAGGCAGCAACCTTGTTCACGACCAGCGCCGCTTCACGGCGGTTCAGGCGGCTTTGTCCCGCTTGTTCGGCCTCTTCGTCGAAGCCAGCGCCGGCGGTGTCGATGAACTCGAGCGGCGCGGTGCTGAGCGGGGTGGACTCGACGCCCGGCAGTTCGGCGGCGAGATGCGCGGCGACGCTCGGATCGGCGAGCAATTCGGCGTCGTAAAATTCGAGCGATGAAAAGTCCATGATCGCCGCGTGCATGCGATATTGAATCAACAACCGCCGCACGAGCTCCGGCCGGCTCTCGGCTAGGCGTTCGAAGAGACTCCGATCGTAACCCGCGCGCTTCGCGGCGGGGCTCAGCACCGTTGGCGGCAGCTGGCGATGATCGCCGGCCAAGATCACGCGCTCGGCGCGCGTGACGGGTATCCAACAGCCGGGTTCGGTGCTTTGACACGCCTCGTCGATGACGACCAAATCAAAGCGTCGATTGCCGAGGACCGAATCGTCGATTCCGGTCGTGGTCGTGCAGAGGATCGACGCCGTATCGAGCAGATGCTTCACGGCCGCGGCTTCGATCCGCCGCGCATCGGCCAAGAGCGCCTTGGCTTCGTCGCGCATCGCGCGGCGTGCGCCCGGTTCCGGCGCGGGTGTAACGCGCGGCCTGGCGAAAGAGCGCAAGTGCTTCTTTGACGAGCTTTCGCGCGACGCGCACATCGGGATGCCGATCGACGAGCGCTTCGAGTGTCTGGTTTCGTAACTCGGGCATGACCCGCGCGGGGTGACCCAGGCGGATCGCCTCTTCGCCATGGCGGAGCAAGCGTTCGAAGAGATTGTCCACGGCCATGTTGCTTGGCCCGCAGACCAGCACGCGTTCGCCGCGGCGCACCGCGCGGCGAATGATTTCAACGAGTGTCGTCGTCTTGCCCGTCCCCGGCGGACCATGCACGAGCGCGACGTCCTTGGCCGCGAGCGCCCAAGCAACCGTCTCGCGTTGCAGCGCGTTGAGCGCCGGGTCGAGCACTTCTTCGTCGGAAATCGCCGCAAAGGCCGCGGCCTTCTGGCCGAGCAGCACGTCACGCAATTCGGCCAGCCGATCCCCCTTGGCGCGGATCGCGCGTTCGAGCGCCGCGCGCTGGCGTTGGCTCGAAATTTCGTCGCTCGAATGATCGAGCCGCCAAAGTTCGGTCTCTTCCAACTCTTCGGGCAGGTAAGCAATCCCGATGGTGATCGAGTGATCATTCCTTTCGACGACGACGCCGCGCACCGCATGTTCCGGATCGTCGGCATCCGTCAGCACAACCGGATTGCCGTTCCCCAAGCGCGACCACGGCAACGGCTGGCGCGAGCGTTTGACAAAGGTCAACAGCGTGCGTCCGCCCAGGCCGGCTTCCTCGTCGGTGAGCACCAGATCGATCAGCGCGTGCCCCAGGCACTCGGCCTCGGC
>JBGSSS010000178.1:0-30644 GCA_041736895.1 Pirellulales bacterium
TATTTCCGCCACCGCCGGGTCGCGACATGCCGCCACCGCCGCCTAAGTTCGCACCGCCAGGGCGCGACATTCCAGCGCCGCCACCCATTCCCCCGCCGCCTGGGCGCGACATTCCCCCGCCTCCGCCACCCGGGCGAGACATTCCTCCTCCGCCGCCACCGCGTACTCCGCCGCCGCCGCCAAGCGATGGCCTTGCGGCAGTGATCGAACAGTTCATCAACAAAGCGGCGATGGCCAGCCAGGCCGTTCCAAGACGTT
This sequence comes from Pirellulales bacterium, assembly GCA_041736895.1. GTDB lineage: Bacteria > Planctomycetota > Planctomycetia > Pirellulales > JALHPA01 > JANRLT01. The sequence goes on from JBGSSS010000178.1 coordinate 259, forward strand.
GAATCGTTGGCATGATATTCCTCGTGCGGCCTTCAATAGGCAGGATGTGTCGCTGATGGGAGGGAACCGAATCGCAGTTGATGTAAATTCGTTATTCACCGGTCGTGGGCGATTTGCCCGTGGGTGGTTTACGCACGACATGCACTTCGAAATCGGGTTCCACCACATCGCCAACAATACGCTGCGATCCCTTGATTTGAAAACGATTCGCATCGATCTGGGTGTACGTCACCGTTGCCGATCCGGTCTGGCCGTTCGGCAGCGTCGCGGTCGATTTGACGAGCCATTCCTTGTCACTCGCGGGAGCCCAGACGCCTTCGGAGAAGCCGCCGTCGGAGTCGAAGAGCCAAGAGCGAATCTTCTGCTGCGACGGATCCCAGCCGATGCGCTGCGAGCATTTCATCGCTTCGTTCCCCGCCTTTTGAATGTTCAAGTCCGCGAGGATAAAGTTCTTGTCCTCGGACCAAGCGTACTTGATCTTCACCACCGCGTCGCTGCCTTCGTTGATCCAGTCGCCGATCATCCATTCGAGTCCCGCCAAGTGATCGGTTGGTGTCGGAGCCGGGTCAGCATTGAATTCACGCAGCGAGGCGATGACCCACTTGCCGTTGAGCTTAGTCCGCACTGATGAATAGCGGACTTGCGCCGTGTCCTTTTCGTCTTTGCCCATGATGACGCGAGTACCTTCTTCGATGGCGACATTTGGAGCGACGGTGCGCACCGATTCGATATCCATCACGAGTTTCGCGCCGGGGAACTTGAGGAAGAACGCGCCGAAGAGTTGCTTGACTTCGTCGGTCCCTTGGTAATGAGTCCCTTCTTCGTCGATGAGCTCGCCCGTTTCGGCGAAGTGAGCGACGACCTTGGCCGAGTCGCCGGCGTTAAAGGCTTTGACGAACTCCTCGGCGCTCGCGCGGATTTCAGCTTCGGCCGGATCTGGTTTGGCCGACTCGGTGGGCTTGGCCGGCGCGTCGGAATTTTCCGCGGTCTCCACTTTGTTGACCGTCGTGGCTGCTGGCGGCGCTGACTTGGCCGGTTCGGGATCCTTGGCGAGGCAGCCCCAACCGCTAGCAAGTCCAATCAACCCTAAAATGACCAAGAGCGAACACTTCGATGCCGTATTCATCGCATCCTCGAAGAGATAAAAAAACGTGGTACCGACGACGCGGCACCGAGATGAGCAACTATTAAGAGTTATAAGTCGTTGAAGTGGTGAAATGCAATCAATTCGCTGCAAGTTTGTCGGAAATATGAAAGAGAAAATGCGGCCCACAGATTAACACAGAGGCACACAGATAAAATACGAAAGATCCGCAAGCAGGTTTCAATCAGCAGAGATCAATCTGAGTGAGAATAGCATTCGTAAAGAGAATGCATCCGTAATTGTATTTATCTGTGTTCATCTGTGTCTATCTGTGGGCAGTATTTTGTATTTGCTTTCACAGATTCTCTTCGCTCTGTGCCGCTCTGAATTTCCTCCGCTCCTCCGTTTTTCGTATTCCCATTTAGATTTGAATTACAGCAATTCCCGAATCGGTTCGATGTCCGAATCCGTCGGGTAGCGCGGCGTGCCGGAACCGTCGAACAAGCGGTCGCGGTGGGCATCGAGGCCCAGATTGTGATAAAGCGTTGCGAAGACTTCTTGGAACTTTACCGGGCGATCGGTCGGCTCTTCGCCGTGCTTGTTCGTCGCGCCGATGACCTGGCCGTGGCGCATCCCGCCGCCGGCGACGAGGCACGCGTTGGCTTGCGGCCAGTGGTCGCGGCTGTTGTTCTTGTTGATCTTGGGCGTGCGGCCGAATTCGCCCCACATCACGACCGAGACATCTTTGTCGAGCCCACGCTCGTGCAGGTCGGTAAGCAAAGCCGAGAGCGCGCCGTCGAGCAGCGGAAATTCCTCGCGCGACATCGGGTAGTTCATCCCGTCGCCGCCGTGCCAATCCCAGCGGCTGTAATTCAGCGAGACGTACCTTGCGCCCGCTTCGACCAAGCGGCGAGCCAGACAAAAGTTTTCGACCATCCGCGGCGCGCCGTCGCGCTGAAACGCGGTATCGCTCTTGCCGTACCGGGCGACGATCTTGGGATCTTCCTTGCTCAGGTCGAGCGCGTCTCCGAGCTTCGAATCGGTCAAAATGCCGAGCGCTTGTTCGAGGTTCGCCTCAACGCTTTCCATCCGCAGCATCACATCGGTCTCGCGACGGAATTGATCGAGCGATTTACGCAGCGACTCGCGATCGCGGAGCCGTTCGAGCGTGATGCCGTTGAGCACCATGTTGTCCGACTTCTCGCGCGCCTTGCGCCCGACCGTGTTGAACGGATTGTGCTTCGCGCCGAGGAAACCCGCATCGTACGGCAGGCCCCAGGTCTTATTGCCCGTCGTGTACATCATCGCCATGTTCGCCGGAATCGCCGGGTTTGCTGGTCCGCCAAGGCGCGAGACCCATGCACCAGCGCTGGGCCAGCCTTCGCTCGGGCCGCGGTCCGATTTCTTGCGGCCCGTCATGCACTGATACCCGTCGTGCGCGCCGTCGGAGTCCGACAACGAACGGATGATCGTGTACTTGTCGGCCATCGTGGCGAGCTTCGGAAAGAGCTCGCAGATTTCCATACCCGGGACGTTGGTCGGGATTGGCTTGAACTCGCCGCGGATTTCCACGGGTGCGTTGGGCTTCAAGTCCCACATGTCCAAGTGTGACGGTCCGCCGGGCAAGTAGATATTGATGATCGCCTTGTTCGATTTGCCCAGGCCCGCTTGCTTTTCGAGAGCCAAGAGCTGGCTCAGGCTCAACCCGCCGAGCGCCGCGCCGCCGATCTGCAAAAACCCGCGCCGTGATAGTCGATCACAGAACGCCGTGCGGCTGGTGGAACGGCCAAGAATGGAAAGCATGGCAGTGTTTCCTCGTTGAAGCACACATTAACCCCCATCGATGACGGGGCAGCGGCCGGACTTGCAAAAAGTCTTCGACTCGCGGGGCAGGGCAGGGAGGGCAAAATCAGCTCGGGCAGGATCTCTGTTGTACCCGATTTCTCGGAGAACACCAAGAAATGACCGCTGGCCCGTTTTGGTTACGGCGGTATTGCGGGCTGATAGCCCCAAGTGCCGTAGGCACAGTAAACGCGACCCTGCTCGGCATGAATTCAAAGAAAAGGGGGAAATGCTCTGCGTTTTTGGTGACCCTTGATCAAAAAAAACACCACGGGATGATCCCGTGGTGGTTGGCGCTTGGTGCGATATTTCTGGATGTACCGACTTGCGTTTACGCCACTGACGTGTTGCCGCGGCGCTGACGCTTCCAAAGTAGTTTCAACGATCTTGATTTAGCCAACAACAGCCATCCGGCGACGCCAGCGTTGTCCTACGATCAAGCCGCCAACCAGTGAACACGCCACCAAAGCCCAGGTGCCGGGTTCGGGTACGGGTGCGGGAGTAAAGCTGGAGTAATTAGCCGTCGCCCAATCGAGGGCTACGTCATGCACGGTTTCATTCAAGCCGGCCAGATACAAGATCGGGGTAAACGCCGAATCATTGTAACCGGCCATCGAGAAGATACTGCCTACCATGTACACGCCTTGATCGGGCAGGGTTCCGCCGACTTGTCCAATAGACGTGGTAGCATGCGGCGAATGTAACGCTTGACCGCTTGATCGGGCACCCCACGACATGAAGTCCGAGGTGAAATTGCCGCCACTGACCACACTAGTAGTACCGGCACCCGAGCCTGGCGAATCATTGCGACTCATTGAGAGAGTTAGGTTATCCCCCAAACTAACCGGATTGAAAACCGGATTGCCGCCCATGTCCAAAGTTGTGCCGTCCCAAAACCAAAGATTCGACTGAGTCGCATTGCCCGCAATACCGAACGGAACGAGCCGTTGTTGTAATTTTTGTGCTACAGGCAACACTAGTCCATCGAGTAGTTCGGAATTGTTTCCGGGCGAATTGTGCCCCGGATCACCGCCAGTCCAGATATTCACTCCGGGGATCGGCGTCGCTGGACCGAGATCAAATCCAAACACTGGCGTGCTTTGTGTCCCAAGGTCTTCCCCGGCACCATCGTCCCACGCGCCGACACCCAACTGCGTCCCGGAGTTTATCAGGCGAATTGAAAAGTCGCCGGGTTCACCGCCAGCAAAGGACTGACCACTTACGGTAGTGGTTAGCAGCGCACACCAGAGAAAGAGCTTTCGTACCATAGTTGTCTCCTCGAAGAAAAAAGCAATTCAGAACAGATTGCACGATAACGCAATTGATATACATTTGCAATAGAATTGCAATATGTTTATTGCGGCAGCGCAAAGTTGAATTGTTGGTCGCACCATGTTTGCACTTGATCGGCACTGATCAACTCCACATGACCATCACCATATAAAAAATGTGATGAACCACTGTGGCGATCAAGCGATATATCAGCTTCCACGGCTGTTATAACTTTATTGTGAAACAAGTTGGCTGACGAAAACCAAAAGTGCGAATGAATGTGGTCGTTGCCGCTGTTGATCGCATTCTTCTGCGTTGCTATCTCGAATGCTAAAACGGTCTTTGACATCGCCCGGATTTTGGAGATTTTGGTAAAGTTGACGTCAGGTTCACTGGTGATATACGAATTCAGGACATAACTCGTCAGCTTATTTGCAAGCCGATCGCTTCCCTTCGGATCGTCGGGGCAAATCCGAATGTCGTCCACGTTTTCCATGAACGGGGCAATCTGATAGATCCACGACTTACCCGTGTGGGCCGTGTCTGGAAACCGTCCGCGATTGGACTCGGCATAGTTGCGAATGGCCAAGCCGACTTGCCGCAAATTGCTGCCGCAATTCATGCGCCGCGCCGCACTCCGAGCCGCTTGAACCGCCGGCAACAGCAGCGAGATCAAGATGCCGATAATGGCAATCACCACCAGCAACTCGACGAGCGTAAAGGCGCGTTGAGTTCGGGGCTTAAATGATTTCCAGTGATCAGTGTTAATGCAATTCATTTGCATATGATCTCAATGCATTTCAGCAAAGTCAAGGTATTTGCGAAATCCAGTCATTAAATAATTTGTCTCATATGGATTTTCAGGCAATATTCTTGAAGATTGCGTTTCCACGCAGGGAAATCGCGCAAAAAATCGGGAAATACGACCATTTCCCCGTGTAGACCGAGAGTATGGCGATGGCAATTCCCTAAATCAGGGCACGAGAAGGACTTAGAGAAACCCTTGCCTTGCCGTCGACGGCCTGTGAAAAGTGCAGCCTGGAATGTCGACGCCTTTTCTGTATTCTGCCACGAAATCGAGAGTTTCTCTCGAGTTGTCAGTTGACTGGCGGCCTGTCTGCCAATAAAGTAAGTGAATACCTACAAAACTCTTGGAGCCGCGCGTGGCACGCCCGAATCAAACGCAAGAGCAAGCCAAGAAACTCTTGCCAACCGTGTGCAAGACCTTTAGCGAGTTGGGTTACCGGCGCACCACAACGGCGGAGTTGGCTCAGCGATGCGCTATCCGAGAAAACATCTTGTATCGCTTGTGGCCGGACAAGAAAGCGATGTTCTTGGCGGCGCTCGACGACATTTTTCGGACCCGTGCAAAAGTTTGGCAGGAAATCCTGTCCGCTCAGCCCGCGGGCGAAGATGCGGTGGAACGCATCGTGAAATACGAGTCGCGGCATCAGGGAGAATTCGGTTTCTATCGGATTGTTTTTACTGCCCTGACTGAAACGGATGACAGTGATATCCGATCCGCGCTTCTGAAGATGTACAAGAGTTTCCATCAACTCGTCTGCAAGCAGGTACAAGCGGGACGTGGGGGTAAGGAGCGGAAATCCGACTTGCCCGCGGAGATCGCTGCCTGGGGATTGCTGGGGTTGGCCACCATTTCGAATATCATTCGCGAATTGAAGTTACTGCCGCCTCGCCAGCGCGAGCGCATGTTTGCCGCCGTGGCAAAGGCGCTCGTGGGCGGCGAGCTTTCTTAGCTCTTTTTTTAAGTGTATTGTAAGTGTGTACTTACTTTAACCGGAGAATCCGATGTTCCCTGTTCACGATCGCCGTGCGTTTTTGGCGGGGGCGCTTGCAGCGCCATTCTTGACAAGTTCGTTATTGAAAATCGCTGTTGCGGAGGATACGGCCAAGCGGCCTACGCTCGATCTTCATGTCCATTTGTTTGGCATGGATACGGCCAACACCGGCTGCCGGATGTCGGAGGCGATCACGCGGGGCTTTGCCTTTCTGGCTCTGACGCATTTGCTGAAACTACGAGTGCCTGGAAAAACACTGGATGAACGATACGAAGAGGTGCTCGTCGAACAGTTGAAAAGCTCCGGCCTCACCAAGGCCGCGATCCTGGGCCAGGACGCCGTCTACGACCGCGACGGCAAGGCGGATTGGGACCGCACTTCGTTTTATGTCCCGAATGATTACGTCTTCAAGGTCGTGGCCAAGCACGCGGAGCTGATGATCCCCTGCCCTTCGATCAATCCCAATCGCGCCGACGCGATCGATGAGTTGGTTCGTTGCCAGCAAAAGGGAGCACGCCTGTTAAAGATTCATCCGCCAACTCAGGGCGTGGACGTCGCCGAGGCAAAACACACCAAGTTCTTTCGCAAGTGTCAGGAACTCAACATGCTCGTCCTGGTCCACACAGGCCACGAGCACAGCGCGCCGGTGATCGACAAAGCACTTGCCGCCCCGCATCGTTTGGCGCTGGCCCTGGAGCAAGGCTGCACGGTCGTGGCGTGCCATGCCGGAACAGGTTGGATCAGCGATACGCCCGATCAGCTGCCGGAGTTTCTCGCGCTCTTGAAACGATACCCGAAGCTGTGGGGCGACACGGCAGTGTTGGGAACACGCGGCCGCGTGGGTGATGTCGAACGGTTGCTCGCGGACAAAGAGCTGGTTTGCAGCCGCCTCCTGCACGGCAGCGACTTTCCCTTTCCCGCGGACCCTAGCGCCTTTGCAGAAAGAATCGGCAAAGAAGCCGCGGCGCAAATCGCCGCGGCAACGAACTGGCTGAAAAAAGATTTTGATCTGAAAGAGGCGTTGGGCATCGGGCGAGCGAGCGCTGAACGAGGCTATGAGTTGGTGCTAGGAACAACGAAGAAATAATAACGGTAACATTTGCCCCTGTTCTTCGTCATAACTTGGCGACTCGATCGCTGATCCGATACAATTACCGGCGCGAAGCATTGTTCACATGCTTGGGCAATCGATCCCCGTATTCATTCGAGGTGAGACCATGCGACTCGCGCTTCTTTGTGCGTTGGCTTTATCGTTTTTCATCGTCTCTGCAACCGAGGTTTTCGCGGTGGGCGGAGATCACCAACCAGGGAAAATCACGCAAGAATACAACAAGGAATGGCCTGCCGCCTTGCCCGACTTGATCAATTCTATGGACCGCGTTGGCGGTCACTGGGTCAACCAAGGGGACTTTTTCTACTATCGCGGCAACGCCGGCGAGTTGAACAAGTTTCTGGCCGGTTACGGGAAGCTGACGAACACTCCGTTGTCGGTTGTCATCCACACCGGCACCAAAGCGCTCACGGGTCCGCTTGGCGGGGAACAGAAAACGCCCTACGACTGGCAAGTCGAGGTGATGCGCCGCGGCTGGGGCGCTCCGCTCGATCCGCGGCTCTCGGAAAAGGAGCCAGGGTATGTGGTGACGATTCATCTCTGGCTGAGCGATTCCTTGCCGCTGGAACGGCTGGAGATTCCGAAGCACGTCGAAGTCCGGTCGGCGGGCGATATCGAGCGGTTCATCACGACACATCGGGATCGGATTCGTTGATCAGCAACGATGGAATTGATTTGGTTTTCGACGCATCTTCTCGTCCCGTGAGGAAACTCTTGGGAGTAGGTCGATCGAGCCCAACTTTCATCGTTGAATTAGTTGCTGCTGATCGGTTCAACACCGGACATGGTAACAAGAGGTAAGGTCATTGCCTTGAGTTTTCCGTCCGTTTTGCTGCGATACAGGACATAGGCGGCAATATCGGTGATCAGTGCCTCGTCAGGCGCAGCGATATCATATTCGCGGCCATCGTTCATCAAGATCCGAACCGGGCCGGCTTTGATCATCGCTATTAATTCTTCGCGGTCCATAGTTTCTCCCTTTGGAAAGAAGTATAGAAACGGAAAACGACAAAATCAAACTTGCGCCTGTTCTTGCTTTTATTAGCTCAATTGACACACCCCAAAACCCTCGTAAAATGCAGGGTTTCCTATTTTGGATATGTCCGTTTTCATGCCCGCCGATCCCAGCGGCGGCTTTGTTGTTTTTACCCCAATCCCGAACCCCGAATCCCCAACCCCTGGATCCACGCCGTTGAGCACTGATTCTGCTGATCCCCTGCTGCCGCCGGTGAGTGTGTCCCCCTCGCGGGCGATGGAAAAGGCCGACGTCCTGATTGAGGCCATGGGCTGGATTCGCCGGTTCCGCGACAAGATCACCGTGATCAAACTCGGCGGCAGCGTCATGGAGAACCCCGACGCGCTGCGGCATCTCTTGATCGACATTGTGTTTCTCGAGACCGTCGGCATGCGGGTCGTGGTTGTGCATGGCGGCGGCGCGGCGATCAGCCGCGCGATGGACACGGCGGGTATCGTGCCGCGTTTCATCCAAGGCCGCCGGTTCACCGACGACGCAACGCTGAAGATCGTCGAAGAGGTTTTGGCCTATGAGACCAACGAAGGGATCGCCGCACGGATCGAAGAGTTCGGCGGGCGCGCGATGCCGCTGAACTTTCGCACGACCAATGTCTTGTTCGGTGAGAAGCTGATGCTGGACGGAAAAGAGGGTGAGCAGATCGACCTCGGCTTCGTCGGCCACGTCACGCGCGTCGACCGGACGAGCATCGATAACCTTTGCTACGCCGGGCAGGTTCCGGTCATCCCGTCGATGTGCATCGACGCGAACGGTCAGAAGTACAACGTCAACGCCGACACCGCGGCAACCGCCGTGGCGCAAGCGCTCGGTGCGGAGAAACTCGTCTTCCTCAGCGACGTCAATGGCGTGCGTTTGAAGAAGGACGACCCAAGTTCGCTGATTCACTCGCTCACCGCGTCCAAGGCTCGCGAGATGATCCGCAGCGGCCAAATTGAAAGCGGCATGATCCCGAAGGTCGAAGGCTGCCTCGACACGCTCGACAAAGGCGTTCGCAAGATCCACATCATCGACGGCCGCCTACGGCATTCGCTGCTGATGGAAATTTACACCAACCAAGGGGTAGGGACGGAAATGCTGGCGGACCCGAAGTTAGAATGTAGGAATTAGAAGTTAGAATTTCTCGCTCCAAGTTTTTATTGCTGGTGAACATTTTTCTGTCTGCGACGTCTTAATTCTTTCGGCATTTCGTTTCCTTCTAACTTCTAATTCCTTCCTTCTAACTTCTTTCCCTCCCATGTCCACAGCCACCGCGACTTCGGCCGAGATCATTGCTCAGTTCCAGCAATACGTGGTTCCGAACTACACTCGCTACCCGGTGGCGCTCGTGCGTGGCGAAGGGTCCTACGTTTGGGACGCCGAGGGGAATCGGTACCTCGATTTCTTTCCCGGCTGGGGCTGCAACTTGCTCGGGCATTGTCCCGAACCGGTCGTCAAGGCGGTGCAGGAACAAGTCGCCACGCTGATCCATGTGCCGAACACCTGGTACACCGAAGCCCAGGGCCAATGGGCGCAAGCTCTCAGCGAACGCAGCTTTCATGGCATGGCGTTTTTCTGCAACAGCGGCGCCGAGGCGAATGAAGCGGCGATCAAGCTCGCGCGGCTCCACGCACCCAAGGACAAGTACAAGATCATCACCTTCCGCGGCGGCTTCCACGGCCGCACGATGGGCGCGGTGAGCGCCACGGCGCAACCGAAGTATCACGAAGGTCTCGGACCGATGCTAGCCGGGTTCACCTACGTTCCGTTCGGCGATCTGGCCGCGACCAAAGCCGCGATCGACAACGAAACGGCGGCCATCATGGTCGAGCCGATCCAAGGCGAAGGGGGCGTCAACATCCCGCCCGCCGACTTCCTCCCGGGCTTGCGCAAGCTCTGTGACGAGAACGGGCTGCTGCTGATCTTCGACGAAGTGCAAACCGGCTGCGGCCGGACCGGCGAGTGGTTCGCGTATCAGCATTTTGGCGTCGTGCCCGACGTGATGACGCTCGCCAAGGCGGTCTGCGGCGGCGTCGCCGGCGCGGCAATGCTTTGCAAACGCGACATCGCACCGTCGCTCCGCCCGGGCATGCACGCCGCGACTTTTGGCGGCAATCCATTAGCCGCACGGGCTGGCGTGGCGACGCTCGAGATGATCGAAAGCGACGGACTGCTCGAACACGCGAAGACGATTGGCGAGATCTTCCGCACACGCTTCACCGAGTTTCAAGCCCAATGCCCCATCATCAAAGAGGTCCGCGTCGTCGGTGTGATGATCGGCATTGAATTGACGATTGATGGCGCGCAGATCGTGAAAGCATGTTTGGAAAAGAACTTGCTCATCAATTGCACGCACGGCACAGTGGTTCGGTTGCTGCCGGCGATGAACCTAAGTTTCGAGCAGGCACACGCCGGCATTGACATCATCATCGCGGCGCTGAAGGATGCGGCCGCGGGGAAGTAAGCACTTTCAAGTAACACAAAGCCCAGGGGTTTACCCCCTGGGATCCGATTTTTACTAGCGATGCTCAAATGCTCCCACGGGAAAATCCCGTGGGCTTTGACTTTAATCGAGAACTTTTGAGTTTCCCAAAGAAGTAATCATGCAACACCTCATCTCGATCATCGATCTCACGCCGGCCCAGGTTCAGCAGATCTTTACGCTGACGCTCAAGATCAAGAGCCAGTACCAGAGCAACGTGCGCGAGCCGCTCTTGCAAGGCCGCGTCATGGCGATGTTGTTCGAGAAACCATCGCTGCGAACGCGCGTTAGCTTCGAGAGCGGGATGATTCAACTCGGCGGCGGGAGTTTGTTTCTCGGCGACGGCGATGATGTCGGCTTCAACCGCAGTCGCGAATCGCTGGCCGACTTCGGCCGCGTGCTGAGCCAGTTCGTCGATGTCGTCGTCGTCCGGTCGAAATCGCACAAGACGGTCACTGATTTGGCGCGGTATTGCGATTGCTCGGTCATCAATGGGCTCACGGACCATGATCACCCATGCCAAGCTCTGGCCGATTTGCTGACGTTGCAAGAACTGGTCGGCGATCTGAAGGGGAAGAAACTGACCTACATCGGCGATGCGAACAACGTCGCGCGGAGTCTGATGGAACTCTGCGCGTTCTTGGATGTGACGTTCGCGATCGCCTCGCCGGTGGGCTATCGCTTTGACGATCATGAGATTCAAGAACTCAAAAAGCTCTGCCCGAATTTGCGGTACGAGCAGCACGACGATCCGGTCCAAGCCGTCAAGGGGGCAATGGCTGTTTACACCGACGTCTGGACCAGCATGGGCCAGGAAGCCGAAACGGCGAAGCGGCTGAAGGACTTTGCCGATTACCAGGTGAACACGAATCTGATGTCGCACGCCCCGGACGCGTTCTTCATGCATTGCCTGCCGGCGCATCGCGGCGAAGAAGTCACGAGCGAAGTCATCGACAGCAAGCAAAGCATCGTCGTCAAACAAGCCGGCAACCGGATGCATGTCCAAAAGGGAGTCTTAGCGTGGCTCCTCAAATAATCGCAGCAATAAAGTTCAGCGACGCGCCAGAGCAATCCGTTTAGCGGCGACTCGAAGAGGAGCGTTCTTCCGACGCTAAGCAATCCATGATGCGTCACGAAACGAATCTCGCCGACTTCCTCCCCCGCCGCTTGGCCTGGGGCATCGTCATCGCTGTCATGCTCGCGGTCGCGATCTTCGTCCTGCCGAATCTGAAGTTCGGCGGCGCGGCACAACGCGAGCCGGAAATCGGAAACGCCGATTCCTACATGCAACTGCTCGGCTTGTCCAAAGCCGAGATTCAGCAGAAATGGGGCCCGCCCGATTCAGTTGACCCGGCCAGCAACGAGATCAGCTACAAGATTCCGGAAACAGGCATGCTGCCCGGGAGTCTTTCGAAGTCGATCTTCCTGACGTTCGACGCCAACGATCGGTGTACGCGGTTCTTGGTTCACGATTGACGTTCGTTGCAGTTCAACTCAAATCGTTCGATGCACCACACGCCCACCGGTGCCACCAACGCCGCCGAGCAATTCGCAAGACAGTCCAGAGTCTCAATCCGCCACGCGGCGACTTCCGCCGGATCATCGAGCGTTTCAAGAATCCGCGCCGGCTCGCGGGGGTCGAGCGAAATCACGAACCGGTCCAGCGGGTAGTTGAGGCCCCGCCCGTGGGCTTTGATGTAAGCCTCTTTGCGGGACCAGCCGGCGAAAAACCCGGCGGTGCGCAGCTCTGCGGGCAGCGCCCGCCACTGCCGAACTTCGGCTGCGGCGAAAAAACGCTCGGCCAGGTCCTCGATCCGGTCCGGCTTGCGATGGTATTCAAGATCGATCCCCACGGCCGGCAAACGCGTCACGGCTAACAGCGCCGTATCGCCCGAGTGACTCAGGTTGAACGCCAGCGGCGGTGCTGGAACGGGTGAAATCTCGGGTCGGCCATACGCGTTGTACGCAAACGCGACGTCGTGTGGATCGCCTGCAAGATATCGCCCCAGGAGCAGTCGCAGCGAAGACCGAGCGACGATGAAGCGATTTCGATGCAGGTCGTAGATATACCGCCCTGCTCTTTCCTGCTCCGGCGGATCGAGCAACTCGCGGCATTGGGAAATCAAGGCATCATCCGCGAGCAAATTGATATGCCAGACATGAATCGCGTTGTCGTCGAGTGAATTCCACGGCGGATTTTCTTCGCTGGCGAGATCAGCATTTAGCAGTGATTGCAGCGAGAATTGCATGCAGAATAGTATTTTCAAGCAATTAGGCACGAAGCAAGCACGTACGACGGACTTCCAGTCCGTCGTTAAATCAACCGAGATTTCGACGGACTAGAAGTCCGTCGTACTGTCGACTACGTCATTTCCAGCGTTCGATTCTCGTGTATCTGATCCCACAGCTTTTCCTCGCGCGTGCGCTGCAGCGGCAAGCGCCCGAACCAAGCCAGGATCACCCCGGCGGCCAAGATGCCGATGACGATGATCGCCGGAGTGAACATCCGCATCGAATCGGGGTTGGCCAGATTCGGATCTTGCAACAGCCACTCCATTGCTTCGGGCGTGTCCTTTTGCGACAGGAACATAGGATGTAGAACCTTGAGTAAGTTGCTCGTGCAGTGAAACGCCATGCACGGCCAGATGCTGTTCGCCTTGATTGCCAGGTAGCCAATCATCACCCCAATCAAGACGGCGTTGAGCGATTGTTGCAAGATGCTGTGATAGAACCCAAAGAAAATCGCTGTGAGAATCACCGCGCGGCGGCGGCTTCCCCAGTGGCGCAGCCCGCTGAGGACGAACCCGCGGAACGCGAGCTCTTCGCAGATCGCCGGCGTGACCGAGATCAAGAGGATGGCCAACCAAGGCGGGATCGCCTCAAAGTTCTGCTTGATCTCTTTCATCGCCTCTTGAGCTTGCGCGGCAATGGGATAGAGCCGGCTGAGCATCTCGACTAAGACCAAGCTCGTTGGGTGAATGACAATCGCGAGCACCACGGCCAGGATCACCGCTAGCGGCGCTGTCCGCTGCATCAACAGCGTTTTCAGCGGCCGTGTCGTCAAGAACAGCGTCATGATCAGCGTCGGGATCAACAAGCAGAACAACTGCGGCACGAGCACGCTCTTGAACAGTTCAAAGTACGCGTTGTTGGTTTTCTGAGCACCGGCGACGGCGAACTGTGTAAAGAAATTCAGCATGTACAGGATCACGACACACGCGAGCGCCATCCCGACGCTCGGTGTTTCGTTTTTGTCCAGGAACAAGTGCTTGACCCAAAGGCGCAAGTCGAACCGTTCGCTTTCGCGGAACAACACATCTTCACGATTGAATTGATCGACAGCCCAACGCACCGCGACCCAGCAGCACGTCGCCGTGACCATCAACACGGGCACAATGTAAGGTAAAATCCGCGCGTATTCGCCTTCGAGCAAACTGCGCAACAGCAGCATCAATCCGCTGATCGGGATCAGCGAATTGCCGAGTGTCAAATCCATCGCCGGGTTCATCGGCAACAAGACCAGCGGCAACACCGTCATCATCAACGGCATCAAATAGTATTGGCCTTCCTTGTTGCTGCGGGCGTACGAGGCCAACGCGACGCACAGAGCGCTGAACAAGATGGAAATTGGAATCAACGCCAACGCCATCCAAGCGAGCGTCGCCACCGGCGGCATCCCCATTTTCAGGCCCGGCATTCCGCCTAGTTGATTCATCACAAACAAGCCCGTCGCGCCGACGCTCAATAAATTGAACAGCGACGTCAACAAGCTGAACAGCATCACGGTCAGCATCTTGCCGGTGACGATTTCTTCGCGTTCGGCCGGGCTGCAGAGCAGCGTCTCGAGCGTGCCGCGTTCTTTTTCGCCAGCACACAAGTCGATCGCCGGATAAAACGCGCCGGTCAACGCCCAGAGGATCAGCATCATCGGCAGGATTTTGGACCAGGCCGCGGCCTCTTTTTGCTGCTCGCCGGCTAGTTCGACCGCTTCGATTTCAAACGGCTTGAGCACATCGACCGGGACCATGCTGTCGCTGAGGTGCTTCTGCCCAATGGCTTGCTGCCAGCGATTCAATACCTCGTGGACGCGAAACTGCGCTAGCTGGGATTTTTCCTTCGCCGTGTTGCCATAGATTTTCGGCTTCGGCAACTCCGGCGCTTTGTCTCCAGGGTTTTCGCCGCGCTTGTGAGCCAGCAGCCAGGCTTGAAAATCGTGCAGTTGTTTCGCGAAATTCGGCGGAAAGACCAGGACGATCTCGACCTGTTCAGCGTCGACAATTGTTTTGGCGTGTTGCTTGATTGCCTCGTCGATCGTCGCTTGCTCCGCGGCGGTCGGCATGTCGGGCAAAGCGGGCGAGTTGCTGGCCTTGGCAAGAAAGTCGCGTTCGCTGATCGGCGTGACTTCGAGCGGCGCTTTGTGGCGCGCATCCTTGAGCCATTCCTGGGAAAAAAGTTTGTTCCCGCTCTTGTTCTGTTCGAGCAACGCCGGGTAATCGGGGAGCTCGGGATTGCCGACGATCAATACCCGCGCGGGATGTTCTTGCAGGAACTGCGCCAATTGCAAGAAGCTCAGGCCCATCAGCGGGTAGAGCAAGAGCGGCAGGACGAACATCATAAACAGCATCCGGCGGTCGCGGAGTTGATCCCGGACCTCGCGCTGCCAAATCAAAAAGATATTCGTCCAGTTCATCGTCATGTAGCTGAAGTCGTAAGACTCCAGACGCTTCGGTACTCACGCCGTTAATCAATCCAAGGTCTTACGACCTTGGTTACAAAAGGCAAATTCGTTTGAACAGAAGGCAGCAAAGAGAGCAAAGGAAAGGCAAAATGCATCAAAAATTCTTCTGTCTTTCTCTGCTGTCTCTGCTAACTCCTGTTCAATCGGAATTCATTTTTCTTGAACAGGAGGAAGCAGAGAGAGCAGAGACAATAGACTCAATTCTTCTGAGTCTATTCTTTGCTTCCTTTGCTGCCTTCTGTTTAAACCTGAATTTTCTGCTTCTCCCTCTTCGTTTCCTTCGTTACCTTCTGTCGTATCCTGCATTTGCCTTCTGTCTTCTGTTCAATTGTGCGTGTTGTTCGCAAGCGGTTCCGTATCGACATGAATCGGGTTCTTGCCGTGCGAGAGGAGTTGAAAAAACAGCTCTTCGAAATCGTGTTCATGATGACGTTCGCGAAGTTCGTCGAGCGAACCTTCGTCCAGGATTTGCCCGCGATGGATGATCCCGATCCGGTCGCAAAGCTTTTCGACTTCACGCATGATGTGGGTCGAAAAGATCACGCATTTGCCCAGGTCGCGCAGCTCGGCAATCGTCTTGAGTAACGCCCGCGCGACGAGAACATCGAGACCCGAGGTGGCTTCGTCGAAGATCAAGACCGGCGGGTCATGAACCAGCGCGCGGGCGATTGAGACTTTTTGCTTCATGCCGGTCGACATCTTCGAGCCGAGCAGGTCGCGAATCTCGCCCATCTGCAACCGTTCGAAGAGTCGTTCCATCCGTTCGCGCAGTTCCTCGCCCGTGAACCCGTTCAACTTGCCGAAATACTCGACCATTTCCCATGCCGTCATCCGGTCGTAAACGGCCGTGTTCATCGACACGAAGCCGATTTGGCGGCGGACTTGCGACGATTGCGAAACGACGTCGAACCCATTGACGAGCGCCGTGCCGCTGGTGGGCTGCAGGACGGTGCTAAGGATGCGGAGTGCCGTGGTCTTGCCCGCGCCGTTGGGGCCAAGGAGTCCGTAGATCTGCCCCGGCCCGGCATCAAAGCTGACACCGCCGAGCGCGACGAAGTCGCCGCGCTGCAAATCGCGGTAATGCTTCGTAAGATCGCGGACGTGAATCATCGCGGCGGGGGTGAAAACGATTTACGATGGGAATATCGGAATAGGCGCAGCCGTAGGCGACGCGCCATGCTGTAGCTTACCGCGATAGTAAGAAATGAACCATTGCCCGCGGGCGAGTTGCGGAGAAATGCCGAGACTCGATTCGGCATATTCGGAACAATCGGCAGATTGGCCAAGCGCGAGTGAGGGCTATCGAAAATGGCGATGCACTTACAATTTGATTTTGCATGCGCGGCCACAAAGTCGATCGTGAATACTCCGGCGAAGTTCGCTTGGGTTAAAACCCAAGCCACATTTACGACGCGTAGAAGACCCGCTCGGTGTTGGTGACAAGCAAATCGCGAGCCAGCGCTATGGCGCGTTCCTCGCTCCAACCGCGGTCTTGGATGTACCGCTCGGCCAGGATCTTGCTCAGGATCCGCTTGTACATCGCGAACTTCGGCAGGGCGAATTCGAGCTTGTACATGTCGCTGTAGTAGCCGATTTGCTTGGTCCTCGGGACGGCTTCCATGCGAGCCGAGATGTCGTGTTCGATGAACGTCGGCGTGTTCGAATACCACCAATGCCCATTGGTCACAACGTTCGGAAAGATCCAGGCGTAGCTGGCGAGTTCCTGATTCGTGACGCTGGCGAGGACGGAGATCGGGAAAGTGACCTTCGGGAAGGCGTTGAACAACTCGCGGTACTGAATCAGCGAGACACGGCTGTCGTAGAGGTCCATGCCTTGATAGACGCCCGCGGGATAGACGGCCCGATTGACGCCGATCATCAAATCGAACGGCAGCCGATGCTCGTGGCACATCTCGGCCAGCGTCCAGAAAACGAACTGCGACAGTTCGCGCTGGTGCTGGATCGTGATCTTGTCGCCCATCGTGTTGAGCGCTTCGAGTGCGGCATGCGCCGCTTGCGGACTGACTTTGGCCGGGGAAAAATCGGGCGGCAGCGAAATCGCGCAGGCCCGGCAGCCGCGGCTTTTGAAATGCGCAAAGAGCTTGCCGATCGCCTGTTGCAGTTCGCTGACCGTCGTCGGCATGATGCCCGTCGCACGGTGCAGGCGCTCGCGGACAGCCGGCTTCGCCAGATGAAAGACGAGATCGTCCGTGCGGAGGCACGGGATGTAAACGTTGGTATCGAACCCGGCCAGCGGATCGTCAAAATCGTTGGTCAGGAAGACGCCGCTCAGGCGGCTTTGTTTGAGTACTTGCTGCGACCAGTCGGGCTGCGCCATGAGCTGGGCGGCGTGGTCGTAGAGCGATTCCCAATTATCCGTCGTGAGCCGGTCGTCTTGAAACCCGAAGAAGGCCTGCGCAATTTCGATGAACCAACTGTACTGGATCGTGTTCTCGATCGGGCCGAAACCCGCCACGAGACGCCCGACTTTTTCTTTCGGGGAAAGGTTCGGTTCCTCGATATGCTCACGCGGCATCCCGGCCGAATGCGCCAGTTCCGTGTAGTAGTGATAGCCCAGGACATCGGCCAGCGTTTGCGACGCCGGGTTCAGGGCGTTGATGTGCGTGTGCGGGTCGATGATGGTCCAGGAGTTGATCTCCGTGAACAGACGGTTGCGCAATTCGAGGGACATGGGCGTGGCGGCAAAGAAGGGCAAGAATCACAGGTCTATCAGTTTAACCGCCTAATCTCGAACGTTAAAGGACATCCCGCAATCCCAGCGAGCGGGCACCGTAAGGTGCCCGGTTCAATCACGCACCGTCAAACTCTAAAATCGTCAATTCCGGCGGAGCATTAAACCGCAGCGGCGGCACGATCGTGCCGATGCCGCGCGAGACATAGATTTGGGCTGTTGGTGTTGAGTACAACCCAGCGACGTAGGGGGCTTGATAATTGGCGGGTAGAAACGGCGGGCCATAGAATGGCACGCTGATCTGCCCCCCGTGCGTATGGCCCGAAAGGATTAGCTTGACCCGAGGGTCGTCAAGGTTCAGGATCGCGTCGGCATTGTGGCTGAGCAGGACCGTCGTTTGATAGGGCTTCACGCGGGACATCGCTTGTGCGATGTTGGGCTGGCCCATCATGTGGTCATCAACGCCGGCAAGCGCCAATTCGCTGCCGTTGCGGCGAAGGGTCACCGACTGGTTGGTGAGGTCGCGAATATCGGTGAGCTTCAGCGCCTCGTGATAAGTATTGATCCCTTTGTAGTACTCGTGGTTGCCGGGGATCGTGTACACGCCGAGCGGTGCTTGAAGCTTTCCCAGTTCGCGGATGCAGGGCAGGACATATTTGGCATGGCGATGCGAATAATCGCCGGTGAGCAGAATCAAGTCCGGCTTTTGCTCGTTCGCCAGGCGAATCGAGTTGCTGATGTAGTCCAGGCCAGTGTAGGGACCATGATGAAGGTCGGTTAACTGCGCGATACGCAGCCCGCGCCATTCTGCCGGCAGGCCAGGAATCGCGACGCGCTGTTGTTTGATCGTCAGCCAACCGGCTTCGAGCGCCGAATAGCTGACGCCAGCGGCGATGGCGGCGGAGCCATACAACAAAGTGCGCTTTAGCCAACCGCGGCGCGTGGTCTTCGATGGCTGCGTTGTTGTCGGCGGCTGGCTGGAGTTGGTCATCGACGACGGGCGGATTTGGTTAGTGAACGGCGCGGCCTTGAGCCAGAATTTCGGCCAGGATCGTCTCGCTGCCACGCGCTGCATCCATTGTAACCCAGCGGAGTTCCCCGAGCGACCGAAACCACGTTATTTGCCGTTTCGCGAATTGCCGCGTGCGGGCCTGAATCCGCATGACCGCTTCGTTCAGACTTTTCTGACCGGAAAGATGCTCGCGGATTTCCGCATAGCCCACGGCTTGCAGCGCGGTGCGTCCCAACCCTTGCGGAAGTTGCAGCAACGCTTCGGTCTCGGCGACAAGTCCCGCGGCGATCATCTGCAGCACGCGGGCGTTGATGCGTTGGTGCATCATGGGCCGCGGCCAATCGAGAATGAACACGCGCAGTTGCTCGGCCGGCGTTTCGATTTCGAATTGCCGCTGCAGTTCGCTGAGCGGCGTACCGGTGAGTTCATAGACCTCGAGCGCACGGACAATGCGGCGCTGGTCATTGAGTTCGATCCGTGCGGCCGCCGCCGGATCGACTTGCTCGAGGCGTGTGTAAAGCGTGTCCCAGCTTTTCGCGCGAGCTTCTTCTTCGAGTTCCCCGCGCAGGGTCCAATCGGCCGGCGGGCCCTCGAAGAGCCCGCGCAGTAGTGTCTTCAGATACAGAGGCGTGCCGCCGACAAAGACCGGCGTCTTGCCCCGCGAGCGAATGTCCTCGACCGCGGCCAGCGCCGCGCGCAGGTACTGCGCCACGGAGAACTCCTCGTGCGGATCGCGGAGATCGAGCAGATGATGCGGGATTCCCCCCTGCTCTGCCGGCGTCGGCTTCGCCGTGCCGATGTTCATGTGCCGGTAGATGGCCATCGAATCGACGGAGAGGATCTCGCCGTTCAATTCCCGCGCGAGCTGCACGCCAAGCGCCGATTTACCGCTGGCGGTGGAACCCGTGAGAAACCAGCAATCAGCGAGGGAATGGGGCATAACGTTGTGATTCGATGTCAGCAGTCAGCGCAAGCATATGGGGCTTGCTCTAAAGTCGCTTGCCGTGCTTCATTGGGATTGATTTGCATAAATCATGTAGCCGCATAAGTTTCAGCCACATAATTGATGTGCCTAGTTGTTAGCCTAAGTTGAGAATCGCATCCACCATTAAGCGTAAAATTCCATTCAAACCAAGTAATATGATTGCCAAAGTAAGCATAGCATTGCTTTGCTTTACTAGCGCTCGGATAAAGCAAACGATGGAGGTCGCGATACCTACATTAAAGAAGATATTGATCCATACTTGGCTCGTCGCAATTATTCCAAGCAGAAGGCAAATCGTGGGAACAGCCAACCATGCGGCAGACGACTTAAGCAAGCTGTTGCGAGTGACGTTAGATTCGTTCTGACGCGTTTGCGGGGCTTCATAAGGATTGTGCATTCACATTGTCCAGCGTATTGCCCGCCGATGCCATCGGCGGCTTTGTTTAAAATCATCCCGCGATCTTTTTATACGCTTCCCCTTCGTTCAACGTCGGCCGTTCCGGTCGGCCTTTGCTGTTGTAAACCAGGCCCATGTTGTCGAGGCCGAGCAGGTAGAGGATCGTCGCGTGGAGATCGTGGACGTGCAGGCGATCCTTGACCGCGTGCAGGCCGAAATCGTCGGTTTCGCCGATGACTTGGCCTCCTTTTACACCGCCGCCGGCCATGAACATCGAGAAGCCCGTCGGGTTGTGGTCACGGCCGTCCCCTTTTTCGGACATCGGCGTGCGGCCGAATTCGCCGCCCCAGACGACGAGCGTCGAATCGAGCAGGCCGCGGCGCTTCAGGTCTTTGATCAACCCCGCGACTGGTTTGTCGCTGGCCTTGCAGAGTGTCGTGTGATTCTTTTCGATGCCGCTGTGGGCGTCCCATTTGCTGCCAGCGCCGTGATAGAGCTGCACGAAGCGCACGCCGCGTTCGACGAGCCGCCGCGCGAGCAGGCACTGCCGGCCGAACGTTTCGGTTTCCTTTTGGTCGATGCCGTAGAGTTTCTCGGTCTCGTCGGTTTCTTCTTTGAGATCGACCGCGCCCGGCGCTTCAGCCTGCATCCGGAACGCCAACTCGTAGCTGTTGATCCGCGCGTCGAGGTCCGATTGCCAGGAACGCGACTGTGCGTGTCGTTGGTTCAGTTCTTTGAGCAGCGCGAGCTTACCTGCTTGCTGTTCGTTGCTGATTCCCGGCGGCGGGTTGAGGTTTGGAAACGGTTCGCCGCTTCCTTGGAGACGGACACCTTGATAGACGGCCGGCATGAAGCCAGCCCCCCAATTGCGCGGGCCGTTCACGACCGAAGCTTGATTGTCTTGCATGACGATAAACGCCGGCAGGTTCTCGTTCACCGTTCCCAACCCGTACGTCACCCACGAACCGAGACTCGGCCGGCCGGCCAAGATCGAGCCGGTGTTCATCTGGCAAACACCGGTCGAATGATTGATCCCATCGGCCCAGCAGGAACGAATCACGGCGATGTCATCGGCGCAGGTCGCGATCTCCGGCAGCCAATCGCTGACCCAGAGCCCGCTTTGGCCGTGTTGTGCCCATTTACGCTTACTGGCCAGGATCGGCGAGCGAAATTCGCCCATCGCGGTGACGATTTCCTCGACGCTGTCGGGGAGCGGTTTGCCGGCGAGTTCGTTGACTTTGGGCTTCGGATCGAACGTGTCGAGTTGGCTCGGGCCGCCTTCCATGAAGAGGAAGATCACGCTCTTGGCCTTGGCCGCAAAGTGCGGCGTCTTGTTTGCCAGCGGATTGTTCGATGACTTAGACAATTTCGCGGCAGCTTCCGCCGCGCGGAGCGAGTTGCCTTGCAGCAGTCCGGTCAACGCCAGCGCGCCAAAGCCGGCACCGCCGCGCAGCAGCCAATCGCGGCGGGAAAGGTACTCGTCGTTTTGATGACAGCGGGGATCGTGCATGGGAGTCAAGTTCAGTAGAGATTCAAGGCTGCTCAGCAAGCCTCTCAATCAAACTCTGTATCAGGGGTAATACTGCGGGCAATTCAATCGGGGCTGTATTCCATACAATATCTAGATCGACTCCATGGTAGCCATGAATAAGTCGATCTCGGGTACCGGCTATCATCTTTCATGGAATTGATGAACAAGAGTCTCGTATTTCCTGAGGAACATGTTTTGTTGCTTCACCAATAATCTCGAACGCACGAATGACGGCATACTGTAGCTGCAGATTTGCCATAAACTGCGGCTTCGATTGACCTGCGATGAAATTTTCAATGTGAAGCGCATTATCGATAATGTCCTGCAAGTAATTCGAGGGATTTCTAATTGTGCTCATATCATTTGCAAGTCATGCAGAACAGTTTCGCGGACATACGGTTTCAAGCCCGTCTCAGTTACCAGATCCACTTCGATTCCCACCAACTCCGTCAAAGCATATTGCAACTCGACAAACTTGAAATATCCTGGAACGCGATAGTAGGACACAAGGATATCTAAATCGCTTTCTTCATTGTTTTGTCCGCGTGCAAACGATCCGAAGATGCCTAGTGACGCAACTTCAAATTTTTCACGCAAGTGCGGAAGCGCGTTTCGAAGTATCTCGCGAATATCCGCTAAAGTCAGTTTTTTTTCGCCACAGTTGACATTGTATCGTTCTCATTTGCAGAAACGAAAGTCGAGATATAAACGCTCGGCAACCGTATCATGTGTTGGTTTGTGAACGAATCCTGGCAGCCAATCAGCTTGGAGGTCACAGCTTTTCAGCAATGATTGTTCACAAATGATTGTTCACAATTCACAGATTGACACCGTTCCGGCGATAGTATTCTTGGGGGTGCACCCCCACTTCACTTCAACTCCATAATCATTCTACCCTAGTCCACATACAAAAACTCGCTCGTGTTTAGCAAGACATGACAATAATCGGCCCAGGACGACGGGGCCGCGGTTTCAACTTTGTCGGTTTTGCCGCCGCTGTTTTTATCGATATCGGCCGCTTGTTTGACAGAGCTGCCGGTTTTCTTGCCCATCTCCAGGTTCATGTGCCGCTTGTTGCCGGAGCTGTCTTGGAACATGCCGGGTTGCATTTCAAACTGCCATAAGCCAACGGTGTCAGCCGTGGGGTTTTCTTGGGTTAAGAGCAGTTGTTCCTGTTTGAGCGCGGTGCGCGAGAGCCGGACATCGTCGATTAGGCCATCCCACTCGCGGGTATTCTTGCCGCCGAAGACCATGCCGAGTGCGAGCGGTCCGCGATTGCTGGCGATGCTCGTTACCTGATGCGCGACTTGAGAGAGTTGCATCTGTTCGTCGTCGTTACTTAGATCCTTGGCGTAGAAGGTAACGCCCTGCTTGCCCGTTTCGTCGAGCTTCACACTGACGCCGACGTAGTACGGCTTGTCGAGTTCGATATGCAGATTCGAAAAGACCGGTTCGTTTTCCCATTCGCCCTTTTCGTTGTTGCCGAAGAGCTGTAACACGAGGACTTGCGGCTTGTAGCGCGAGCGTTTGCTCGTCACGCCAAAAGCCCAGCCGGGCCGCTGCGCGTCCCCATTGCCTTGGCTGGCGATGGTGCGGACGGTGCCGTCTTCGAACATCGAGCGGAGGATGACGAACCCTTCGATGGTAAAGTCGCCAGTCGGGAACTTGTCGTCCTCGGGGATCATCAGCTTCGCCCCATGATTGCCCGCGGCGAGAACCGCCGCGCGGCCTTCGCGGTATGGCATTTTCGCGTATTGGAAATTGCTCCCCGGATCGGCGGTCGGCGTGATTTGCTTCCGTTGGACAGCTAAAAATTTGCGGGCAATGGCAATTTCATCCGAGGTGGCGTCGCGCGAGTAGAGTGATCGATAGGCGGCGCGAATCCGCGCGTCGATGTCCTTGGGGAATTCCTTTTCCAACCGGCTCGCGAACTCGCGAGAGAACTTGAGCATCTGCGGGCTATTGATCAGCAGCAGCGATTGCGATGGTGACACCGTAACATTTCGCTGCGGCATGCTTAACGAGCCGTCGGGCGTATCGAAGACCTCGAGCAACTGATCGCGGGTGTTGCGCAGGGACTTGGTAAAGATCGTGCGGCGCGGCGAGCTGGGGTCTGCACTGGGGCCGTCGTGCGTGTCGCTGAGTTTGCCCGAGGCGACCAGGATCGCGTCGCGAATCTGTTCGGAATCCAAGCGGCGGCTATTCATCCGCCAGAGCAACCGGTT
Organism: Pirellulales bacterium; assembly: GCA_041736895.1. Lineage (GTDB taxonomy): Bacteria > Planctomycetota > Planctomycetia > Pirellulales > JALHPA01 > JANRLT01. The sequence continues at coordinate 24,438 of JBGSSS010000178.1, forward strand.
GTCGCTGTCTATTTCAAGGGCCAACTCCGTTGGTTCGACTAGCGAGGATTGGCAGTACGTTTCGCTCGTGACGATGAGCTTGTGCAGCCACTTCAGTTGCCAGCCATGCTCGACGAATTGCACCGTAAGCCAATCGAGCATCTCGGGATGCGACGGCTTCTCGCTCAGGTTTCCGAAATCGCTCGTTGTTGGCACGATGCCACGGCCGAAGTGCCCTTGCCACACGCGATTGACCATCACGCGCGCCGTTAGCGGATTCTTGGGATCGGTTAGCCATTTGGCCAATGCGGCGCGGCGGCCGGTGGTGGTTTGGCCCGGGGCCGGTTCGGGGATCTTGGCCGGATTCGGATCCATCAAGGTCAGATACCCTGGCTCGACCGGTTCCTTACTGCGCTTCGGGATCGTGATCGGCGGCGCAACGGGGCCGATGTCGGTTGTCGTTAGCGTCGTGGCGAGTTCCTGGGGTTTGATGTCGTCGAACTTGCCGAGTTGCTTTTTCAATTCGATGAGTTGTTTCTTTTCTTCGTCTTTAAATTTGGAATCCAAGCGGCTGTATTCGTAATCGACTTGGCGATAAGCGAGGTTGTAGATCTGCTGCTCGTAGGGAGTCAACTTGTCGTAATCGCTCTTCAGGATTTTTTTCACCGGCGAGGGGAACATCTCAATCGCTTTGGTGGCCACCTTCTGGCGCATCGGAGCTTCGAGCGCTTCGATCTTCGCGCGGATGTCGGCTGTCTTTTCTTCCCAAAACTTGATTTTCTGGTTGTATTCCTCGACTTGTTCCTTGGTGGCTAACGGATCGTTGTTCTTCATGTCGATCCCGGCGAAGAACGCCTGGAGCCGGAAGTAATCCTTTTGCAGGATCGGATCGAATTTGTGATCGTGGCAGCGCGCGCAGCCCATGCCCATTCCGAGAAAGACGTCGCTGGTGACGTCGGTGATCTCGTTGAGCATGACCGTCCATTGGCCTTCGGCATCGCGGTTGTTGTATTCGTAGATCCCGAGGCGCAGGAAGCCCGTGGCAGCCTGAACCGAGGGATCGTGGGGCGCGAGTTCATCGGCGGCGAGTTGCTCGCGGACGAATTGGTCGTACGGTTTGTCTTCGTTTAGCGACTTGATCACATAATCGCGATAGTGCCAGGCCGTTTTGCGAAATTCGTCCAGCCGATAGCCATCGGACTCGGCGAACCGGACCACATCGAACCAATGGCGTGCCCAACGTTCGCCGTACTGAGGACTAGCGAGCAGCTTATCGACGACCCGTTCATATGCCCCTGGGGCCGTGTCTTTGAGAAACGCTTCTTGTTCTTCCAATGTTGGCGGCAAGCCGATCAGGTCTTGATAAACACGGCGCAGCAACGTCGTCTCTTCGGCACGCGGAGCCGGGGGCAGGCCAGCGGCTGTGCGTTTTTGATGGACGAACTTATCGATCGGATTCTTGTTCCAGCGTTCGTCTTGAATTGCCGGAGGTTCTACGGCTTTCGCTGGCTGGAAAGCCCAGTACGCACGATCTTCGTCCGTAATTTTGCCGCGCGGGCGAGCGGTCATTTTTCCCGTGGGCGAAGAATCCTTGTCCCACGGCGCGCCGCGTTTGATCCATTCGGTGAGCGTGTCGATGTCTTTTTGTTCGAGCTTGCCCTTCTCGGGCATCTGCAAGTCTTTGTCCTTGTAGCTGATCGCCGTGATCAATAGCGACTTGGCCGGATCGCCGGGGACGATCGCCGGGCCGCGATCGCCGCCCTTGAGAATCGAGTTGCGGCTATCGACAACGAGTTCACCGTTGGCTTCACCACCGGCATGGCTGTGGCAACTGTAGCAATGCTTGACCAAGATCGGCTTGACCTGGTCGGTGTAGAATTTCTGGTCGTCGGCGGAGAACTCCGGGGCGATTGGCTTTGCAACTTCGGGCTTTGCTGCCTCTTTCTTTACAGTGGGATCGGCAGCCATCACGAGCAACGAGCAAGCGTTCAGCGCCATGATGCTAATGGCAAGAGAGACCAAACAATGGCAAGCCAGCTTGGATAGCATATTACAGATCTTCATGAATTGTCCTGGTCAACGAATCGCTTGACTGCAATGGACACCCTGGCACGCGAGCGGGAAGGAATTCTCGCGCGGCATTCCGGTCACGCGAATTTCGTGACAGGAACCCCACTTGTAGACCCTAATTTTAATCTGTTTTTGTCACTCATGCCAATCAGAATTGCCGCGATACCGAAATTGATCAGACACTTTGCACTTATTATTCATTCCCAAAACAAAAAAGCCGCCGGGCGATTCCCGGCGGCTCAGAAAAAGTTTTGATTGACAATATTTCGGGCCTACTTTAGGTCTTCGATCTCAAGCAGGCTTTGCGTCATAATGGCGGTCCCTTCGCTGCGGGTAAAGCTGCTGTAAGTCTTCAGGCAGCCCAACACACGCAGCGTCGTTTTGATATCGGATTGTGCTGAGCTCAGGATAATCCTTTGAGTCGTGTCTTGGGTTTCTTTCATGGCCAGGCCAAAACCATATTCGACCCAAGGAACGAACGTGTCGAAAAGGCTACCGATTTGAATGGAGGTTAGATTTGAAATCGGCTTGTCCACGGCTTCGCGAAGAAACGAATTGGGGACAAACGGGGTGCCGGAAAAGATCAAAGCGGTTTGCCGTGGCGACGTGCCCGCGACCGCGACCGATTTGACCAGGCCCCAATGCGGCAGGATTTGCTTATCCAAGGCGATCTGATCCTGCACCTCTGCCGGGAGGTCGTACCACCACACGGTTCCTTCGCCCAGCGGCCGTGACTTGGGATCAGGGATTTTGTAGTCGGCGGGTATTTCGCCGGGGTTCATTTCTTTGACCAGCGCGACGACATCGTCGACGATTCCGCGAAGACCCACCATACCGGCTTTGAGTTTGTCGGCATCACTGATCCCGCTGACGATCGCCATTTCAAAAAAGGGCAGGGGATTCTCCGACGGAGGCATCGGTCCAATCCATTGCTTGCTCTCGATCTTGCGGTCAATCACAAACGCGGATTGTCCGTCTTTGCCGGCGGGCAGCAATTGGGTGCGGGCGATTTCGTCGAATTTCTTGAACATCGGCAAAACGCGGTCGAGTACCTTTTCGACTTGGGGGCGTTCGCTCTCCGGAATTTGCGGCAAGCCATATTGCTCGAAGTAGCCATAGGCCGTCTTGGCCCACTTGGCGACGAAGTCATAGTCCTCAGGTCGATACTTGCCCCGGCCCGAGATTACCAGCAAGGGATTGCCACCGACATGTTTGAGGATGTCGAGCGGTTTGCTCGTGTCCGCGTAGAGGTTCTCGCTCCAATCATAAGACCAAGATTCTAGTCCCTGCGGCACATGCTTGGTCCAGGAGAGCGACGCGCCGATTTCCGGTACTAACCCCTTGATCTCCTTGGTCAAGGATTTAAGGTCTTTCTCCAAACGGGCTTTCAGGTCATCCGGCAATTCCACTTCGAGAAGCATCGCATACAAAACATCCGAGTAGCCTTGAACCGCTTCCTTGGTCATGCCACTCATCGTGCTGCGCATGCCGCGGCTTTGATAACCGACAGACCACAATTCGGGCCCCAAATGCGGCAGCAGTGGTTTGCATTCCGGCGTATCCAGCAGCAACGGCCCGGTCCCCAATTTGGTCAGGTAATCATTGTTGTTCCCAATCGAGAGCAGCAGATAGCCGTCCTTGACACCCAGGCTGACATTCAACTTGAGTTGGCGGAGTTTGTTGCGGAGTTTGTCGAATTGCCCCGCTTCGGATTCGATTTCGGCCCAAGGAATTTCGTCCCACGGGATCAGGTCGCCCTCGATCGTCATCGATAGAAAATTGCCGCCGCCGACTTTGACACGTTTGAAGCGATCAACAAGCGGCGGAGCTTGGGCGGCGAGCAGGCGGGTGACCAACAACTCGAGACGTTGCAATTGCTTCTCGGCGATATCGGTGCTTTTGATCTTGAAGCCGATCAGCGTGTTGGGAATGACGACGTCGTTGATTCTTTCATTGAGAATGAAGAAAAACGCAGCCATCATCTCTTCAGGAGACGGCTCGTTGCGTTCACCTTTGATGTCGGCCGAGAAACTGGCCACGAGGGCCGCTTGGAAAATGCCGCTGTAGGCCGTCTTCAACATGTCGAAGGTCGGGGCGAATTGCTTGTCGCCAATCACGAACGCTTCGGTCGCGAAAAGTTCCTTGACCAGTGTCTCGAGATCCTTGTTCTCCGGGTCGAGCATGAATTTTTGGTATTCATCGATCGGTCCGCCGGGCTGGGCTAGAAAACCCTTCGCCTGAGCCCAGCCCAACTGGATGCTGCCCATGTTGCTAAAGGTTTTCCAAGCGTTGGACTTCAACAGCAAATCGATTTGCTCGCCGTAACGAAACCCGACCGTGTAATACGAGGCGTCGGCCGGCACCCAATCGAGCGAGTTGCCCTGCTTGGGCGCGGCTTGCAAGCGGTTGCTACTCACCAGTAATGCCGTCGCAATCAGGCAGACCAGCGCCTGCGAAAACAGCGGCAGACGAAAGAAGCGATTCATAGGAAGGATCACGATGAACACCCCAAAAGAATTCGAACGAAAAATAAAAAAACGCAGGCTGGCGAACCGCTAGACATGATTGGCAACATTCTAAGAAATCACGCGTCAATTTCCTATCTGCGGCGAAGAATTTCGCCATACCGCCAAGACATACCCGGCAAAATCAACACGGGTTTCGCGTTTTCCCAAGATTAAAACGTCTTTGCAGACGAGTAACTCGTTTTATGAGAGTTTCGTGATTCAGTGCTCAATAGGCTCTCGCTGCTGGCTGGTTGTTGCTAACAATGAGACTGCCAGCACGATTACCCGCGTTCCAAAATCCGGCGTAAATCGTCCTCCGCGAAGTTGACCGCCTCGACGTCCCAAGTGCCTGATTTTTCACCCGCCGTAAAAAGCAGCGCCGCGGAGTCGGGATGCTTGGCCAGGTACTCGCGTGAACCGGCGGGTCCAAGCACATAAAACGCCGTGGCCAGCGCGTCCGCCTCGGCGGCGGTCGGGGCTAGAACCGTGACCGAGAGCAAACCGCGCGCGGGCCAGCCGCTGCGCGGGTCGATGATATGGCCATAGCGCTCGCCGCGGTGGATGAAGAACTGCACAGCGGCGCCGCTAGTACCGACAGCCCGATTGCGGACGGCGACCTCGAAGATTCGCCGCTCGGACCGCAACGGATCACGAACGCCGATCCACCAACAATCGTCGGTGCCACTCCCGCCACGCGCGAGGACGCTGCTGTTGCCGCCGTGCAGCAAATAATTCATGACGCCCGCTGCGGCAAAGAGCTCGGCGCAGCGATCGAGCGTATACCCTTTGCCGATGCTGCCCAGATTGAGTTCGAGGCCCGATTTGGTGAACTGCACAGTTCGCGCGGCGGAATCTAATGCGACGGCTTGCATGCCGACGTAGCTCAGGGCCGCCGCGATTTCAACTTCGCTCGGCAAACGACCTTGGCGTTGGTAAAAGCCCCAGACCTTGGTCAGCGGCCCGCTGGTGATATCGTACGCTCCGCCGGTTTCTCGCCAAATCGAGGCCGCCGTTTGCAGTAACTGAAACAAGCGTTCTTCGACCACGATCGGTTGTTCAAACGCGCGTTGATTGAGTTGGCTGAGCTCGCTCGTGTCGCGGTAGACGGTCAATTGGGCTTCGAGTTCCTCGACCAAATCGAGCGCCGCCAGTGCGGAAGGCGTGCCGATTGCCTGGTCGTGGTAATTGAGCAGCACCTCCCATTCACAGGCCATCGCCTTGCGGGTGTAACGTACGAGATACCCCGCCGAGGCGGAGTCGCTCCATGTCATGTTCGCTGAATCCCCCTCCCCTACTCCACCCAAACCAGTTCCTTCCCGTCCAAAATTTGCCGTCAAATCCCGCGCAGCCCGCAACGCAGCTTGACCCTTGAGAAATTCGCGGCGATTGGAAGGAGTGGTCAAAGGAAGCGCATCCGGAGAACTGTTTTGCGACGCTACGGTATTTCATTTGCCTGAAATTGCAGGAGCGAACATAATTGTAGTGGAAGATTAGCGGCTTTGCTTCTGCTACTAAATCCAAGTTAATCCACCGGCTCTGCCGGTGAGAATTGAAGAGGCTCTGCCGTTTCGAGCGAAAATATAAGACGATCCTCCTGAGGAAGGCCCTGACCGGGGTTTCAACGAGGAGGATCGTCATGAAGGATTGGCAA